>NZ_JBEZYD010000006.1:0-515589 GCF_040638335.1 Nonomuraea sp. NPDC026600
CTCGGCGTGGAGCAGACGGCCCAGGTGCTCGCGCTGATCGGACGGCTACGCGAACGCGGGCTCGCGGTCCTGGTCATCTCACACAACCTGGCCGTGCTTTGACGTCAGCCGACCGCACGAGCTTTCGCGATTCGGCGAACGGCCGGGGTCGGCCTCGACCTGAAGGCCGCCCACCGGAAGAATGGCCCCATGATCTTCATCACCGCGAAGTTCCGCGTCCTGCCCGAGCACGCCGACCGGTTCCCCGAGATCGCGGGCGAATTCACCCAGGCGACCCGCGACGAGCCCGGCTGCCTGTGGTTCGACTGGTCGCGCAGTCTGGCGGATCCGACCGAGTACGTGCTGGTCGAGGCGTTCCGCGATGGCGAGGCCGGGGCAGCGCACGTACAGTCGGAGCACTTCAGGAAGGCCCAGCAGACCCTGCCGCCGTACCTCGCCGAGACGCCGCGCATCGTGAACGCGACCGTGCCGCAGGACGACTGGTCCCTCCTCGGCGAGATGGCCGTGCCCGAACGGGACTGACCGCCGGAGCGTCGCTCAGTGCTGAACCCTCAGGTAGCGCTGGTGGCAGGCTCATCTCACCGCCGATCGAGGTCAGCGGAAGGCTTCGGCGTGTGCGTCCGCCCACTGTTCGAAGGTGCGGGGCGGGTGCCCGGTCACCTCTCGCACGGTCGGCAGGACCTGCGACTCGTCGAGCGTGCCATCGACGTAGAAGCTGAAGAAGGCGTCGACGTACTCGACCGGCATGCTCGCCTCCATCTGAACCCGAGCCTCCTCGTCCGGCAGTCCCTCGCAGCGCAGGTCCCTGCCCAGCACCTTGGCCAGCATGGCGATCTGCTCCGCGGGCAGCAGCGAGTCCGGGCCGGTCAGCTCGTAGATCCGGCCCTCATGCCCATCGCCGGTCAGCGCCAGGGCCGCGATGTCGGCGGGGTCGATGGCGGCGGCTGCCACCCCGGCGAACGGTACGCGCACCAGGTCGCCGATCCGAAGCTGCGGCAGCCAGCGCAGCGCGTTGGACATGAACGCCCTGGGCCGCAGGAACGTCCAGGGCACACCCGCCTCCCGCGCGGCGCGCTCGGAGAGCGCCATGTACCGGGAGATCACATTGTTCATGTCCGCTTGCGCGGCCGAGCCGCTCGTCAGCAGTACGACCCGTTGCACCCCCGGTCCGGCGTATGTGGGCCAGCAGTCCGGGCATGTCTGCGTATCCCGGCAGCAGGAACACTCCCCCGTACGCCGATCAGGGCATCGGCCAGGGTATGAACTGCTGCTCATATTCGCTATGAAGGCCCTGAACATCGGCCATGATCTGTCAAGGTTTCCTCTTGGTCGGCGGTGTCGGCCGGGCCGGGCGGGATCATCCCGCAGGGCCGATCATGGATCGGCGGGGCGTTCGCCGAACCGGTTGTCTGCGGTGCCGCTGAGCCTGCAGATCCGCAGCACGGCGGGTTGCGGCTGGTTCTGGCCGAGCAGGCAGATCAGAATGTTGTCGTTCATATGTTCTACCCGCTAGGGTCAACCGCTGGTAATCTTTCGCTTACCGATCGTGAGGTTTGGTTCCGGAGGGGCGGGGGTGCAGGCATGCGGGCGTACCGGTTCCCCTCCGATCGCGACGTGCTGAGCGCGTGGTGCACCTGTTGCCACGACCGCCGCCTGGCCGGCACCCTCGTGCCCGCATGTGGTCGCCGGGCGTCGAGAACTGCTCAGAGGGCGGCCGATTCAAGCGCGGTCGGTCACCTTCGGCCCACCTCCGAGACGGGAGCGGTGGATGAGTGACCTCACCGCGACCGCCTGCTGCACCGCCTATGCAGCGGTGGTGGAGGCGACCGGTGAGGTCGTTGCGCAGGGTCTGCTGGTGCGGCGGGTGGTCTGGCTGGCCAGCCTGGCGCGCGACCTGACCGCCCGTCTGGTGGCGGCCCGGTGGAATGCGGCTGATCTGGACGCTTTGGCGTCCGGGGTGGGGTTGGACGGGCGGGTGTTGCCGTCGAAGGGCTGGATGGCTGTTCGTCGGCTCGGCTGGGGCGTGGGCCCGCCCGCGGGCGTACATGTGTGCGATCGGGTGGTGCGGTGCGCGGAGGAGCAGGCCGCTCGCCTGTTGCGGCTGGCGCTGCACCGGCGCCGCCTGGTGGCGGCGATCGTGACAACCTGGCCACAGAATACGAGTGCACGCACCGGCGCCGAGTGGGAGGCATTGCGTGCGCTGCTGCCGGACGGGGTGAGCGCGGCGGAGGTCCGTAACCGGAGTCGGCAGATCCGCGCCTATCTTGACGAGCATGAGGTGTTGCCGGCTGATCTGATCGAGTTGGAGGAGCCGCCGAAGGTTGCGGCGCAGGTGGTGCTGGCGGCGGCCGACCGGCAACTGCTCACCCTGCAGCGCACCGGCCACCGCAGCGCCCGGCTGCGGGTGCGGCTTCCGCTGGTCGAATCGCCCGCGTCCGCCAGGGACTGGGCGTGGCATGTGCTGCCGGTCATCTTGCCGCCGACCGTCACACCTGAAGCGACGTTGTGCGCCCCCACCGTGAGGGTGACCAAGGGCCGGGTGCGCGTCGATCTGCCGTTCCGGATCCCGGTCGGCTTCGCGCCCGCTGCCGGTCATCGGATCGGGTGCGGGTTCGACTGGGGCCTGAACGGGCTGCTGGTCGGCGTGGTAGGGGAGTTGGCCGGTGGCCGGGTGATCAGTGATGGGCGGCCGTTCGCCTACGATGCGAGCGGTGTGTCGGCCAAGCTGCACCGGTTGCGGGCCGAGCGTGAGCACCTGGCCGCCAAGCACCGGCGTCTGGAAGGGCTGCTGGCGGGGATCACGCCTGCTGATTCCCGTTACGTCGCGTTGAGTACGGCCTGGCAGCGCATCGGGGTCGAGCATGAGCGGCTGTGTGCGCGCATTCGGCATCTGAACAAGGCGCTGGCCTGGTCGGCGGCGCGATGGGCGGTCGATCAGGCCGTCGCTGCGGGGGCGACGGTCATCTACCTGGAAGATCTGGCCACCCTGGAGGCGCGCGGGCGCCGAGGGAGCTGGAACGCGCGCCTGTCGGGGCAGGTGCGCGGCCGGATTGTCGAGGCGATCCGGCATCTGGCGGCCAAGCACGCCATCGCGGTGGTCACGGTCCCGGCGCGCGGCACCTCCAGGTACTGCCCCCGGTGCGGAGCGGGCACGTCGGTGCTCAAGCATTGCCCGGCTCCGGACCGGTTGGCCGAGCGGGGCTGGCGGTGGGCCTCCTGCCCGGCGTGCGGCCTGTCGTGTGATCGGGACTGGGCGGCGGCCGAGCGGATCGTCGCACGCGGCTTGCTCGGCCAGCACGCCACCCGCACCCATCGTTCCACCGGGGTCCGCACCATCGCCACCGTCGTGGAGGGCAACGTGGCCCGCGCCCGCCGACCGCGCAGGCCTACCCGGGCGGCCCGGCGCGCCCGCCGCACTCGAACCGACCTGCACCCCCGACCGGCCGCACGCGACAGGGCCAAGAAGCGCCCCACCCCGAAACGGCCCACCCGCACCTCAGCCAACTCACGAAACAACTCGATGACTTTCAGCCGTGTGCCCGACCGGCGTACGGTGCCCGCCCCACCGCCTGCGGGCGGTGGACAGCGTCCGGCGGGCCATGCACCCAAGGCGGGACGGCACCAGCCGTACCGGACAGGGCATGTCAGGAATTTTCACCATCGGACCGGCTTCCACCACGCCAAAGCCACCCCCGTGCTCACGTTCACCGAGCACCGGGGCAGCCCAGGCCAGGCCACGCCCGTCCGAGTTGCCTGATTCCTCCAGGCAACTACAGGGAATTCAAGACGCTGTCGGGCTGGTTCAGGGGGAGGGTGGCGGCCCGCGGGTCGCGTACCAGCGCGCGCACCCGCTACCCGGCCTGGGCCAGAGCGGCCACCAGGTGCGAGCCGATATTGCCGGTGGCGCCGGTCACTAAGATCATCATGTCTCCCATCGGTTATCAACTTACGAGGTAAGGAGCTCTATGCGGTGCCGATGAGGCCGACAGCCAGGGTGATCAGCGCGACGGCGAGGAGCAGGCCCCCGACTGGCGTGAGCATCGTGAGCGCTTCGCGAAGGATGTACATATCCTCCGCGAGCAGAATCCGGATCATGCCATCCCCCATCACGACTACTCGAACCGGCCGCCTTGGTGCGTCGGAAGTGTAGTTCCTCGGCGAGGGTCGGAGATGTCGCTGTCTCGCCGCGAGAGCCTCACTCGCCGGGTTCGGGCAGGCGGAGCGCGTACAGGAGCCACACCAGGGCGAAGCCGACGGCGAGTACGCCGAGCAGGCGGGTAGCCCCCGTCATGCCCACCACGACGGTCAGCGGAGCCACCGCCAGCGACGACACCCCTTGCAACCCCGACGACAGCCCGAACGCCGTGACCATCACGCGCCCGCGGATGTGGTCGGGGCTGGCCACCTGTAGCCCGTTGATGGCCAGGATCGCGCACGCGCCCACCCCGAGGTGGCCGGCCATGGCGGCGAGTATGCCTAACCACAGGCTGCCGGCCTGGGCCAGGGCGAGGTAACCCAGCCCGAACACCGCCAGGGCACCACCCGGCACGAGCAGCCGTCGCCGTGGCGACGTGCCGGTCAGTCGCCGGCCCAGGAACGGCCCGAGCACGGAGCCCGCCCCCTGCGCCAGGTACAGGACGCCGACTCCGGCGTCGGTGGCGCCGAACCGTTCGAGCGCGTAGACGGGCAGGAGGCCGACGATGCCGTAACACAGGCGCAGCGCCGCCGTCAGCAGGAGCAGGGCCGACACGGTGGGGGTGCCACGGATGAAGCGCCACAGTTCGGAAGTGTCGGTACGTACGCGCATGCGGCGGGTCGCCGGGGCGGTGGAGAACGGGCGGCGGATCCGGGCGATGAGGACGGCGGACGCGGCGAAGGAGGCGGCGTCGATCAGCAGGGTGGCCGTGCTGCCCCAAGCGGCCGTGACCAGGCCGCCGAGTCCCGCGCCGAGCAGCAGGCTGGAGGAGTAGAGGCCGCCGAGCGTGGCCTGCGCGATGGGCAGCCGGTCGGGGGCGACGAGGTTGGGCAGGACGACCTCGGGGATCGGGCTCGACACCGCGGCCGACACCGACAGCACGGCCAGCGAGACCAGCGCCATGGGGACCGATCCCAGGTGGAAGGCGGCCAGCAGACCCGCGAGGGGGACGATGGCGGCGAGGTCGCAGGCGATGCGCAGACGGCGGCGGTCCAGGCGGTCGGTCAGCGAGCCGATGAGCGGCATCAGCAGGATGCCGGGCAGCGATTCGACGGCGAACAGCAGAGCCGTCAGCCCGGCCGAGCCGGTGCGGTGGTAGACGAAGGCGTTCAGGGCGACGAAGGTGAACCAGTCGCCGGTCAGGCTGAGGGCCGAGGCGAGGAAGAGCCGGCGGAAGTCGGGGTTGCCGCGCAGCAGGGCGAGCAGCGCGATTCCGGGCAGGCGGGAAGGAACGGATGACACCTGGTGACTCCAAGCAGCCGAGCCGTCCGACCGGAAAGGCCGGACGGGCGAAGGGGGGATCGCTTCGCGGGATGCCCGGCGGATCAAGCGCCGGGCGGCTGCTGATCAGTCACACAGGTGTTGCATGAGTGGAGGTTAACGCACCGCGGGACGCGGCGTCAGGAGCGGGCCAGGACCTCGTACTTGACCGTCATGACGCCGGCGCCCGTGTCGCCGATGGCGGAGAAGGCGGCTGACGAGAGGTCGAGGCAGCGACCGCCCACGTACGGACCGCGGTCGTTGATGCGGACCGTGACCGATTCGCCGTTGGCCGGGTTGGTGACGCGTACCCTGCTGCCCAGCGGGAGCGTCTTGTGGGCGGCGGTCATGGCGGACGGGTTGAAGCGTTCGCCGCTGGCGGTCATCTGCCCTTCGTCGTAGAAGGAGGCGCCGCAGGTGCCCGAACTGAGTACGCGGGTCTTCGGCTTGGCGGCCTCGGTCTTCGCCTTGCGGACAGGCACGGTGTTCGCCTTGTCGGCCGGCTTGGTCTCCGGCTGGGCGGCCGCGCCCTTCGGCAGGGCGGTGGCCTTGGGGGCGGCCGACTTGGTGCGGGGCGTGTTCGGCTGAGGGGTCTTGGCGGCCGTCGAGGGGGTGTCGGCCTTCGTGTACGCGGGGGACGGCGCGACGTCCACCGCGGCGGTGGTCTTGGGGGCGTCGTCGTTGGCGACGGCGGCCCAGGCGGTGGTCGAGGCGGCGGCTACGACGGCCGCGCCGGCCGCGACAGTGACCCAACGGCGCTTGCTCGGAGCCTGACGCTCCGGGTTCGGACGGCTCGGCTTGGCGGAGTGCTGGCCCAAGGTAAACCACAGTCCTAGCTAGGGGAAAGGACAGGGAAAGGCCAGGTCGGGGGCAGATCGGGGGTGCGCGTCGGCCAATCCCATGCGCAGGGCGGGTGCCCGGCGAATGTGGACGAACATATGCGACAAACAGTAAGTAAAGACAACTTAATGGGACATTAAGTGATGTATCTCACTTTGATGTCAAGTTGACCAGGACGCCGAGCGTACGCCGGGGATCTTGGGACGTCCGGGGGAACGCGGACTCTGTCACCTTGGGGATAGGTTGATGGGCAGTTTGCGGCATGCCGAACTAACCTGCCGTACCAAAAGGGTCAGAGCATGAGCGAGCGGACCGTCTCCACCGTGTCGGCGTCCGCCGCCTGCTTGTCGGGCCGGTAGCGCAGCACCCGCGCGAACCGCAGCGCCATCCCCCCGGGGTAGCGCGGCGACCGCTGCACCCCGTCGAACGCGATCTCCACCACCAGCTCGGGACGGAGCTTGACCGTCCACTCGTCGGCGGGCCCTTCGGCCAGCTCCAGGAAGCGTTCAGTCTGCCAGGCGAGCAACTCGTCGGTCAGCCCCTTGAACGTCTTGCCCAGCATCACGAACCCGCCGCCTTCCGGGTCACGGGCGCCGAGGTGCAGGTTGGACAGCTTGCCTTCGCGGCGGCCATGGCCCCATTCGGCCGCGAGCACGACGAGATCGAGCGTGTGACGCGGCTTGACCTTGATCCACCCGGCCCCCCGGCGGCCGGCCGCATAGGGGGAGGCCAGTGACTTGACGACCAGGCCCTCGTGGCCGGCCTTGATCACGCCGGTGAAGTACTGCTCCGCCTCCGAGACGTCACCCGTGACGAGCCGCGGCGTGAGCAGGCCGGGTATGACGGTCTCCGCGAGGAGCTCCTGGCGCAGGGAGTAGGGCAGGTCGAGCAGGTCGGTCCCGTTCACCCGCAGCGCGTCGAAGAAGAACACGCTCAGCGGCGTCTCCTCCCGCAGCCGCGGCACGTCGGTCTTGCTCGTCACCCGGCTCGCCGTCACCTGGAACGGGTGCGGCCGCCCGTCGGGCCGCAGCGCGATCACCTCGCCGTCGAGCACGAGGTCGTCGGAGGCCAGACCGAGCACGGCCTCCACGAGTTCGGGCACCTGGGCGGTGATGTCGTCGAGCGTGCGGGTGAACACCCGGACCTGGTCGCCGGAGCGGTGCGCCTGCACGCGTACGCCGTCGAGCTTCCATTCCAGCGCGGCCGGGGAGCCCGCCTTCTCCAGCGCGGCGGCGACGTTCGGGGCGCTGCCGGCGAGCATCGGCGAGACCGCCCGGCCCACCTCCAGCTTGAACGCGTGCAGCGCCGCCACCCCACCGGCCAGCGCCGCCGCGCCCACGGCGGGCAGCCAGCCGCGCAGCGTCAGCGCCCGCCGCACGTCGGCGGACGGCGCGCCCGACGCCTTGGCGATCGCCTCGATCATCACCCCGTCGAGGGCGCCTTGGCGCAGCTCGCCGCCGAGCAGCTTGAGCATGAACGCCTGCTCCTGGCTGGTCAGCCCGGCGAACAACTGGGTGACCAGCGTCTTGCGCGCCGCCTGCGAACCCTGGCCGGAGACCGACTTGATCCTCGACAGCAGCGCGTCGACGTCGGTGAGGGTGGCGGTGGCGGCCAGCTTGGCGGCGGGCAGGTCCTGAAGGGTCCGCCAGCCCACGCCCACCTGGCGCTGCGGCAGCTCACCCGACAGGTAGGAGATGGCGATCTCCGCCTCATCGGCGCCGACCCTGCCGAGCAGCTCCGCCAGATGGCCGACCTTGCCGAGCCGGGCCGACGTGCGTGTCACCGCCTCAGAAACCCGCACCACGTCGATCAACAGCACATGCCCTATGTTGCCGTACTTCGCCGACAATTCCGCCGCGCTTAGACCAGCATTTTGTCCGGTGTTGGGCCCCCGAAGGGGCGGGGCGGGCTTGGGGCCCGCCCCAGCGTGTTAACGGACGGCCAGGAGGTCGACGACGAAGATGAGCGTCTCTCCACCCTTGATGCGGGCGCCGGCGCCGCGGTTGCCGTAGCCGAGGTGCGGCGGGATGACCAGCTTGCGGCGGCCGCCCACCTTCATGCCGGCCACGCCCTGGTCCCAGCCGGCGATGACGCGTCCGCCGCCGAGCGGGAACTCGAACGCGTTGCCGCTGTTCCACGACGCGTCGAACTCCTCGCCGGTCGAGAACGCGACGCCCACGTAGTGGACTTTGACGCTCTGGCCGGGCTTGGCCTCGTCGCCGTCACCCACGACGATGTCGACGATCTCCAGGTCGGCGGGCGGGTTGCCCTCCGGGAAGTCGATTTCCGGCTTCTCGAGTGCCACGAATAGCTCCTGTTGACGAATTGGCGATCAGGAATGAACCCGACGACTCTATGCGGTCGGGATAAGGTCAGCGTTCATGGCCGCCCTTTCTCCTGATGCGATCCTGCTCACCGGGCGCGTCGCAGTGATCACCGGGGCGGCGCGAGGGATCGGACGGGCGATCGCGGAGACGTTCGCGGCATTCGGGGCTCTGGTCGCGATCTGCGACCGGGACCAGCCCCCCTACGACAGCGAGTTCGCGATGACGCTGGACGTGCGCGATCCGGTCGCCGTCGAGGTGTTCGCGCAGGCCGTGCGGGAGCGGTGGGGGCGGGTGGACGTGCTGGTGAACAACGCGGGCGGGACGTTCCACGCCGCGTTCGCCGACACGACGGTCCGCGGCGAGCGGACCCTGATCGAAGAGAACTTCACGCAGGTCACCGGCATGATCCGGCGGCTGCTGCCGATGATGGGGGCCGGGGCGTCGATCATCAACGTGACCTCCAGCGAAGCGCATCAGGCGGCGCCGGGGTTCGCGGTCTACGCCGCGATGAAGGCGGGGGTGGAGAGCCTGACGAAGTCGCTCGCGCTGGAGTTCGCGCCCCTGGGCATCAGGGTGAACGCGATCGCGCCCGACGGGCTGCCCACCGACGGCGAGGCCGAGGTGCGGGAGCGGATGACGGACGGGCCCTTCGAGCCGGTACGACTGCCGCCGCTCGGGCACCTCGGGGAGCCGGCCGACGCGGCGGGCGCAGCGGTGTTCCTGGCCAGTGATCTGGCCAGGTTCGTGACCGGCGCGACGGTGCACGTCGACGGCGGGATCCACGCGGCGGGCGGCTGGCGCCGCACCTGAGGCTCCGCGCTACCAGCTCTGGTGGAGCGGCATGCCCTCGGTGTAGCCGGAGGCGCTCTGGATGCCGACCACCGCGCGCTCGTGGAGCTCCTCCAGGTTCGCCGCGCCCGCGTACGTGCACGACGACCGCAACCCGGCCACGATCGCGTCGATCTGGTCCTCCACGCTCGGCCGGCGCGGATCCAGGTACATGCGCGAGGTCGAGATCCCCTCCTCGAACAGCGATTTCCTGGCCCGATCGAACGCGCTGTCCTCCGCCGTGCGCAGCCGCACGGCCCGCGCCGAGGCCATGCCGAAGTTCTCCTTGTACCTGCGCCCGTCGGCGTCGGTGCGCGCGTCGCCGGGCGACTCGTACGTCCCGGCGAACCAGGAGCCGATCATCACGTTCGCCGCGCCCGCGGCCAGGGCGAGCGCCACGTCACGCGGATGCCGGACGCCGCCGTCGGCCCACACGTGCCGGCCGAGCCGACGCGCCTCCGCCGAGCATTCGAGCACGGCCGAGAACTGCGGCCGCCCCACCCCGGTCATCATCCGCGTCGTGCACATGGCGCCGGGGCCGACGCCCACCTTGAGGATGTCCGCCCCCGCGTCCACCAGGTCGCGCACGCCCTCGGCGGTCACCACGTTGCCCGCCGCCACCGGCACGCCCGGGTCGAGCGCCCGGACCGCGCGCAGGGCGGAGACCATCTTCTCCTGGTGCCCGTGCGCGGTGTCGACCACCAGGCAGTCGATCCCGGCGTCGAGCAGTTCCTTGGCCTTGGCCGCGACGTCGCCGTTCACGCCGACGGCGGCCGCGATGCGCAGCCTGCCGGCGGCGTCGAGCGCGGGCTGGTAGAGCGTGGCGCGCAGGGCGCCCGTGCGGGTCAGGATGCCGACCAGGCGGCCCTCGGCGTCGACGATGGGCGCCAGGCGGTGGCGGCCCCCGTGCAGCCGGTCGAAGGCCGCGCGCGGCTCCAGCCCGGCCGGCAGCGTCAGCAGCTCGCTCGACATCACCTGCGAGAGCTGCGTGTACATGTCGACGCCCTGGCAGTCGGCTTCGGTCACCACGCCGACCGGACGGTTGTCCCAGTCGACGACGATGACCGCGCCGTGGGCGCGCTTGGGCAGCAGCTGCATGGCCTCGCCGACGGTGTCGTGCGGTGTCAGCGTGAGTGGTGTGTCATGGACCAGGTCGCGCTTCTTGACCCAGTCGACGACCTCCGTCACGACGTCGATGGGAATGTCCTGCGGGATCACGGTGATGCCGCCCCGGCGGGCGATGGTCTCGGCCATGCGGCGGCCGGCGACCGCGGTCATGTTGGCCACGACGATGGGGATGGTGGTGCCCGTGCCGTCGTTCGTCGAGAGGTCGACCGCGAGCCGGGAACCGACCGAGGAACGCGACGGGACCATGAACACGTCGCTGTACGTCAAGTCGTATTGCGGCACGAGGCCGTTAAGGAACTTCACGTTCGTCCATCCTATGCGGTGACTGCTAACAAGGGGTTTTCCCTGTCTCGTGGCCATATGATCGGCCAGGAAACTTAGGGGGATGGAGGGCCTGTGGAGGTCACTGAGAGAAACGAGCTGACAGTCGTCGGTATCGCCGTACGCACTTCGAACGCCGACGAGATCGACCCCGCCAGGGCGAAGCTGCCCGTGCTGTGGCAACGAGCGGGCGCCCCCGGGGCGTTCGCGCACGTGCCGGGACGCGTCGACGAGAACCTTTACGCGGTCCTGACCGATTACGAGAGCGACCATCACGGCGCCTACACGCAGATCGTCGGCATCGGCGTCCGGACGGTCCCCAGGCTGCCGGAGGGCATGGTCGCCGTACGCGTGCCCGCGGGCACGGCCCTGCGAGTGGAGGCGCGCGGCCAGATGCCGCAGGCGATCGTCGACGCCTGGCAGCAGGTGTGGAAGCACACCGAGTCGGGCGGCACGCCCCCGCGGGGGTTCACGACGGACCTTGAGGTGCACCACCCCGGTGGCGCCGACCTGTACGTCGCCGTTTACTAGGCGTTTCCCGCACCCGAGCCCGATCGGGCTCGGGTCATGGGTTGCTCATAGGCCGAGCGCGGCCGCGGCGGCTTCGACCGCCGCCGGTTTGACCTCGTCGAGGGACAGGTGGGCGTACTCCACCGAACAGTCGGACATCCCACCGATCGCCACGGTCGCGTGGATGTGCCGGGCGGGGGCGGGGTCCGGGCCGAGCAGCAGCGTGATGAGCCGCCGCCGCCAGTCGAACATGCGCTGACCCAGGTCGAGATAGCCCAGCGTGGACATCTCCCGCACGATCATGACGGTGATGTCGCGGTGCCGCCAGATCATGTCGAAGTAGTCTTCGAGCAGCTCGCGCGCGTCACCGGACTCGCGCGTGGCCACGAACCGCTCCATGTCCTCGACCAGCGGCTGGATGATGCTCCTGACCAGCTCGTCGCGTGAGGCGAAGTGGTAGTAGAGGGCGGGCTTGGTGATGCCCAGCCGGTCGGAGATCTGCCGCAGGCTGGTGTTCTGCACTCCCTGCTCGACGAACAACTCGCGCGCCACCGCCTGGATGCGCGCCTTGGTGTCACTGGGCCTCGCCATGGTCCAAGACTATCCCTTACCTATCGTTAAGTAAGCCCTTGCGTTCATCATTCCGGCTGGCTTACCATCCGTTAAGTAAGGAGGTGCCACCATGCAGATCCTGATCTCCGGCGCGAGCGTCGCCGGACCTGCCCTGGCGTACTGGCTCAACAGGTACGGCTTCGACGTCACCGTCGTGGAGCGCGCCCCGTCGCTCCGCAAGACGGGCGGGCACGCGATCGACCTGTTCAGGCCCGCGATGGACATCGTCGAGAAGATGGGCCTGATCGACCCGATCATGGCCAAGAAGACCGGCACGAACTGGCTCACCATGTACCGCGAGGGCGCGGAGGGAGCCGTGGAGGTGGACCTGCGGCGCGTGTTCACGGCCGTGTCCGACCGGCACGTCGAGATCATGCGCGACGACCTCAGCGAGATCCTCTACGACGCCACCCGCGACGACGTCGAGTACGTCTTCGACGACTCCATCACCGCCATCGGCGAGGACGGAACGGTGACGTTCGAGCGCGGGGCGGC
Organism: Nonomuraea sp. NPDC026600; assembly: GCF_040638335.1. Classification (NCBI taxonomy): domain Bacteria; kingdom Bacillati; phylum Actinomycetota; class Actinomycetes; order Streptosporangiales; family Streptosporangiaceae; genus Nonomuraea; species Nonomuraea sp. NPDC026600. Next base: position 12,517 of record NZ_JBEZYD010000006.1, read on the forward strand.
CAGGCGGTTCGACCTGGTCGTCGGCGCCGACGGGCTGCACTCGAACGTGCGCGGCCTGGTCTTCGGCCCGGAGTCGCGCTTCTCCACCTGGATCGGCGCCTACCTGGCCGTCTTCTCGGTGCCCAACTACCTCGGCCTCGACGGCCGCATGGAGGGACTGTCCGGCATCGGGCGGGTGAGCGGGATGTACGGCGCGGCGCACATGGCCGACGCGCGGGCGTTGTTCATGTTCAGGACGCCGGAGCAGCTCCAGTACCACCACCGCGACGTCGCCCGGCAGAAGGAACTGCTGCGCGAGCGGTTCGCGGACATGGGCTGGGAGGTCCCCCGGCTCTTGGCGGAGCTCGACCGCACCCCGGCCTTCTACTTCGACTCGATCACCCAGTTACGGCTGGACACCTGGTCGCGCGGTCGCGTGACGCTGGTCGGCGACGCGGGCTACTGCCCGGGGCCGGCCGTGGGCGGCAGCACCAGCCTGGCCGTCGTCGGGGCGTACATCCTGGCCGGCGAGCTGGCCACCGCGCACGGTGACCACGAGCGCGCCTTCCCCGCCTACGAGGCCGAGATCGGCGATTACGTACGGCGCAGCCGTACGTTCGCGATCGGGGCGGCCAAGCGGATCGTGCCCGGCACGCGGTTCGACCTGTGGGCCCTCACCCAGGCCGCGCGGTTGATCGGTCACCTGCCGGTCGCGGTGAGCAAGGCCGCGGCCAAGCTGGGCAGCAAGGGCCTGCGGCTGCACGACTCGATCGCGTTGAAGGACTACTCGGCGTACGAGAGCGTGCGCCGGTAGATATCCGGCGGGAAGCCGCGAATAGACTGCGCGCCGTGCGTGCCGCTTATTTCGCCTTCGACCGGTTCCCTTCGAGCAAGGGGTCGGCGGTGCACATCGGGCAGATGGCGGCCGAACTGTTCGACCGGTTCGGCGGTGGGCTGCTGGGGGTGCTGGGCGGGGGCGGGCTGCCGCGCTACCAGCGAGAGGGCGACATCGAGATCGCCAGGTTCGACGAGCAGATCCCCAACCTGATCGACCGGGCCGAGGCGTACTCGCACTGGGTCGCCCGCCACCTCGCGCCGCACCTGGAGACGCTGGAGCTGGTCCACGTGCGTGACCCGTGGAGCGCGCTGCCGGTGCTCGGCCACCGGCACAAGGTGGTGTACGAGGTGAACGGGCTGCCGTCCATCGAGCTGCCGCACACCTGGCCACAGGCGGCCCCCGCCACGGTGGCCAAGGTGCGGCGGCTGGAGGAGCACTGCCTGGAACATGCGGACGCCGTTGTCGTGCCATCGAGCGTCATCGGCAACGCCATCCGCAAAATGGGGATAAATCCGGAAAAAGTGTTCCTTGTGCCGAACGCCGCCGACCCCGTCGCCCCGCCGCAGCCGACAGCGACTGCGTCGACGGCGACGGCCGGTGCGTCGTCGGTGCCGCGCGCCAGGCCGCCTGGCGCGCCGGAGCACTACATCATCTATGTGGGCGCCCTCCAGCGCTGGCAGGGCGTGGACGTGCTGCTGCGCGCCTTCGCCAGGCTCGCCGACCTGACCGACCTGCGCCTGGTCATCTGCTCCTCCGTCCCGGAACGCCGCGCCAAACCGCTCCAACGCCTCGCCGACCGGCTGGGCGTGGCCGAGCGGATCATGTGGCGGTTCACGCTGCCCCACGACGAGGTGGCCGGCTGGCTCGCCGGCGCAGCTGTGTCCGCCGCCCCGCTCACCGCCTGCCCGCGCAACCTCGACCAGGGCTGCGCCCCGCTCAAGATCCTGGAGTCGATGGCCGCCGGCACGCCGGTCGTCGCCTCCGACCTGCCGGCCGTACGGGAGATCCTGGGGGAGGACGGCCGGCTGGTCGCGCCCGACCGGCCCGCCGAGCTGGCCCGCGCGATCCGGATCCTCCTGGAGTACCCCGGACAGGCGCGGGCGATGGCGGCGCGGGCCAAGGGCAGGGTGCCCACCTGGGCCGATTCCCGGGCAAAGCTCGCCGAGGTCTATAGCCGTGTGTAATGCTTCGCACCATGTTCTGGCGGAAGACGCGCGCGGCTATCGCCGGGTTCCACCCGCTGCACCAGACCCTCATCTGGGAGCACACGCTGTCGGCCACGATGCCCAAGACGGAATGGGCGGCGCTGCTGGCCAGCCTCGCCCGGCATGACGCGCTCGTCCGCAGGCGCAAGTGGCGGCTGCCCGTGCGCACGGAGAGCGCGCTGGTGCCGCTGATCAGGGTGCTCTGCGAAGACGTCGGGCGCGGCATGGTCGGCATCACCGCCGACCTGCGCGGCCACGGCGTCCCCGGCAAGACGGGGCCGCGCCAGGCCCTGCCCGCCGTACGTCCGGTGCGCCGGGCCGAGCAGTGGTGGGTGACCGATGCGTGGCTCAGCGCCCGCTCGGAGCTGCGTGACGGCGGCGTGCTCACACTCGCCGTCACCGACGTGGTCAGGTACCGCCACATCGTCAAGGTCAACCCGCGGGGCAAGCGCAAGAGCAAGACCAAGACGAAGGGCGTGCAGCGGATCCAGACCAGCCGCTCGCTGGCCAAGGACCAGACGCCGGTGCGGCCGGGCAGCCCGCCGCCGTGGTGGATCCAGGTGAAGGTCCGTCCGGGCGTGAAGACCGTGATCAGGGCCGCCGCCAAGGTGCCGCTGCCCGCCGACCGCGACCAGCTCGGAGTGATCATGACGGCGGCGACCGAGCCGTTCAGATGGACGAAGTCGTTCAGATGAAAACAGAGGAGGCGGGCCGCGTGACCCCGTGCATGGTGAGCACCGGATTCTTCGTGCTCGGCCGCTGTGGCCGCGCGCCGGTGGCCGCCTGCGGCCGGTGCGGCAGGCCGATCTGCGACCGGCACGCCGCTCCCGGCGGCGTCTGTCCCGAGTGCGCGGCCGCCCAGGGGTACAGCTCCCCGTACGACCCGCTGTGGACCAGCGGCTTCCGCCGCCACCACTACTACAGCACCTCGTCCACGTACTCGGACCCCGGCTGGTACGGCTCGTTCGACGACTACGACAGAGGCGCCTTCGACCCCGAGGACCAGGGCGACTTCGGCGACTTCGGCGACGGCGACGACCGCGACTTCGTGGACAGCTGATGCGGCTGCTGTGGCTCACCGAGCACTACCCGCCGAGCAGGGGCGGCATGGCCGAGTCCTGCGACCGGATCGTCAGGGGCCTGCGCGAGGCGGGCGTGGAGATCGACGTCGCGCATCTGACCAGGCGGGACCGGCCGTGGCAGGTCGGCGGCGAGCGGGGCGGGCGGCTGCTCACCGTGCCGCTGGAGGACAATCCCGAGCACGCGCTGCGCCGGCTGTGGACCACGCTGCGCGGTGAGTCGTACACGCACGTGGTGGCGTTCGGCGGCACGTACGCGATGCTCGGCGCCCCGATCCTGGCCGCGTGGCTCGGCGCCCCGCTGGTGACGCTGCTGCGTGGCAACGACTTCGACACCGGCGTGTTCTCGCTGCGCCGCAGGGGCGCCCTGCTCGACGCGTTACGCGCCTCGGCGGCGGTGTGCGTGGTGGCCTCCGGGCACGCCCCGCTGGTGTCCGCGCTCGTTCCGGAGGCGCGGGTGCGGTGGGTGGCCAACGGCATCGACACGTCGAGCTGGCAGATCCTGCCCTCCGAACGCGCGGCGGGCCTGGCCAGGCGGGCCGCCGCGGGCCGGCGCACGATCGGGCTCATCGGGCAGCTCAAGAACAAGAAGGGCGCCGGCTTCCTGCTCGACGCGCTGGCCGCCTCGGGGCACGCCGACCTGTTCCACCTGCTGCTCGTCGGGGAGCTGGAGGAGCAGTTGGCCGTGCCCGCCGGGCACACGCGGCTGCCGTTCCTCGACCGCTACGAGCTGCCCGCGCTCTACGCCGCCTGCGACCTGGTCGCGCTGCCGTCCTTCTACGACGGGCTGCCGAACGTGGCCCTGGAGGCCGCGGCGCTCGGCGTCCCGCTGCTCGCCTCCGACGCGGGCGGGCTGGCCGACCTGGTCGACGACGAGATCGGCTTCCGCTTCGCCGCCGGAGACCCGCACGAGTGCCGGGCGGCGGTCGACCGGGCCGCGCGGGCCACCGACGAGCAGCTCGCGAAGCTGGGCACCGCGGCGGCCGAGCGGGTACGCAGGGACTTCACGGTGGCCGCCGAGACGGAGGGTTACCTGCGGGTGTTCCGCGAGAGCGCAGGCTCGTCCGTTTCGCCCGACGGCACATGATCGGCTGCTCCGCCCGGCAGCACATATCGTCTGCGGCGCCATGATCGTCTGCTATGCCCGGGGCGGCGGGCTCGGCCACCTCACCCGGGTCGGGGCCTACCTGCACACTGTCCATCCGGGCGCTGCGGCCACGATCCTCACCGAGTGGCCGGGCGATCCGGCCGCGCTCTCGGGGGCCGACGAGATCGTGGTGGACGCGTTCCCCGCCGGGCTCGACGGCGAGCTGGACGCGGCGGAGGTGCCGCCGGGGGTGCGGGTCGTGCATCTGGCCAGGCTGCTGCGCTGGGACGCCTACCGGCCGCTGATCCCGGACCGGCCGCTCCGCTTCGCCCAGACGTGGCTGGCCGAGCCGGTGAGCGGGCCGCACCTGGCGTATCTGCGCTCGGTCTCGGATCGGATCGCCCCGCTGGCGCTCCGGGATCCGCCGGGCCCGCCCGCGACGGCTCCCGGCGACTGGCTGATCGTGCACTCCGGGCCGCCCGAAGAGATCCTGGAGCTGGTGGCGTACGCGCGGGAGAGCGCCGCCCTGGAAGGGCTCAGCCCGCGCCTCGTGCTCGTCTCGCCCGCCGCGCCGCCCGGCCTGCCGGCCGAGGTCGCGCATCTCGCCGTCTGCCCGGCCTGGCCGCTGTTCGCCACGGCCGGCCGCATCGTGTCCGCCGCCGGTTTCAACGTGGTACGGCAGGCCGCGCCGTACCGGCACAAGCACCGGATGGTGCCCTTCCCCCGCCGCTTCGACGACCAGTTCACCCGCGCGGCGAGAGGACGACGGGAAACGACGTGACGCCGCGCACGAACGCGTTGGGCAGGATGCGCGGGCCGGCGTCGTCGGCCCAGGCGGCCGAGCCCACCCGGTCGATCCACTCCTCGAAGAAGATCCGTAACTCCAGCCGGGCCAGGGCCGCGCCCAGGCAGAAGTGGGTGCCCAGGCCGAACGCGATGTGCCCGCCCGGCTTGCGCGTCACGTCGAAGACGTCCGGGCGGTCGAACACCACCTCGTCCCGGTTCGCCGAGCCGTACATGAGCAGGACCTGCTGGCCGCGGCCGATGTGCTGCCCGTGCAGGTCGGTGTCGCGGGTGGCCGAGCGGCACATGTTGAGGATCGGCGTGGTCCAGCGGATGAACTCCTCGACCGCGTTCTCGATCCGGCCCGGGTCCTCGCGCAGCAGCCGCCACTGGTCCGGGTGGCGGATCAGCGCGTCGATCGCGGTCGCGATGACCGTGCGGGTGGTCTCCGCGCCGCCGTCGAGCAGCAGCAGCGCCTCGTTCGCCAGGTGGTCGTCGTCGTAGGCGGCCCGGCCGGACCAGAGGGTCACCAGGTCGTCGGCCGGGCACGCGCGGCGCTCCGCGGCCAGGGCCAGCACGGCCTCGCCGAACTCGCCCGCGGCGACCGCGGCCTCGTGGGTGACGTAACGCAGGCCGCCGCCCGCCACGATCGTGGTCTCCGACCAGTGCTTGAGCCGCGGCCAGTCCGCGTCGGGGAAGCCGAGCAGCCAGCCGATCATGCGGGCGGGCAGCGGCGCGGCCAGGGCGGGCACCGCGTCCACGGTGCCGGCCTCCAGGGCCTGGTCGATCAGCTCGGTGACGACCTCGCGGACGCGGCCGGCGTAGCGCTCGTGGACGTGGCGCGGGGTGAAGCGGCGGTAGACGAGGCGGCGGTGCTCGGCGTGCTCGGGGTCGTCCATGCCGATCATCGACGGGTCGGACGGTAACTGGGGGCGGTAGCCGCCGGTGCTGGTCCACAGCCCGGGATCGCGCTCGATGGCCGAGATGTCGGCGTGCCGGGAGATGCCCCACAGCCCGTTCGCGGCGTCGTGGTGGACGGGGGAGTGGGCGCGCAGCCAGGCGTAGACGGGTGCGGGGTCGCCCGCGTACAGGGCGCCGTCGAGCAGGTCGGGGTTCATGTCGGGCCGGGACTCCCTCAGGTCGGGGTTCAGGTCAGGCCAGCACTCCCTGGGAGCGCAGCTTCTCCGCCGCCTCGGCGTTCAGACCCCAGGCGGACAGGTCGGCGAGCCGGGTGGCGGGCGAGAGGTCCTGGCCCGGCACGCCGAGCAGGCGCGGAGCGGGGACCGGCTGGCTGAGGCCTCCGACGTCGGCGAAGGCGCCCCTGGCCACGTTGTGCGGATGACGTACCGCCTCCGCCATGGACAGGACCGGCGACACGCACGCGTCGGAGCCCTCGAACACCGCCTCCCACTCCGCCCGCGTCCGCGACCTGAACTCCTCGGCCAGGCGGGCCCTGAGCGCGGGCCACTGCTTCCGGTCGCCGCGGTCCGGCAGGTCCGACAGCCCCATCCGCGTCACCATCGCGTCCCAGAACTGCGGCTCCAGCGAGCCGACCGCCAGGAACTCCCCGTCCGCCGTCTCATAGGTGTCGTACTGGGGCGCGCCCGTGTCCAGCAGGTTCGTGCCGCGCGCGCCCCAGAAGCCGCTCTGCACGCCGTGGTAGAACATCGCGAACAGGATCGAGGCGCCGTCGACCATGGCCGCGTCGATCACCCGGCCCTTGCCGGTGCGTTCCCGTTCGAACAGGGCGAGCAGGACGCCGTACGCGAGCATGAGGCCGCCGCCGGCGAAGTCGCCCAGGATGTTGATCGGCGGCGTCGGCTTGCCGCCCTCGCGGCCGAGCATCGACAGGATGCCGGAGATCGCGATGTAGTCGATGTCGTGGCCCGCGGTGGTGGCGAGCGGGCCGTCCTGTCCCCAGCCGGTCATCCGGCCGTAGATCAGCCGTTCGTTCACCGCGTGGAGGTCGTCGGGCCCGATGCCGAGCCGTTCCGCCACACCGGGCCGGAACACCTCGATCACCACATCCGCGTGCGCGGCCAGCTCCTTGAACGCGGCGACGCCCTCGGGCGACTTCAGGTCCAGGCCGATGGTGTGCTTGCCGCGGTCCATGACGTCCTTGCGCGGCTCGTCGGACACGGCGGCCACGCGATCGACGCGCAGCACGTCAGCGCCGTGGTCGGCGAGCATCATCCCGGCGAACGGCCCCGGCGCGAGCCCCGCGAGCTCCAGCACCCGGACCCCGGAGAGCGGGCCCTGACGGCCTTCAGACATCGGTATCTCCTACGACTCGGCTGGCCCCAGTAGAACAACATTCGGTGACCTGTGGCAAGACGCCTTCCCGACCTTCAGGCAGACATACGCGAGGTATGGGAAACTTGCCCACTGTTCGGGTGGGTCTACAGGGGTTGGACATGGTTTCGGATAGCAACCGGCTGGTCGCCAAGCGATACCAGTTACTGCGCGAACTGGGGCGCGGCGGGATGGGCGTGGTCTGGGAAGGCCGCGACACCCTGCTCAACCGGCAGATCGCGGTGAAGGAAGTGCTCCTCCCCGCGGGACTGCCTCGGGCGGATCAGGAGCGGCAGCTGCTCCGCACCGCCCGCGAGGCGCGCATGGCGGCGCGGCTGAACCACCCGTCGGTCGTCGCGATCTACGACGTCGTCGAGGAGGACGGCCGGCCGTGGATCATCATGGAGCTGGTGCGGTACCCGTCCGTGGAGGAGGTCGTCGCCACGTCCGGAGCCCTTCCGGTGCGGCAGGCGGCCGACGTGGGCCGACAGGTCCTGTCGGCGCTGCGGGCCGCGCACGCGGAGGGGATCCTGCACCGCGACGTCAAGCCGAGCAACATCCTGCTCACCGACGACGGCCGGGCCGTGCTCACCGACTTCGGCATCGCCACCGCCGAGGGCGACGCGTCGCTCACCCAGACCGGGATGGTGACCGGCTCGCCGAGCTTCCTGGCTCCCGAGCGGGTGCGCGCGGCCGAGTCCGGGCCCGCCTCCGACCTGTGGTCGCTCGGCGCCACGCTCTACGCCACGCTGGTCGGCCGCTCGCCGTTCGAGCGCGGCGATCCCATGGCCACGCTGAACGCGCTGCTGAGCGACGAGCCGGACTACCGCCGGATCCCGCCGATCATGCACCCGGCCCTGCAAGGGCTGCTGCGCAAGGAGCCGCACGAACGGGTCAACGCCGAGCAGGCCGACGCGCTGCTGGCCGCCGTCGTCGCCGCCAAGCAGCCGAACAACGACCGGGTCGTGGTCGAGCCGAAGCAGCGCCGCGGCGGTGGTCGTACCCTCGTCGCGGTGGCAGCGGCGGCGGCGCTGGTGGTCGGGGGCGGCGGATTCGCCTTCTTCAAGCTCAGCGGGGCGGCCGAAGGGGCGCCGGTCGTCACACAGAGCGCGGTGGCGGTCAGCGCAGCGCCGAGCACGACGCCACCCGGCGCCGAGGCCAGCGAGACGCCCACTCCCACCCCGACGCCCACCCGCACGAGGGTCGTGGCGACGGTACGGGCCTGGACGTCGCCCGACGGCTGGTCGATCATGCGGCCCGTCGGCTGGAAGGGCGCGCGCAAGGAGGCGTACACCGAGTGGACCCGCCGGGACCAGGCCGCGCACCTGGGCGTCGAGGCCGTCTACGTCAACCTCGACCCGAACCAGCTCGTCCGCGACTCGCAGGAGACCTTCAAGCAGAACGCCACCGACCTGCAGATCCTGCGCCGCAGGGCCGTCACGCACCAGGGGACCAAGGCCGTGGAATGGGAGTTCACCTACACGGCGGGGGCGACCGGCGACGCGCCGTGGAGCACGCAGGGCACGAGGTATCACGAGATGCAGCGGGCGGTGGCGATCGGCGACACCGCCTACATCCTGTCGTGGACGGCCACCGAGGCCCAGTGGAAACGAGACCAGGGGTTGATGCGGCAGGTGATCGCCAGCTTTACGGTGGCCACATGAGTTCGATGTCGCCGGTGATCGCATGACGCCCTGGGACCTTCTCGCACTGCCGCCGCTCCCCGAGGAGCCGCTGCGGCGGCTGCTCGCGCCGCTCGGCGACCGGGTGGCCGTGCGGGTGCCGCCGGCCCGTGACCGCGCCGCGCTCCTCGCCTCGCTGGCCGAGGCGGAGATCGTGCTCGGCGACTGGACGGCGCGGTTGGCGCTCGACGCGGAGGCGGTGGCCGCCGCGCCCCGCCTGGCCTTCGTCCAGCAGCCCTCGGTCGGTGTCGACGGCCACGACCTGACCGCGCTGGCCGCCGCGGGCGTGCCGCTGGCCAACACGGCGGGCGTCAGCGCCGTCGCGGTGTCCGAGTGGTGCCTGGCCGCCGCACTGTCGCTGTCACGCAAGCTCGCCGAGGCCGACGCCGCCGTCCGCGCGGGCCACTGGCCGCAGCAGAGCCTCCAGCCCCGCGAGCTGCACGGGCGGCAGGTCGGCATCGTCGGCTTCGGCCCGATCGGCGCGGCCTGCGCGCGGCTGTTCCGGGCGTTCGGCTGCCAGGTGTCCTACTGGACCCGCACACCCCGCGAGGAGCCCGGCTACCAGGAGCTGGAGCCGCTGCTGTCCACCTCCGACGTGGTCGTCGTGGTGATCGCGCTGTCCGAGGAGACCCGCGGCCTCATCGACCCCCGGCGGCTGAAGCAGGGCGCGTTACTGGTCAACGCGGCCAGAGGCGGGGTCGTCGACCATGCGGCGCTGACCGATGCGCTCACCGGCGGGCACCTCGGCGGCGCCGCGCTCGACGTGTTCGACATCGAGCCGCTGCCGGACGGCGACCCGCTGCGCGAGCTCGACGGGGTGCTGCTGTCGCCACACGTCGCCGGAGTGACACCGGAGTCCACAGGACGCCTGCTCACGGCCACTATGGAGAACCTCACGGCGGCGCTGGACGGCCGCGCGGTGGAGAACGTGATAAATGGGATATCTCCGGTCATCCGCCGGAAGTTTAATGGTTCGCCCACCGCGTAGGCATACGACCTGGCACGATAAACAGTTTTCGTGTCTTTAACGACCCCGGTCTGGTCGATGTCAGTCCAGGGAGATACCTTCTTCAGGACGATCTCTACCGGCTCAAGGGGGTGCTCCAGTGACGACGTCGATGTCGACACACCAACGGGCAGTAGAGCACATCAGGCAGTCGTACGCGGAGCTCCCGGGGGACGCTTCGCCCCGACTGTCCAAGGCCACGTCCAACCTCTTCAGATTCCGCGACTCGGGCAAGACCGCCAAGCTCTCCGCCAGGGAGCTCGACGAGGTCATCAGTGTCGACCCGGTGACGATGACGGCCGAGGTCCAGGGCATGACGACCTACGAGCACCTGGTCGATGCCACGCTGCCGCACGGGCTCATGCCGTACGTGGTGCCCCAGCTCAAGACGATCACGCTGGGCGGCGCGGTGACGGGGCTCGGGATCGAGTCGACCAGCTTCAGAGACGGCCTGCCGCACGAGTCGGTCGAGGAGCTCGAGATCCTCACCGGCGACGGCCGCGTCGTCATCGCCCGCGACGACAACGAGCACCGCGAGCTGTTCCGGGCCTTCCCCAATTCCTACGGCACGCTCGGCTACGCCCTGCGCATCAGGATCAAGCTCAGGAAGGTCGAGCCGTACGTCAAACTGACGCACGTCAGGTTCACCGACGCCGACAAGTGCATGCTGGCCCTGCAGGAGATCTGCGAGAGCATGGAGCACGACGGGGAGCCCGTCGACTTCGTCGACGGCGTCTTCTTCGAGCCGGGGGAGCTCTACATCACGGTCGGCCGCTTCGCCGAGCGCGCCCCCTACACCTCCGACTACACCGGCATGCGCATCTACTACCAGTCGATCAGGCAGCGCAACCGCGACTGGCTGACGATCCGCGACTACCTCTGGCGCTGGGACACCGACTGGTTCTGGTGCTCGCGTGCCTTCGGCGTCCAGCAGCCGGTGGTCCGCTCGCTGATGCCGCGCCGCTGGATGCGTTCCGACGTCTACCGGCGGCTGGTCGCGCTCGACAGGAAATACGGGGTGATCGCGCGCGTCGACCGATGGCGCGGCCAGCCCGTCCAGGAATCGGTCATCCAGGACGTCGAGATCCCGGTCGAGCGGGGCGCGGAGTTCCTGGAATTCTTTCACGACAAGGTCGGCATGACGCCGGTGTGGATGTGCCCGCTGCGGGCCTCGTCCCGCTGGCCGATCTATCCGATGGAGCCCGGCAAGCTGTACGTCAACTTCGGCTTCTGGGGAATGGTGCCACTGCCTCGGGGGCAGTTCGACGGCTACTACAACCGTCTCATCGAAAACTCGGTGCACGAACTCGACGGGCACAAGTCGCTTTATTCAACCTCTTTCTACGCCCGTGAGCAGTTCTGGCAGCTGTACAACGGCGATGCTTACTGGCCGGTCAAGCAGGAATACGACCCGAACGGCCGAATGCTTGACCTGTACGACAAGTGTGTACGGGGAAGGTGAGTAGATGGCTCTCGCATCCATCTTTGAGAAGATCGTTGGCTCGGAAGCCAACATCGCGTTCATGGCCTACGACGGCAGCAAGGCGGGACCCGACGGTGCGGACCTCGCCCTGGAGGTCAAGTCCCCGATAGCGGTAGCCTACCTCGCCCAGGCCCCCGGGGAGCTGGGCCTGGCCAGGGCCTACATCTCCGGTCACATCGACATCCACGGCGACATGTACGCCCTGCTCGACCGCATGTGGAACATCACCACCAACGACCTGACGACCTCGGAGAAGCTGGCGGCCGTCCGTTCGCTGGGACTGAAGCCGCTCCTCATGCGCGTCCCGGCGCCGCCGCAGGAGATCCGGTCGAGCACCCTGGCCAGGCTCGGCTCCCGGCACGCCAAGCAGCGTGACGCCGAGGCGATCCACCACCACTACGACGTCTCCAACCGCTTCTACGAGTGGGTCCTGGGCCCGTCCATGGCCTACACCTGCGCCGTCTTCCCCTCGGAGGAGTCGACGCTGGAGGAAGCTCAATACGCCAAGTTCGACCTGGTGGCCCGCAAGCTCGGCCTCGAGCCCGGCATGCGGCTGCTCGACGTCGGCTGCGGCTGGGGCGGCATGGTCATGCACGCCGCCAAGCACTACGGCGTCAAGGCCCTCGGCGTCACCCTCAGCAAGCAGCAGGCCGAATGGGCCCAGAAGGCGATCATCGACGCCGGTCTCCAGGACCTGGCCGAGGTCCGCTTCATGGACTACCGCGACGTGGTCGAGTCGGGCTTCGACGCGGTCAGCTCCATCGGTCTCACCGAGCACATCGGCAAGCACAACCTCCCGTCCTACTTCTCGTTCCTGTACAGCAAGCTCAAGGCGGGCGGCCGCCTGCTCAACCACTGCATCACCCGGCCGACCGGCACCGAGAAGACGTTCAACAAGGGCGGCTTCATCAACCGCTACGTCTTCCCCGACGGGGAGCTGGAGTCGGTCGGCTACCTGGTCAGGCAGATGGAGGACATCGGCTTCGAGATCCGCCACGAGGAGAACCTCCGCGAGCACTACGCCAGGACGCTCCGGCACTGGTGCGACAACCTCGACGCCAACTGGGCCGATGCGGTGCAGGAGGTGGGCATGGGCACTGCCCGCGTCTGGGCGCTGTACATGGCGGGCTGCATCGTGGGCTTCGAACGCAACAAGGTGCAGCTGCACCAGGTGCTGGGGGTCAAACTCGACTCGGAGGGGCGCGCCGGGGTGCCGCTCCGACCGTCGACCGACTGGCCCTAGAGCTTCCGGTGTGAGGGGTCTGCCCGGCCCCTCACACCCACGGCGGCCCGTCCCAAAGGGCCTTCCGTCCGCTCCGGACGTTCTTCTTTCCCACCCCTTACCCGTCTGGGTGGTTGGCCGTCTGATGCCCGCCCGCCCAAAAAGGCCCTCCGCTTCGCTCCGGACGTCCTCCCAGGCGGGCTGACGCCCGCCCCCTGAAGGACCTCGCTCCGCTCGGACGCCCTTCCTGAAGGCTTCGCCGGGCTGGCCGGACGCGTCGACCAGGACGAGAAGGGTCACCGGAAATTCGGGGCCGACCCGGGGAGCCGGTGTCGTAGCCCTGCATGCCGTGCCTGTCGTTCCCGAGCCGGGCCAGCCATGGTGGTCACCAGCGCGAGCACGTCCTGCGGCTCGATCGAAGCATGGACGAGGCCGCTGTGCTGCGCTTCGGCGATCGCGCTCAGCTTGGCGGCGACTGCTGGGGCTCCGATTGATCGTCCTCGTCAGGCCATTCGTTCTGGAGGTAGAGGCGTACGAGCGCGGCATGGGAGAGCGGGGTCCTGGGATTCGTGACCTCGCCGTTGGTGGTGTAGTCGAGCAGCAGAACCTCCTGCTCATCGGCGAGGTCGCGGAGGTGTTCGATCAGGTCGGTGGTCTTGTTCTCCAGGACCCATCGGTAGGCGGGCAGGTAGATGCGACGTCTTGCCGTCTCATAGCTCAGGAGCCGCTCCCCGTGTAAGCCGTCGCGGTGGCCGCGCACTTGGCCGTATCTGCGGACGGTGCGCTTGAGGCCGGTCATGGTAGTGATGTCCAGCTTGGTGAGGTCGACGTCGGTGGTTTCGAAGACCTTGAGTGCCTGCCAGATTCCTTCGACCGACTGACCGGTCGCGCCGGGCGTCTGCGGCACCGGGATGCCGCCGTGCGGATAGAACGGGCTCAACCGCACCCATGGCTCAGCCGCCTTGGAGGTCACGTCGACGATCTGAGCTCCGGGAAAGGCCTTGGCGAGCGAGGCCGCCGAACGACGGCGGCTGGCGATCCGGATCGGCACGAGAACATCCCTTCCGAACTCTTGGCGGCAGAGCCCAGCATGGCCGACGGCGGCGACAGTTTCCGTCCCGGGCCGGCCGTCGTGGCACCCTAGTGAGCCTGTGACCGATAGATGGCGGTGTGATCGATGGTTGGCGTCATTGGGTATCGGCCCCATCAGGAACAACCGAACGCTGGCACGGTTGACGCTCTTGACCTCAAGCAAACTTAAGGTTCTATCGTCATCGTCATGAGCACAATGAACATTGCCGACCAGACGAGCCAGGCCGATATCGAGGCGATCGAGCAGGTGGTGGCCGCTGTTGAGCACTCCCAGAACAACGAACTCCCTGACGCATTCGTTGCTCTGTTCCGAGCTGACGCGATCTGGACAACGGGCGGTGGCAAGCGCCTCTTCGGCCGTGATGCGATCTCGACGTTCACGCACCAGGTGCTTCCCGGAGGGATGCAGGGCACGACGGTCACGTTTGAGGTGGAACACGTGCTGTTCATCCGCCCCGACGTCGCAGCCGTGAAGGTGCGTCAGGTCTATCGGACGTCCGACGGAACAGAGGTGGGCACACCGCTATTCGTCATGGCAAAGGAGAATGGGCGGTGGCTCCTGACCGCCTGCCAGAACACCAGCGTGCTCGGCAGCGACTGACGCTTTCGATGGGCGACACATCGCGGTCACGGCCAAAAGGCTGAGACTGGCGTACCGGAGTTTCGTCGTTTCATACCCCAGTGACGAGACAGCAAGGTGGCGGGTGATCTGACCTCTGTGTATGTACAGGCTCAGAAGCTTGGTGGCTGCATCCGCAGGCCCGCGGAAGCGGCGCTTCCCGAGGAGGTGGTCTGTCCGCAGCAGACAAAAACGGGAAAGGAGCACCTGCTCCTTTCCACTCTCAACGTATAGCGCACCGGGGGGCTTGCGGCAAGACCCGGGTCGTGCCGCAGAATCGTCGGCCGAGGCCAGAACCTGCGGAAATGGGAGCCACGAAGTGCGTGTGTTGTTGTCGACGACCGGGTCGCGCGGTGACGCGACGAGGGATCGCGCGGGGAGTGGCCGGTGATGGGCGCCGACGTGATCATCGTGGGCGGCGGCCCGGCCGGCCTGATGCTGGCGGGTGAACTGCGCCTGGCCGGAGTGCGACCGCTGGTACTGGAGCGGCAGCCGCAGCCCCGAGACACCCCGAAAGCCAACGGTCTCGGCGGGCAGATCCTGCAACTGCTGAGCTACCGAGGTCTGCTGGACCGGTTCGAAGCGGCTTGTACCGGCCCTGGCCACCCGGCTCCCCGATTCCCGTTCGGCGGTGTGCATGTGGACCTCTCGCCGCTGCCGGATCCCCCGCTGCGGGGGCTGACGCTCCCGCAACCGCGACTCGAGCGCCTGCTCGGCGAACACGCCCACGAGCTCGGCGCCGACATACGCCGCGGACACGAGGTGGTCGGGGTGAGCCAGGACGACGCCACGGTGACCGCGGACGTGCGCGGCCCGGACGGGCCGTACCAGGTGACCGCCCGATACCTGGTGGGGTGCGACGGCGGGCGAAGCAGGGTCCGCGACAGGGCGGGCATCCCGTTCCCCGGCACGACGTATCCGGAGGTCAACAGGCTGGGCCAGGTCACCGTGCCCGATTCGGTGACCCGGCTGGGCAACGGCGACCTCGACGTCCTCGGCCTGGGCAGGATGCGCGCGGGTACCTTCACCTGGACGGACCGCGGCGTCTTCGGGTTCGGGTGGCTCACCTCGGAGGTGGTGATGGTCTCGACCACCGAAGACGAAGCCGCCGAAGTCGACGATGACGTACCGATGACGCTGACCGAGCTGCGGGAGAGCATCCGCCGCGTGCTCGGTGCGGACTTCCCTCTGGGAGAACCGCACCGGCTGTCGCGGTACCAGTTTCAGGCTCGGCAGGCCGAACGATATCGCGACGGGCGGATCCTGCTGGCCGGCGATGCGGCTCATCTGTTCCCCGCCACGGGTGTGGGCCTCAGCGCCGGCATGCTCGACACCGTCAACCTCGCCTGGAAGCTGGCCGCCGACGTCCACGGCTGGGCGCCGCCCGGCCTGCTGGACACCTACCATCAGGAACGCCACCTCGCCGGCGCGCGGACGCTGTTCCACACCCAAGCTCAGGTGGCACTGCGGCGCGGACACGACCCGGCCGCCGACGCGCTGCGGGAAGTCTTCCTGGAACTGTTCGCCGACGAACAGCCATTGCGCCGCATCGGGGCCATGATCGCCGGCACCGACATTCGCTACCCGATGCCCAACCCCAATCAACACCCCTTGACCGGCACCTTCACACCAGACCTCACTCTGCACACCGACCAGGGCACAACCAGCGTCGCGGAACTCATGCACACCGCACGGCCCATCCTCCTCGACCTCGCCGACCGCCCGGACCTCCGCGAGATCGCCCGAGACTGGCAGCATCGCGTCGGCGTCCACACCGCCAAGACCGATCATCGACCAGCTGACGCCCTCCTGATCCGCCCGGACGCCCACATCGCCTGGGCCGCGACCATCGACGAACCCGCCGACACCGCGGCGCCCGCGCTGCGAGAAGCGCTCTCCGGCTGGTTCGGCACCGTTCCTCAAACTGAGCGGAAGTGAGTCCTGTTGCCAGGACTCATGCTCGGTCGCGCGCCCCGAACGGTGGTGGGCGTGCTGGTTGCCCGCGTCCGGGCGGCGCGGATCGTGTCCGTGGTCCGGGGGTGGGGGCGGGGTTCTCCATTCCTTGCTCTCCCCCGCAGGCCACTCGCACTCATGAACAGCCCATGAAGAGCCTTTGCGATCATCCGGTCACCTTGGCGTCCCAGTCGATCCGGTAGTCGAAGATCCAGGTCATCTTCTCGGGCTTGCCCAGCTTGCCGAAAATCCGGATCGCGTAGGCGTTGACGACGCGGCCGACCGGCCCCGCCGCCTTGCTGGCGTTCTTGCGGGTCGTCTCCTTGATGACCCGCTCGACCCGGGGACGGCGCTCGGCCTCATAGGCGGCGAACGCCTCAGCGTAGGGGAGGTCGCGTAGGCAGCGGGCGAGTTGGATCGCGCTCTCGATCGACAGGGATGCGCCCTGCCCCGAACTGGACGACGGCGCGTGCACCGCGTCGCCGACCAGCACGATCCGGCCCTGGCTCCACGTGACGGTTGTGGGCGGCATGTTCTCCATCGGGCCGACGATCACCACGTCCGACAGGTCGGTCCGCTCGATCAGGTCCCGCGCCGGGGTGTCGTCGGCGGCGAACTTCTCCGCCAGGATCGGCAGCCACTCGGCGGCCGGGGTCGCCTGGACCTCGGCGGCGGTCATCGGCTCGGGATGCGGGAGGTTCACGAACCAGACGGCGTCGTCCGCGCCGAAGACCTGGTAACCGAAGAACGCCTTCTTGCCGAAGGTCATCGGCATCTTGCCCTCGGTCGAGGGGATCCCCGGGGCCCGGACGCGGGCGCCGAAGCTGATCAGGCCTGCGTACTGCGGTCCCGGGGCCACCGGGTCGATGAGGGAGCGGACGGTCGAGCGGATACCGTCGCAGCCGATGAGGATGTCGGCGATGGCCTGGGTGCCGTCCGCGAAGTGCGCGGTCACCCCGTCGGCGGTCTCCTCGGCCCGGACGAGGCGCTTGCCGTGCTCGGTTCTGACACCGCGCCGTGCGGCCTCGTCGTGCAGCACCCGGTAGAGCTCGTCGCGCCAGACGAACTGCATCGGCCGGATCCCGGGCGGGTTGCCGAACTCGGCGAGCGGACGGCCCTTCCAGTCCTGGAGCACGATGCCGGTCATCGGCGCGCCGAGCGGTCGGATCAGGTCGGCGCAGTCGATCGCGTCCAGCGCGTCGACTCCGTTGGGGGCCAGGCTCATGCCACCGCCGACCCCGTCGGCGGTCTTCTCGTAGGCCTCGTAGACGGTGGCGTCGATGCCCGCCTTCTGCAGGGCCATCGCGGTGACCGGCCCGGCGATCCCGCCGCCGATGACGAGTGCTGTCTTCACAGTCGCGGTGTTCTGTTCCATGGCGGTATAGTTTCACTGAAACTAGTAGCTCGTCAACTAGTGTATTTCGGAGTAGTGTCGGTGACATGAGTACTGCGTTCCGAGGTTCGCCGCTGGCCCTCACCGTCCTGGCGCTGCTGCATTACAAGCCCCTTCATCCGTACGGGATCCAGCGGCTGATCAAGGACTGGGGGAAGGATCTGGTCGTCAACGTCGAGCAGCGGACGAGCCTCTACCGGACGATCGACCGGCTCGCGGAGGCCGGCCTGGTGGCGGTGCTGGACACCGAGCGGGACCACGCCTACCCCGAGCGGACCGTCTACGAGGTCACCGACGCGGGCCGTGAGGCCGCCCGTGAATGGCTGGTGGACCTGCTCACGGTTCCGAAACGGGAGTTCCCGCAATTTCCGGCGGCGCTGTCGCACCTGCTGCTGCTTTCGCCCGAGGAGATCCCCGGCCTACTGGAGCGCCGGCTGACGGCCGTCACGGCGTCGGTGGCGGAACTGCAGACCGCGCTGACCGGTCAGGCCGAGGGGGGTCTGCACCGGGCCGGCCTGCTCGAACTCGAATACCTGCACGCGGTGGCCGTCGCCGAGGCTCGCTGGCTGACCGCCGTGATCGACGACCTCCGCTCCGGCCGGCTGACCTGGTCCCCGGCCGACTTCGCCGACCCGCAATAAGGCCGACCCGCAATAAGTACGGGCTGCTCATGCCGAGGCCGCAGGGACGGATGTCGGCGTTCGGTTTCTGCCGGTGCCGGTGAGGGAGCCGCGCGTGTCCGGGCGAGCAAGGCGTCCGCCCTGTCTGATTGCCCGTCAGCGGAACTGGCGGAAGAACTCCCGCACATCGTCGACCAGGAGGTCGGGTGCCTCCATGGCGGCGAAGTGCCCGCCGCGGCTGAACTCGGTCCAGCGCACGACGTTGTGGTCGCGTTCGGCGAGGGGCCGAAGGGTGAGGTCATTGGGGAACACCGCCACCGCGGTCGGCACCGGTGACCGCGGCTGGACCTGACCCCAGGTGCGGGCGCCTTCGTAGTAGATGCGGGCCGCGGATCCGGCTGTGCCGGTCAGCCAGTACACCGAAACGTCGGTAAGGATCTGGTCGCGGTCGATGGCGTCTTCGGGCAGGCCGGCGCTCGGATCGGTCCATTCCTTGAACTTCTCGACGATCCACGCGAGCTGGCCGGCAGGTGAGTCGGTGAGGGCGTACGAGATCGTCTGCGGCCGGGTTGACTGGACGATGGCATACCCGGACATGTCACGGCCCCAGGTCGTCATGAGCCCGAGTCGGGCCTGGTCGGCCTCGGTGAGGCCGGTCAGCTCGGCCGGATCGCCGGAGGGGAAGGTGCCCAGGTTGTTGACGTGCACGCCGATCACATGATCGGGGTCGATGCGGCCGAGCTCGGGGGAGACGATCGCCCCGGTGTCCCCGCCCTGCGCGCCGTAGCGGTGGTAGCCGAGGCGTTTCATCAGTTCGGCCCAGGCACGGGCCACCCGGCCGGTATTCCAGCCCGCGGCGGAGAGTGGGCTGGAGAAGCCGAAGCCCGGCAGTGACGGGGCCACCACGTGGAAGGCGTCGGCGGGGTTCCCGCCATGGCTCGCAGGGTCGGTCAGCGGGCCGATGATCTTCATGAACTCCACGACCGAGCCCGGCCAGCCATGGGTGATGACGAGCGGCAGCGCTCCCGGCTCCGGCGAACGGACGTGCAGGAAGTGCACGGTCTGTCCGTCGATGTCGGTGGTGAACTGCGGAAACTCGTTCAGCCGCGCCTCATGGGCGCGCCAGTCGTAACCGGTGCGCCAGTAATCGGCCAGATCCTTCAGGTAACCCAGCGGCACCCCGGCCTCCCAGCCGACGCCGGGCAGTTCGTCCGGCCAACGAGTTTGGGCGAGCCGGTGGCGCAGGTCATCGAGGCGATCCTGGGGAATCTTGATCTGAAATGCGGATATCTCTTCGCTCATGACAGACACGCTATGAGCAAGCTAGGACAGCTTCTGCCCTAGGAGCAGTAATCTGCTGAACATGTTGGAAACGTCCGCCCGGTTGCTGCAACTGCTCTCGCTGCTGCAGACCCCGCGCGATTGGACCGGAGCCGACCTGGCGCAGCGCCTCGAGGTCGACGTACGGACCGTGCGCCGCGACATCCAGAAACTGCGCGACCTCGGCTACCCGGTGCACGCCACCCCTGGCGCGGCCGGCTACCGGCTCGGCGCCGGAACGAAGCTCCCGCCGCTGCTGCTCGACGACGAGGAGGCCGTGGCCGTCGCCATCGGGCTGCGCACCGCCGCCAGCGGCACGGTCAACGGCATGGAGGAAACCTCGCTACGCGCGCTGGCCAAGCTCGAACAGGTACTGCCGTCGCGCGTACGGCACCGGGTCAACCTGCTGCACTCGGTCACCGTCATGGTCCCCACCGGCGGTCCCACCGTGGACCCGGACGTGCTGACCGTGCTCGCGGCCGCCTGCCGCGAGCACGAACGGCTCCGCTTCGACTACCAGAGCCACGACGGTACCGACTCGGTACGCGACACCGAACCTCACCGGCTGGTCCACACGGGCCGGCGCTGGTACCTGGTGGGCTGGGACACCGACCGGCGCGACTGGCGCACCTACCGCGCCGACCGGATCCGTCCCCGCATCCCCACCGGGCCTCGCTTCACACCCCGGCAGGCCCCCGGCGTCGACCTGGCCGGCTACCTCGCGCTCGGCGTCTCCACCGCCCCCTACCGCTACCAGGCCCGGATCACCCTGTACGCGCCGGCCGAGACCGCCGCCGAACGGATCCCGCCCACCGTCGGTGTCATCGAAGCCGTCGACCCGCACAGCTGCCTTCTCCATACCGGATCCAACTCACTCGACGAACTCGCCATCTACGTCGCGCTGTTCGGCTTCCGCTTCCGGATACACCAGCCACCCGAACTGATCGCACACATCCGAGACCTCACCGCCCGGCTCGCCGACGCCATCGACTGACTTCCCGCTTGCCCCGGCACTGACGCGGTGCGCGCGACGGACCACCCGCCACCGTCACCCGCGGCCTGAGATCACTTCCTTGAGCACGTCGTCGACCGGTGTGGCGCCCACGCCGAGAATCTTCTCGGTCTCGGAGTAGTCGATGACGAACGGATGGCCGGGCTTGGTGAGCACTTCGTGCATTTCTGCCCAGAACGGCTCAGTGAACGCGAGCAGGGTCAGATCGCGTTCGGTCATCTCTTCCATCCGCGGCGCCGGTGCCCCCGCGAGTTCGGCGAGTCGCCCGGCCAGGTCCCGCACCGACAGGGTCGAGGTGGGTGCGTGCCAGGCCCGGCCGTACGCCTGCTCGTTACGGCTCGCGGCGATCAGAGCGCGTGCGGTGTCACCGATTGCCGAGTAACTGTGCGGCACGTTGCCTGCGGCACCAGGGCAAGCGTCTGAGATTCTCTGTAGTTCCCTAAAGAAGTAGGACTTTAGGGAATTCGAACGGGCGTAGCGTGGTGTCTGCCACTTCCGTACTCACCGAGGTTGAGCACGGGGGTGATTTTCACTTTGTGGAAGCCGGTTCGGTGGTGAGGATCCCGTACAAGCCCTGTACGCCCCGGCTTGTGCTGGGGTGCCTTGGATGCTTGGCCCGCCGGACGCTTTACCACCGAGATGGTGGTGGCGGGCACCAGACGCCGGTCGGGCATCTGGCTGGAAGTCTGTTTCGGTTGAGTCTGGCGCTTGGCGGTGGGGCCGGTCTTGGCCCGGTTGTTACGACTCTCGGGCCGGGGGTGGAGGTCGGTGCCGGAACGTCGGGCGCGGCGGGCCGCACGGGTCGGCTTCTTCGGGCGGCGGACGCGGGTGACGTTTCCTTCGGTCACGGTGCGGATGACCCGCTTACCCGTCTTGCGCTCCGTGCAGGTGTTTTGCTGGGCGAGGAGCCCTCGGGAGACAATGCGTTCGGCGGCGGCCCAGTCCCGGTCACAGGAGAGACCGCACTTTCGGCAGTGCGCCCACTTCCAGCCCCGCTCGCCCAGCCGATCGGGGGCGGGCGTGTGCGTGAGTTCGCTCTTGCCGTTCCCGCACCGCGGACAGTATTTCGACGTGCCTCGGGCCGGGACGGTGACGACCGCGATCTGGTGTTTCGCGGCCAGGTGCCGGATCGCGTCTACCACGCTTCGTCGGACCTGCCCGGACAGGCGGGCGTTGCCCCGGCGGGTGCCGCGGGCTTCCAATGTGGCGAGGTCTTCGAGGTAGACGACCGTGGCTCCGGCGGCGGCGGCCTGGTCCACGGCCCACCGGGCAGCCCCCCAAGCAAGCGCGTCGTTGAGATTGCGGATCCTGGCACACGCGTGGCTGTGCGCGAGGTCGGCGCGCTCGTGCAGGGAGTGCAGTTCGGCTCGGCGGGTGTCGCCATCGGTGAGACCCGCCAGGAGCTTGGCGTACTGGGTGCGCTTGGCGGCCAGGTATTCGCGGTGGCCACGCAGGCGATGCAGCTTGGCGGAGATTACGCTCGCATCGTAGGCAAGCGGGCGAGCGTCGGTTTCGACCCGCCCGCCCACCAGGCGGCCGACGGTCCCGGTCAGCAGGGTATTGACGCCCCAGTCGAAGCCGATGGCGGTGGTGTGACCAGCGGAGGGGACGAACGGGACCAGGACGGTGAAGGGCAGGTCGACGCAGATTCGCCCGTTCTTGATCCGTAGTGTTGGGGAGGACAACTGCGCGTCGGCGGGAACGTGCGCGGGCAGCGTGATGGGGATGACGTGCCACGCCCATGTCTTGCGGGAGGACGGCAGGGCCTGCACAGGGAGTTGGACGCGGAGTTCCGCCGTGCGCTCTGCGGTCCGGGTCAGGGTGAGGAGTTGCCGGTCGGCGGCGGCGAGCAACGCCTGTGGCGCGTTCACCGGGGCATCTTCGGCCTCGGTGAAACACCCCGGCAGCGCGTCCTCCCGGTCGAGGATGGTCTGGATCTGCCGGCTGCGGTTACGGATCTCCGCCGCCGTAACCCCCTCTGGGAGCATCGCGCGCAGCGCCGTCCATTCCGCGTCGGTGCGCTTGCGCGAATCTGCGGGCCACGTGGCAATAATCGCCTCGACGATCGCCAGGCGGTGCAGGGCCAGCCGCAACGCGCGGGCGGCTTCCTCTTCCGCGCAGCGCCGGACCCGGTCTGAGACGTATACCTCGTCGGGGAAGAGCGCGATCCAGCCCAGGCGCCGCAATGCCATGTAGCCGTTGGACGGCAACGCGCGTCCGTCCTCACTCTTGCCCCGGGCCAGCAGATCGAGATCGGCGGGGTTCCAGTGCCTGGCCACCACCGTCGCGGCGGCAGCCTGAACCAGAGCGAGCAGGAACCCGACCCGCGCGGCCAGTTCCCGCGTGCGGACCACGACGCCGGTCGACTCCTCGACCGCCCGGTAGGCGCTACATGTCGCCGTCGCAATCAGCTCAGGCATCGGGGTCCACCGGATCGTCGTCCGCCCGCGCGGCGGCCTGCTCCAGCAACCGCTTGCGTGCCTCCTTCGAACGGATCCCGTACATCCGCCCGGCGAACGTCGCGATCAGCGATGTGAAGTCCGCGAGCAACTCTTCCCTGCCGGCCGCGCTGCCCGTCTCGTGGAGGATCTCCACGCTGACCCCGTGACAGGCGAGCACCTGGGTGAGCCAGGACAGGCCGAATCGGGCCAGTCGGTCGGCGTGGGTGACGCGGACCACGGTGAAGTTCCCGGCGGCGGCGTCCTTGAGGAGTTTCGCCAGCCCGGGCCGGTTCTCCCGCAGCCCCGACGCCCGGTCCTTGTACACATGCGTGATCCCGCACACCGAGGACCGCCGCAGCTCGTCTTCCTGCGCGGCAAGAGACGTCGGCTGCCCCAATGTCCCCGACACCCGCACATACGCAACCTCAACCCGCGCCCGAACCGGAGCCGCCACGCCAAGGAACGCGTCCAAGTCCGCTTCCGCGAATCGACGCTCCGGCTGCGCTTTACTCACCCACGTGAACGGCATCTGTCCCTGGTCGGCCCATGCGCGCAACGTCGCTGGGGCAACGCCCAACCGTTCCGCTGCCTTGGCCAACCTCAACAGAGCCATCTAGCGATCATAGCCGAACGTTAAGGTTTGATAGGGAAATCGGGCAACAGTCTTAACCCTGCCCGCCATCGACCTTTGCCTGCATCTGGTCAGGATCGACTACGGCGCGGCGGTCGCCAACGCGGCCGCGCGGCTCGCGGTCGTCCCTCCCGTACGGCCGGGCGGCCAGGCCCAGTTCATCGAGACCCCGCTGCCTCCCGAGCGTGGCACCTCACTCGCCGCCACCCGGGCCTGGGCGCTCGCGCATCTCGATCGCCCGCTCACCCTGGCCGACCTCGCCGGTCACGCCAGGACGAGCGTGCGGACGCTGACCAGGCGCTTCCACGCGGAGACCGGGCTGAGCCCGCTGCAGTGGCTGCTGCACCGGCGCGTCGACCGGGCCAGGGAACTGCTGGAGACCACCGAGCTGCCCATGGATCTGGTGGCCGAGAAGAGCGGTCTGGGCAGTGCGGATTCCCTCCGCAAGCACATGGTCGGCCGGGTGGGGCTCACGCCCCGGGCCTATCGTGCGAGCTTCACCCAGTTGCCCACCGACATCTCCTCCTGAGCCCTGCCGCGGTGAATCCGTGATTCACCGCGGCGGGGTTTCCGGTTGTCGTTCGGCGGCCGCGGTGAGTTGACGCGCCAGGTCCTTGAGGGCTTGGCGCAGTTCGTCGGGGCTATGGATGGTGAAGGGCCATTCCAGGGAGGCGAGGAGGTGGGCCATGCCGTCGAGCCGTTCCGCCCGGGCGCGCATCAGGACACCGTTGGGCTGGGCGGTGAGAGTGGCGATGCTGTTCGGTAGCCGTCGCGCGATCTCACCAAGAGGGCCGTCGATGAGGATTTCGACCTGCCAGCGGTAGGGGGCCTGCGTCAGGGTGGCGAGGAGGTGGGTGACCGGGTCGAAGCCGGCGGGGGTGGTGAAGGTGGCGTCGCGGGGTGTGACGGAGGCGACTCGGTCGATGCGGAAAGTCCGCAGGCTGTCGCGGAGGTGGTCGTGGCCGATGACGTACCAGCGCCCGGTGTGGAAGACCACGCCGTACGGGTCGAGGTCGCGTTCGCTGTGTTCCTGGCGCCAGGACCGGTAGCGCAGGGCGACGCTTTGGCGGGAGCGGGAGGCCTGGGCCAGAGCCAGCAGGACGCCGGTTTCGGGGACCTGCGCGTTCACGGTGTTGCCGGTGAAGGACAGGGTGTCGCGCATGGCGGCGAGCGGCTCCCGCAGGGCCTGCGGCAGTACTCGCTCGATCTTGGCCAGGGCGCCGGCGCCGGCCGGTGCGGTGCTGTTCATGCCCAGCCGTTCGCCGGCGAGCAGACCCAGGACGACCGCGAGGGCCTCGTCGTTCGTGAGCACCAGGGGCGGCATCCGGTAGCCGCGGGCCAGCCGGTAGCCGCCGTAACGGCCACGATCGGACTCCACCGGAATGCCGAGCTCCCGCAGGTGCGCAGTGTACCGGCGCACCGTGCGGACATCAGTGCCCAGGCGGTCCGCCAGCTGGGTGCCGGTGAGTCCAGCGTGCGCTTGGAGGAGTTCGAGAAGGGCGAGTACGCGCGTCAGGGGATGAGACATGGATCACTCACAATAACAGGGCGGAAACTGTCCTGTATCACCCCTACGCTCGTCTCATCACCTCGAAAGGGAGAATCGCGTGGCTACTTTCGTACTTGTTCCCGGCGCCTGGCTGGGTGCCTGGGCCTGGGACGGCATCACCCCTGCGCTGCGGGAACGCGGCCACACGGTGCTGCCGGTGACGCTGACGGGCCTCGGCGAAGGCGCCGGCCAGGCGACTCCGGACACGAACCTGGACACCCACATCGACGACATCGTCACGGCCGTCGAACAGCACGGTCTGCACGACGTCACCCTGGTGGCGCACAGCTACGCCGGGGCCCCCGTCACCGGGGCCGCCGGGCGCCTGGGATCGCGGCTGGAGCGTCTGGTCTACCTCGACAGCGCCCCGTTCGCCGAGGGAATGGGCATGCTGGACCTCATGCCGCCGCAGGCGGCGGAGCAACTGAGCAAGCAGGTCGCCGATCAGGGGGAGGGATGGCTACTGCCGATGCCGCCCATCGAGGTCCTCGGCTCGTTCGGCAGCCTGGAGGGGCTCAGCGAGGACCAGCTCGACCTCATGCGCGCGAAGGCCATGCCCCAGCCGTTCGGCACGTACGAGCAGCGGCTCACCGGGCTGGCCGAGCCGGGGCCCGGCGTGGACCGCGTTGTGATCGCTTGTAACGACTTCCGGGCGCTGCTGGATGCCGGGGTGCCGATGCTGGCTTTCCTGAACCAGGCGCCGTGGCGCCGATTCGACCTGTCCACCGGACATTGGCCGATGCTGTCCGCGCCCGGCGAGCTCGCCGATGTCCTGCACGCGGCCGTCTCCTGACGCTGCCAGGCGACGGCACATCCGATGCTGACGCAGTGAAGGAGTGCTGGTAATCCATTAAGGAAGGCGCCAGTTCGCCGTCCACAGGCGAGCGCCGGTGCGGCGGTCGAGGCGGCGGAGGAACGACAGGACGCCGGACGCGCCGGTCGCCCAGGTGTAGCCGGGCTTGTCGAGGTCGTTGCCGGTGAAGACCGGTGCGGCGAATTCGCCGCCCGCGCGCATCAGCATCAGCTCGACGACCTCCTCGGCGCCCCGCCAGTATCCGTCGTCGCCGGTGGCCATCGCCAGGTCGATCAGCGCCTCGCCGATGCCCGACAGACCGCAGCACTGGGACACGACCCACGCCTGCGGCGCGATGGCCAGGCTCGCGCGGGCGCCACGCTCCGCCAGATCGAGGTAGTGGTCCTCGCCGTACGCGCCGGCCGCGTGCGCCAGCGGGGCGAGGATGCCGGAGACGCCCTGGCACCAGGACGCGCCCATGGCCTTGGCGTCCGGCCCGGTGAGCTCGCCGAGCATGGCCTCGGTGGCGGTGGCCAGCGACTCGAAGCGTTCCCTGGCCGCCTGCCCGGCGGCGTGGTCGCCGGTGGCCTCGTGGTAGGAGAGCAGGAACTCCGCGCAGCCGGCGGCGCCGTGGGCGAAAGCCATCTCCACGTTCACCCCCGAACCGGCCTGGGCCGGTGCCACCGCGTCCTTGGAGTCCGTCACCTCGCCGGAAATGAGCAGCCTGGCGCATTCGGCGGCCACTTCCAGGTGGCGCGGATCCTGTTCCAGCGCGGCCAGCGAGAGGTGCCCCGCGCCGATCCCGGCGACGCCGTGCGCCTGGTCCGCGCGCTGCTCGCCCGACAAGACGATCGGCCCGGGGTCCGGCAGTTCGGGGACGGCGGTCAGCCGCGCGGCGGCGAGGAACAGCGCGGTTCCGGTTCGGCCGAAGTAGAGCGCCGGGGGGAGCGCGGTGGGCGGCATGAGGCGGGCCGTCCAGCGGGCCAGGTCGGCGGCGACGGCCTTGGCCTCGGGGTGGTGCAGCAGTTCCATGCCGATCCCGGCCGACCCGCCGTAGACGTTCGTCACCGGCGGGCTCGACGTGCGGTCCGCCGGGCCGTCCATCAGGCCCTCGGCGAACCGTACGCACGCGCGGGTGGTGTGGTCCAGGACCCGCGACAGCAGATCACCGCTGAACCGCACCCCGTCAGGCCGCGACGTACTGCGGCTCGGTCGCCCGGCCCTCATGTCGGCCGCGGCCGCCACACGTTCCTCGGCGTCGAGGCTCAGCAGGCGGGGCAGCAGCCCGATGACGCCCGTCGTGACGCCGGGGAACATCCGTGCCAGGCACATCACCGTCCGTTCGACGTTCCGGGCCTGGACGGAGTCGATCATGATGGGGTTCATCCCGGTCGCCGCGAAGAACAGCGTCGCCCCGAGCGAGAAGTAGTCGTCGGCGGGCTCGGAGGGACGATCCTCCTGCTGGCCGGGCACGCTGTAGCCACGGCTCCACCCGGGCAGCTGCAGCTCCTCGTACCTGCTGTTGCCGAAGTCGATCAGCGTGCAGGCGCCGTCCTCGCCGAGCACCACGTTCTTGGGGGAGAAGTCCCTGACGACGACGCCGCGCGCGTGCACGGCGTCCAGCACGTCCAGCAACCGGGCCGCCAGCACGGCGAGGTCCCTGTCGCCGCCGTCCTCGGTGAAGCGGCCTTGCTCGCCGACGAACCGGTTGAGGTCCAGGCTGCCGGCGTCGGTCATCACGAGGAACTCGTCGTCGCCGTGCCGGAAGTGGTCGATCGGCGTGGGGACGCCCGCGACGCCGTCCAGAGCCTTGAGGATGCGCAGCTCGTTGCGCAGGTACATGCGCAGGTCCCAGCCTTCGGCGTTCTCGCCCACGTAGGCGCGGGACTCCTTGACCACGACCGGCCTGCCGTCGGCGTCCTCGGCCCGGTAGACGTTGCCGCGCGGGCCGCGCATGACGCCGGACGTGAGGCGGTACCGGTTGCCGATCAGCTTGGCGGGCGCCTCGCCGGCATCAGGCCCAGCGGTGCTCTCCCGGGACGGGCCGGGGGCGCTCTCCCGGGACGGGCCGGGGGCGCTGCCTTGCGGGCGGAAGGGGTCGGTCGCCCACGGCGGGCAGGAGAACTCGGGTCCTGCCGCGCCCGGCAGGTGCTCGCCGTCCGGGCCGACGATGATCAGCTCGAAGTCGCCGTTCTCGTCCACACGGTACTGGGGGGCGAAGGGGGCATATCGGTAATAGACCGGCGCGTCGGGGCGCACTCTGCGATCGCTGACGATGCGCGGCGCGGTCAGCCCCGCCAGCGCCTCGGCCAGCCGGTGGCCGAGCGGGACGACCTCGTCCGGCTGCGGGTAGACGGTGATGGCCTTGCCGACCGCGCCCGGGTCGAGGTCTCCGGAGTTGAGTTCCGCGAGCTTGCCGGGCGAGAGGGCGACCTTGAAGTCGCAGGACACGCCGGCCAGGACGGGCAGGACCCGGTCGAGCGTGGCGGCCAGGGTGCCGGGACGGGCGGAGACGTGCAGCTTCCAGCCCTGGTTGGGCGTCGTCGCACGCGGGTCGTGAACACTGACCCAGGTGTCGCCCTCGTAGATTTCCCTAGTATTCGACTCGGCAAAATGGGTAAGAGTGACAACCACATTTACTGTCAACGGGAAAACCCCTTCTGCGCCGGAGCGGCCGGATGCTCCAAGAAAGGCCACCGGAAGTGCGCCGATGGCCTTTCCGCCGCGTTACGGAACAAGTCGTGCGTCGCCTTAGACGCCGAACGCGTTACCGCGCGATTACACGATCGAAGGGCAGCAGGGGAACGTCGAGCACACGGTGCGCTTGCAGGTGTTGACGCAAGCCTGTGGTCCGTGGAGCAGCGCGGTGAGCTCGCCTTCGAAGTCGATGGCGAGGTCCTCGTACTCCAGAACGCCTGCGTCGCGGGGCTCAAGTGTAAGAACGGACATGAGGGCTCCTTCCTTGGCCACCGGGTGGGTGGCCGATGGTGGATTCGAGCCTCGGGACGGCACCGGGTAGGGGCCGTTACCCGCGCCCTGACCGCGATAGGAATCGCCTGTCGCGGCCAAACGGACGCATTATGTTCATATTTTCTCAACCATGTCCAGACGTCACTCAACGCGAGCCAGGTCGCATCACCTCCGGGACAAGTCATTTACAACAGGGCTTTACGCTGACACATTGGTCACCTAGATTGGCTAGGTGATCTGGTCACTCGCATGAAGTCGTTCTGGAAGAAGCGACCCCCGGACGTTCCGGCGGACAGGTCGGGGCTGGCGGTCGCCTACTGGGAGAGCCACGACGACGAACTCTTGACGGCGAGCCTGTCGAAGATCGCGCGCCGCCTGCCGTACCTGGTGATGTCCGCGTTGCGGATGGCGTGGGAGGCCCACCGCCGCGACACGATCATCGCGCTGGCCGGAAACCTGCTGGCCGGTGTCTTCACCGTCTACGGCCTGGTCGCGACCTCCGACGTGCTCGCCTCGCTGTTCGCCGGCGGGCCGACGCCCGAGCGCATCCGGGCGGCGCTGCCCTCGCTGGCGCTGGTCGCGGCCGCCGCCGGGCTGCGCGGGACGCTGCTGACCGCCGCCACCTGGGCTCAGGCGCGGCTCAAGGTACAGGTCGAACGGCTGGCCGAGACGCGGCTCTTCGAGCTGACCACCCAGGTGGAGCTGACCGCGTTCGACGACGACGAGTTCCACAACGCGATGCGCAGAGCCCGTGACAGCGGCGTGCCCGACGCCGCGGGCGTGGTCGAGGCGACGGTCGCCGTGATCGGCGGAGCCGTCGGCGTGCTGGCCTCGGCCGTGGCGCTCGGCCTCATGCACCCGCTCCTGACGCCGCTGTTGCTGGTCACGGTCGTGCCCGCGGGCTGGGCCGCGATACGGGCGGCACGCCTGCAGTACCAGGCGTACTACCGGCTGTCGGCCGCGCGGCGGCGCAAGTTCATGCTGTCGGACCTGATGGCCGAGCGGTTGCCCGCCGCCGAGGTGCGCGCGTTCGCGCTGCGCGACTTCCTGCTCGGCGAGTACGGGAACGTCGCCGACCTCGAACAGGAGGTGCAGCTCGACGTCGCGCGCCGCCGTGCCGTCACCAAGGCCGCCGGCGACCTGCTGACCGGCGCCGCGACCGTCGCCGTCTACGCCGCGCTCGCTGGGCTGCTGGCCGTCGGCGTCATCCCGCTCGCGGTGGCGGGCGCGGCCGTGCTGGCCATCCGCGCCGGCCAGATGTCGCTTGCCGGGCTGGTGCAGATGATGAACCGGCTGTATGAGGCGGGCCTCTACTTCGGCGACTACCTGTCGTTCCGCGCGCTGGCCGCCTCGCGCGTGCGACAGCCATCCGGTACGGCGGCACCGGAACCGTCCGGGCGGCTGACCGCCGACCAGGTGACGTTCAGCTATCCGGGGGCGAGTGGTCCCGCGCTCACCGGGGTCAGCGTCTCGGTGGGGTTCGGCGAGGTCATCGCCCTGGTCGGCGAGAACGGCTCCGGCAAGACCACGCTGGCCAAGCTGCTCGCCGGGCTGTACCGGCCGGACTCGGGGGCGATCCGCTGGGACGGCGCCGACCTGGCCGACCTCGACACGCGCGGGCTCATCTCGGTGATCGCCCAGGACCACACCCGCTGGCCGCTGACCCTCCGCGAGAACATCCTCATGGGCCGCCCGCTGGACGAAGAGCGCCTGGCCGCCGCCGCGGCCGCCGCCGGGGCCGACGAGGTGGTGGCCGGGCTGTCGCAAGGGTATGACTCACTGCTCGACCAGCGCTTCCGAGGCGGCCACGACCTGTCGGGCGGGCAGTGGCAGCGGATCGCCGTGGCCCGTGGCTTCTATCGCGACGCCGCCCTGGTGATCTTCGACGAGCCGACCTCCGCGCTGGACGCACGCGCCGAACACGCCCTGTTCGAGCGCATCCGCAAGCACGCCGACGGCCGCTCCATCGTCCTCATCACGCACCGCCTCGCCAGCGTCCGGTACGCCGACCGCATCTACGTCCTCGACCACGGGCGGGTGGCCCAGCAGGGCACGCATGCCGAGCTGATGGAGAAGGGCGGTTCCTACGCCGACATGTACACCCTCCAAGCCCAGGCCTACCGGGAGGCGGTCACATGACCTCTTGTGAGGGTTCCGAGGCGATCCGGTGATCCTTCTGGCGTCGGCCTACGCGGCTCTGATCGCGGTGCTCCTGTACGCGGCCGTGAGCAAGGTCCGTGACCTGCCAGGGTTCGCCGCCGATATCGCGGGTTACCAGCTGATCCCGCAGCGGCTCACGCTCGCCGCCGCCGTCACGGTGGTGGGTGCGGAGCTGGCGGCGGCCGGGCTGCTCACCGCGCCACCCACCCGGCGCTGGGGCGCACTCCTCGCGGTGGTGCTGTTCGCCGCCTTCCTCGCTGCAATGGCGTCCGTGCTGCGGCGCGGGCTGACCGTCGGCTGCGGCTGCTTCGGCGACCACGACCTCGTCGGCCCCGCCACCATGACCCGTACCGGCCTGCTCGCGGCGCTGGCGGTCATGGCCGCCGTCGCGGGGGCTTCCCCGTTCACCTTCGTCCACCTGCTGGTGGGAGCGGCCTACCTCGCGCTGACCTTCTTGCCGGCCCGGCTGATCGGGGCCGTGGAGCGCGGCCGCGTCGGCCCCCGCCCCGGCAGCCACTGGGACGTGACCCCACAGGCCGCGGCCCTCACCTCTGAAAAGCCCGGCGTCCTGTACGCGCTGATAGGGCCGACCTGCGGCGTCTGCAGCGCGATGCTGCCCGCCTTCGTCGCGGCGGAGCGGGTGGACGTCGTCCTGGTGAGCGCCGCGGAGGAGGGGCAGGTCCGCGACTACCTCGCCGCGCACGAGGTCGAGTTGCCCCTGGTCATCGATCCCGGGGTGTTCGACCGTCACGGCATCCCCTGGCCGCCGTACGCGGTGCTGACCGACCGGCAGGGCGTCGTCCTGGCGGCAGGCGGTGTGGCCGAGCCCGGCGCTCTCGACGCCCTGCTCGGCAACCTCCCATCGGCTCCTGGCCGGTCCAACGCCTGATGCGACATCCCCTGGGCGGCCTCCCGTGAGCTAAAGGTCGGCACCAAGCACGGCGATCGCGTCCAGTACGTCGGTCACCTCATGGTCCGCTCCCGGGGATCGCCCCGGAGACAGGCCGCGGTCGATCCAGATCGTGCGCAGACCCGCGCCCCGCCCGCCCGCCACGTCCTTCTCCACGTCGTCGCCCACCATCCAGCCACCCCCCGCCAGCGTGGTGCCGCACCGTTGGGCGGCGATCTCGAACAGTTCGGCCGCCGGCTTGCTGACGCCCTCGGCGTCCGAGATGGCCCAGCCGTCCACCCGGTCCACCAGTCCGCTGTGGTGGATCTTGCCGTACTGGTTGTCGGTCATGCCGTTCGTCACGATGCCCACCATCCAGCCGGACAGGCGCAGCCGATCGAGGGACTCGAGTACGGCGGGGCGGCAGGTGACGAGGTGCGGCAGGCGGTCTCGGTAGCCACGCCACAGCGAGTCCGCCGACTCGGCGAGCGCGAACCGCTCGCGGACGTGGGTGAAGAAAGTGTTCATCGGTAAGGAGCCGTCGGCGTCCAGTTCGATCAGCCAGGCCACATCCGCCGGGCCCAGCCCCCTTTCGGCGGCGAACTCGGCGGCCCAGCGCCGGAAGGCGTCGAGGCGGTCGATCAGGGTGTTGTCCAGGTCGAAGAGCGCCAGCACGCGTGTCAGCCCTTTCTGCTGTCGATGAGCTCGTCCGTCGCCTCCGGACAGGCCGCCGCGGCCCGGTGGGAGAAGTCGAACAAGATCGCTGATTCCGCCTCAGAATAGCCACTCAGCAGCTCGCCGAGCCGCCGCCGGGTGCCGGCCAGGACGAGGTGATCGACGGCTGTGTGCCCGGTCGTCACTCACCGGCCACCTTGCCCGTTTACCGTACGCGGCATGCTGACGCGCAGATTATTCGCGAGTGCCCTGGCCGTCCTGACCGGTGGTACGGTCGCCGTCGTGATGCTTCAGCCTCACGCCGCCACGGCCGAGCGCCGCGGTCAGGCCCCCGTCGTCATCGGTCACCGTGGCGCCAGCGCCCACCGTCCCGAGCACACGCTGCTCTCGTACGAGGCGGCCATAGCGATGGGCGCCGACTACATCGAGCCCGACCTGGTCTCCACCAAGGACCACATCCTGGTGGCCAGGCACGAGAACGACATCACCGGCACCACCGACGTGGCGGCGCATCCTGAGTTCGCCGACCGGCGCACCACCAAGACGGTCGACGGGCGGCCGATCACCGGCTGGTTCACCGAGGACTTCACGCTGGCCGAGCTGAAGACGCTGCGGGCCAAGGAACGCGTGCCCGACCTGCGGCCCGACAACACGGCCTTCGACGGGGTGGCGGAGATCCCGACGTTCGAGGAGGTCGTGCGGCTCGCGCAGCGCCACGGCGTGGGCGTCTATCCCGAGACCAAGCATCCGACGTACTTCGACTCCATCGGCCTGTCGCTGGAGGAGCCGCTGCTCGACATCCTGAACGCCAACCACGTGCGCAAGGCCTACATCCAGTCGTTCGAGACCGCGAACCTGCGGGAGCTGCGCAAGAAGACCAGGCTGCCGCTGATCCAGCTCATCACGTTCGGCGGGGCGCCGTACGACTGGGTCGCGGCCGGTGATCAGCGTACTTATGACGACATGGTGAAGCCCGAGGGGCTGCGCGAGGTGGCCTCGTACGCGAACGGGATCGGCGTGGACACCCGCCGCGTCGTGCCGGTGGGCGCGGACGGCAAGCTGGTGGAGCCCACCACGCTCGTCGAGGACGCCCACCGCAGGCGGCTGGACGTGCACGTGTGGACCATCCGCAACGAGAACTCCCAGCTCCCCCTCGACTACCGGCTGGGCAACCCGGCCAGCCCTGCCTTCCCGCGCGCCACCGGCGACGTGATGGGCTGGCTGACCAGGCTGCTCGACCTGGGCGTGGACGGCGCGTTCTGCGACGACCCGGCGATGGGCCGGGCCGTCGTCGCGCAGCGGTCCCGCTAGGCGGGAGCCAGGCAGGAGAACAGGGCTACCTGAGCTCGCGCTTCAGGATCTTGCCCGTGGCGGTCATCGGCAGCGCGTCGCGGAACTCCACGACGCGCGGGTACTTGTAGGCCGCCATGTTCTCCTTGGCCCAGGCGATCAGCTCCTCCTCGGTCGTGGTCGAGTCGGGCGTGCGGATGATGTACGCCTTGATCTCCTCGCCGTGCGAGTCGTGCGGCACGCCCACGACGGCCGCCAGCGAGACCGCCTCGTGGGTCATGAGGACCTCTTCGAGCTCGCGCGGGTACACGTTGAACCCGCCACGGATGATCATGTCCTTGGAGCGGTCGATGATCGAGTAGTAGCCGTCGCTGTCGCGGGTGGCGATGTCGCCCGTACGGAACCAGCCGTCCCGCAGCACGTCGGCCGTCGCCTCGTGGCGCCCGTAGTAGCCCTTCATGATGTTGTGGCCGCGGATCGCGATCTCGCCGGGCCCCTCGCCCTCGATGGTCTTCCAGTCGCCGTCGATCAGCTTCATCTCGACGCCCCAGATCGGGGTGCCGACCGTGCCCGGCTTGGTGGGCCGGCCGAGCTGGTTGAAGCTGGCCACCGGGGAGGTCTCCGACAGGCCGTACCCCTCCAGGATGTCGAGGCCGAACGTCTGCCGGAAGTCCTTCAGCACCTCGACGGGAGAGGACGCCCCGCCCGCCACGGCGATCCGCAGCGTGGTCGGCACCTCGGCGCCCTCGGCGTGGATCTTGGTGAGCATGCCCCAGTACATCGTCGGCACCCCGGCGAAGAAGGTGACACTCTCCTTGCGCATGAGGGCGACCGCCTCGCCCGGCTCGAAGCGGGGCATCAGCACGACGGTGGCGCCGCGCAGGAAGCCGGTGTTCATGACGACGGTCTGGCCGAAGGAGTGGAACAGCGGCAGCACCGCCAGATAGGTGTCGCCACCGTCGCCGCGCGGGAACATCTTGTCGCTGGCCATGGCGTTCAGCAGCATGTTCTGGTGGCTGAGCTCGGCGCCCTTGGGCTGGCCGGTGGTGCCGGAGGTGTAGAGGATCACGGCGGTGTCGTCGGGCGCCGTCTGCACGGTCTCGAACTCGCCGGGCATGCCGCCGAGCGCCGCCCAGATCGACTCGCCGTACTCCGACTCGGTCGCCAGCGGCGTGGCGGGCAGCACGAACAGATGCTCGCAGCCCTCGGCCCCCTCGAACCCGGCCCTGCCCCGCTCGCCCAGCGGCAGCTCGGGCGTGCCCTCGAAGCAGAACAGCGCCTTGGCGTCGCTGTCGTCGAGGTGGTAGGCGATCTCCCGCGACTGCAGCAGCACGTTGAGCGGCACCACCGTCGCCCCCGCCTTGAGGATGCCGTAGTAGACGAAGGGGAAGTACGGCAGGTTCGGGCAGGCGAGAGCGACCTTGTCGCCCTTGGTGATGCCACGCGAGACGAGCAGGTTCGCCACCTGGTTCGCCACTGTGTCGATCATCGAGTACGGCAGCCGCATGTCACCGAAGACGATGGCGGTGCCGTCGGGGGTGTTCCTGGCGCTGTCCTCCAGGACGATCGACAGGTTGAGCATGAGCGCCTTCCTCCCTGTATGCGGCTTGCGGCGCCATCATCGCAGGAAGGACATACCGACCGGTAGGTGCAAACTCCATAACCTGTAGAACTCCGCTGGACGCGGCCCAGCATGGGTAACACTGGGGGCAGATAGGTGTATGGACGCCGTAGTCCGCCTGGAGTAAGCAAGTACCAGATTACTTACCCCTGGGAGGGGCGCGATGGAGTACGACTATGTGATCGTCGGGGCCGGGTCGGCGGGGTGTGTCCTGGCCAACCGGCTGTCGGCCGATCCCGGGGTGTCCGTGGCGCTGGTCGAGTCGGGCGGGCAGGACGACAAGCTGGAGATCCGCATGCCCGCGGGCTTCGCCAAGCTGTTCAAGACCGACTACGACTGGAACTACTCGACCGCCAAGCAGGGCGAGATGTCCGGCCGGGAGCTCTACTGGCCCAGGGGCCGGGTGATCGGCGGCTCCTCGTCGCTCAACGCGCAGATGTGGGTGCGCGGCTGCCAGCTCGACTACGACCAGTGGGGGATCCCCGGCTGGACGTACGACGACGTCCTGCCGTACTTCACCAAGGCGGAGCACCGCGTCGGCAGCAACGGCGGCGGCGTCTACGGCTCGGCGGGCCCGCTGTTCATCTCCGAGCTGCGCAGCCCCAACGTCACCACCGCGGCCTTCCTCAAGGCCTGCGAAGAGCTCGGATTAGCGCGGCTCGCCGAGCTCAACGGCCGCTCCAACGAAGGCTTCAGCGCCACGCCCGTCACGCAGAACCGCGGCCGGAGGTGGAGCGCCGCCGACGCCTACCTGCGCCCGGCCCTGAAGCGGCCCAACCTGACCGTGATCACCGGCGCGACCGTGGACCGGGTGGTGTTCGACGGCACGCGGGCCGTCGGCATCGAGCACGACGGCGGCGCGCAGGTCAAGGCCAAGCGGGAGGTCATCCTGTCGGCGGGCTCCATCGGCTCGCCGTACCTGCTCATGCGCTCAGGGGTCGGCGCGGCCGACGAGCTGCGCGACGCGGGCGTCGCGATCGTGCGAGACCTGCCGGAAGTCGGCAAGAACCTCCAGGACCACCTGTCGACGGGTGTGTACGTGCAGTCCAAGCAGCCGGTCACGCTGACCAAGGCGGAGTCGATCGGCAACCTGCTCCGCTACATCGTGCTGCGCTCCGGCATGCTCACCACGAACGTGGGCGAGGCGGTGGCGTTCATCAGGACCTCACCGGAGGAGCCCGCCCCCGACATCGAGCTGATCTTCGCGCCCGGCCCGTTCATCGACCACGGCCTCACGCCGCCGACCGGCCACGGGCTGACCGTCGGCGTGGTGCTGCTGCAGCCGGAGAGCCGCGGCCGGATCGGGCTGAACGGCCGCGAGGTGGTGATCGACCCCGGCTACCTGACCCAGGAGGCCGACGTCAAGCGGCTCATCGCCGGGCTTAAGACGGCCAAGCAGGTCTTCGCCACCGCCGCGATGAAGGAGTACGCGGGCGGGCCGATGGCCCCCTACACGGGCCCGGAGAGCGACGCCGAGCTCGCCCAGTGGATCCGCGAGCGCGGCGAGACCCTCTACCACCCGGTCGGCACCTGCCGCATGGGCACCGACGCCGAGTCGGTCGTCGACCCGTCGCTCAAGGTACGCGGCCTCGACGGGCTCAGGGTCGTGGACGCGTCGATCATGCCGACCCTCAACCGCGGGCACACGCATGCCCCGGCCATCATGATCGGCGAGAAGGGGGCCGAGCTCATCGCCAAGCGCTCTTGACGTAAGTGAGCGCTTGCAGAAGGCTTGGTTCATGACGATCTCCAGTGACCTGGACATCTCGCAGCTCGCGTTCTGGGGGCTGCCCCAGGCCGAGCGCCTGGCCGTCTTCCGCCGGTTGCGGCAGCTCGACCAGCCGGTGTTCCTGACGGAGCAGGCTGTGCCGTTCATCAAGGGCGGGCCCGGCTACTACGCCCTCGTGCGCCACGCGGACGTGTCCGAGGCCAGCAGGAACGCGGCGGTGTTCAGCAGCGAGCCGTGCTCCAACAGCGTGCCCGACATGCCGCGCTGGCTGGCCGTGTACTTCGGGTCGATGATCAACATGGACGACCCGCGGCACGCGCGGCTGCGCAGGATCGTGTCCAGGGCGTTCACCCCGCGCATCCTGTCCAAGATGGAAGAGGACCTGGCCACGGCCGCCGCCGAGATCGTGGACCAGGCGATCAAGGAAGGCCCGGGCGACTTCGTGGCGCAGATCGCCGCCCGGCTCCCCGTCCGCGTCATCTGCGACATGATGGGGATTCCGGCGACATTTCATGACATGGTGCTTCGCCGGACCAACGTGATCCTCGGCAACGCCGACCCCGAGTACACCGGCATCGACCCCGAGTTCAGCCGCGTCAACGTGGCCCGCGGCCTGGCCAAGCTGCTGCACGCGGGCTTCTCCCTGAACCGGCTCGCCGCCCGCCTGGGCGACGAGCGGCGCAAGCATCCCACGGGCGACCTGGTCAGCCTGCTGGTCAACGGCGAGGAGCGGCTCACCTCGCAGGAGCTGGGCTCGTTCTTCATCCTGCTGGTGGTGGCCGGCAGCGAGACGACCCGCAACGCGATCGCGTACGGGCTCAAGCTCTTCACCGACCACCCGGACCAGCGGGAGCTGCTCCTGGACGACTTCGACGGCCGCGTCACCAAGGCGTGCGACGAGATCGTCCGCTACGCCACACCGGTGATCCAGTTCCGCCGCACGCTCACCCGGGACCACGAGATGAACGGCACGCACTACAAGAAGGGCGACAAGGTCCTGCTCTTCTACAACTCGGCCAACCGCGACGAGACGGTGTTCCGGGACCCCGACGCGTTCGACATCACCCGCGATCCGAACCCGCACGTCGGCTTCGGCGGCCCGGGCCCGCACTACTGCCTGGGCGCCCACCTGGCGCGCAGGGAGATGACGGTGATGTTCCGCGAGCTGTTCACCCGCCTGCCGGGCATCAGGTCGGAGGGGGAGCCCGACTTCCTGCTGTCCAACTTCATCAACGGGATCAAGCACCTGAGGTACACCTTCTGAGTCTTGCTTCGACCTGCGGTTTTGTGGCCTGCCTCTCCTTGAACTTGCAAGCCCTAGAACTGCGTGAATGTCGTTTGCTGTGGTTGGCCGCGATTGGCCGGAGTCGGCTCTCTGACGGCCCACAGACGGCCCAGGGCCGCCCACCCTTACCGGTCTCCCGTCAGGCACGCTTCTTGCCGCCGCCCCGAGGGCTGGGTTCAATGCCGTTGTCTCGGGCGATCTTGCGGACGTGCGCCGCGGTGAAGGGCGAATGCTCCACAACGTCGGTTGGACGCTTGCCGGCCTTGAGGGCGGCGATCACGTCCGAGATCACGTCATTGCGTGCTTCCTCGTGTGTCTTCTCGGTCTCGCGGTATCTGCGCGTGCTGTCGTCGAGGGCATCGAGTGGATCTGTGGTCGCCATACCCAACAGGCTATCGCAACCCTCTTGCGATTCCTATTGGCGTTTACTACTGTGGCACCTAGAGCAATCGCCACATAGAAGCGATTCCCTACATCGGTTAGGCGGCCCCCGTCCGGCGACTGCAACGTCGGACGAGGGCCTTGACCGGGAATTGAGCTCCCAGCCCATGCACGATGTTAAAGGCGGCAACGACGCCGCAGCCACCACCCCTCAGGACCGTGTCGACGCCGAGACGGCACGGCCCATCACGCTCCATGGCGAGCCCGTGACGATGACGCTCACCCCGGCGCAGGCTGACGGCCGCGCTTGCATCACTTGTGGACGCGGCGACCAGCCGATGAAGCCGGTCGAGGTCCGCGACGGCGTCCAGGTGTTCGAGTGCACCACCCACGACGCACCGCTGACCGTCGACCAGCTCGCGGGCCGCGCCTGCGTCGCCTGCGGCGCCCAGGGCATGCCCATGCACGTCGCGGGCGAGGTTCCCGGGCACGGCGACGTGTTCGAGTGCGCCAGCCACATCGCGGCCACCGTCTCCGACCACTTCGAGGCGAAGGTCGAGGACGCGGTCAAGCTCAACAACAGGCCGCACCTCACCAACCGCGAGGCGGGCCTGATCTTCCGGCTCGGCTCCGCCAGTTCCGTGATCCTCGCCGACGAGCTGGGCCGCGACATCCGAGACCTCGGCATCAGCAACGTCTACGACATCATGTCCGCCAACGAGATCGACGAACTCGTGTCGTTCGTGCGCGACCTGGTGGCGCGTCGTCAGGCCGTCGCCAAGTGAGCGCCCCCGCCGAAGACGCCCTGACCCGCCTGCTCCGGGCGACCTGGGCAAGCGGCTACGTGGAGGCTCAGCGCCAGGCACGTCAGGCCAGTGTCGAGCTGGGCGACGCCCTCAGCAACGAGCAGATCGACGAATGGGTGTGGAACGTGCTGCCGCCCGAGCACCGCGACCAGGTCGGGCAGTTCGCCGCGGCGCTCGTGATGGACGCTTTCCACGACGAGCTGACCGCCGCTGGCCTGCTGCTGGGAGGTGGGGCGTGAGCGGGCCGAGCGTGAGCGTACCGGTCGCCGAACTGCTGAAGATGCACGAGCAGATGATGCGGCTCACCGTCCGCGTGGGCCTGCTCCTCGACGCGGCCGGTGTCGACATCACCGGAGCCACCTCGCCCACGGTGCTGCCCGACAACGTTGTCCGTCTGTCCGACCGCCGCCGCGCGGTCTCCACATAGCGAAACGGCCCCCGCCCGGTGTGCAACCACCGGGCGGGGGCCTAGACCTCAATCACCTGCACACACAGGGAGAGATCTGATGGCGAAGATACCGCCGTCGAACAACCGGTGCACCGTCTACTACTGGTGCTCCGCCGCCCACCTCCATCCGGACGGCCCCCACCACACGAACCTGGACCTGATCGAGCACCTCGACCACTCCCACTGCCTCGTCGAACTCGACGTGCGCATCCACGGCCAGGACAAGGCCGTCGTCGTGAAGCTCACCGACCTCGACCGGCAGGACACCACCATCGCCCTGTCGGCCGAGCAGGCCAGCGTGATCGGCTACATCATCCGCACCTTCGACCGGCGCGGCATCCGCGAGATCGCCGAACTGCTCGACGAGGGCTCGGTGCTGTTGAACGAGGAGCCGACCCGATGAGATGCCGCCACCGCTGGTGCCAGGTCGCCCACAAGGACCCGTTCGCCGCCAACCATAAGGGCGTGATCGCCGAGTTCGCCGGACTGAAGGTCGGCCTGTCGCTGACCGAGAGGCCGGGCGACATGCTCGACGAGTCGTGGGTGCAGCTCGACTACAACGCGAACGGCCACCGCCACCACCACGACGTCACCCCGCAGGCCGCCGCCGACTGGGCCGAGATCCTCGCCGCCGTCGACGTCCGCGAACTGGCCGCCATCGCTCAGGCCCTCTACCAGGCGGGCGTGACGTTGGGGGCGAGCGCTTGACGCGCCGCACGTCCTGACAAGCCGGTCCCCGGCAGGCGACCTCACCGCCGGCCGGGGACCTCAATCCGACCCCTGCCTGACAGGAGATCCGACTGTGGTCCAAGACCCTACCGAGCCGACCTTGGCATCGGCCGAACCGCCGCGCCTGAAGCGGCGCAAGCTCGCCCGCACGAGGGCCTTCCTGACCGTTCGATTCCATGGCCGCCGAGACCGTGCTGTGCCGCCCGTCGAGCCCGTCGAGGAGACCGGCACGCGAGGTGTCGGAGACTTCCTCATCCGCGCCGCTGCCGTCATCGTTGTGCTGGGTGTCGCCGCCGCTGCGGGCTACGTCTCGTACCACCACTTCTTCGCTCTCTCGATCGCTCTCGGGGAGCACCGGGACATGGCCGTCCTGTACCCGGCGATGTCGGACGGCGTGATCGTGATGGCGTCGCTCGTCATGGTCCACTGCTCGCGCCGCGGAGTGCCTGTGCCGCTTCTGGCCAAGGCCGCGCTCGTCGGCGGCGGCATCGTGACGCTGATCGCGAACGTCGCCAACGGCTGGGATGGCGGAACGGGATCGCGCCTGCTCAGCGCCCTAGCCCCGATCGCGTTCGTCGGCGCGTACGAGTTGTTGATGTGGATCGTGCGGTCCAGCCGGAAGGTCACCGAGAGGGTGAATCACCCTCTCCCGGAAGAGCACGTGTGCCAGCCCGTAGAGGTGCCCGTGGAAGTGGAACGGGTCGTGACGGTGATGCCGGTGGACCGGTTCGAGGCGGCACGCCTCACCTTCGAGGAGAGCCTTCAGACCGGCAACAAGCGGATCGGCCGGCGGGCACTCGCGAACCGGTGGGGTCTGGAGTCTCGCGAGGCCGAAGAGATCATCACCGAAGTGGAACGGGAGCGCGCCGGAAGCGTCGAGCCGGACGCCCCCGAGGAGCCGGTTACGAAGCCCGCCGTGCGCTGGGGTGACCGTGTCGTGCCGACCGGCACGGCGCCCTCTCCGGAGGTCCGCCAGCGCATCACCCAGATGCGCGACGAGGCGCTCATGAACGACGTGCCCGTGCCGTCCTCCAACGGGTCGTCCGCGACCGGTACGGCGGTCGCGCCGTGACCACCCTCGACATGCTCATCAGGCTCGCCGTTTTCGCCGCCTCATTCGCCGCCCTGTTCGCCGCCCACTCCTTCGGCGATCACTGGTACGGCCAGACTCACAAGCAGGCGCTCGGCAAGGGAGCCCGCGGCAAGCACGCCCACGAGGGCCGCAAGCACTGCCTTGGGCACGTCCTCCTCCTGACCGGACACAAGGTGGCGTTCCTCGTCTCGATCTGTCTCGTCACGGGCCTGCGCCCGTCGCTCCTGTTCGTCACGGTCGGCCTGCTCGTGGACGCCGTCTCGCACTACTGGGCAGACCGCCGGTTCACCCTGCAGTGGCTCGCCGAGCACACCGGGAAGGGCGAGTTCTACCAGCTCGGCAGCAACACCGTGGATGCCGCTGGCAAGCAGGCATTCCACCTCGGAACCGGCGCCCACGCGCTGGACCAGTCCTGGCACATCGGCTGGCTGTTCATCGCAGCCCTGATCATCGCAGCGGGCGCGTGACCGTGACCGTTGAACATGAGCCCGGCGGCGACCTCGACGTCCAGGAGTATGACGCCGAGGTCGTCACCGAGCCGACCGACATCGACACCGGCGAACCCGTCGACCTACCCGAGGATGAGGACGACGAGCCGGCCACCGTTTATGCGACCATCACCGGTCGCGAGGTTGATGAGCGGCGGCCGATCCTGCCCGCGTGGGCGCGGAGCCGCCGTGACTTCGAGGCGGCGGCCCGCTGGTGGGCGGGCAACCTGTGGTACCGGACCCGCTTCCACGCCTGGCACTCTCCGAAGTACCTGGCGAAAACCCTGTGGTGGGCGCCGCGCGGCGTGTGGGTCACGGTCCGCGGCGCCTGGCGGTGGGCGTCAGACGCCGAGCAGAAGCCGCTCCGCAAGGCGCAGATCGCCAAGGACGATGTCCAGGCGTACCTCGCCCTGGAGAAGGTACGCGGCGAGCACGTCCGCGCCCGCATGCCCATCTTCCTTACCGGGACTCTGGCCGCGCTCGGCGCCACCGCGGCCACCATGCTGGTCGTGCCCGCGCCGTGGCACGCCCTGGCCGGTGCCGGGCTGACGACGGTGCTCGGCACGGTGGGGCATCCGGCGGACCGGCCCATCGTCGGGCCGGCCATCGTCACCAGCCGGTTCCGGAAGCTCACCGCCGAGCAGGTGCGGGAAGCCCTGTGCGTGATCGGTATCGCCGGGATCAAGGATCCGGCCACGATCACGTTCCCGTTCGCGATCCACCGCGACGGGCCCGGCCATCTCGCCCGCGTCAACCTGCCGCGCGGGGTGCAGGCGGTCAAGGTGTGCGAAGCGCGCGGCGCCCTGTCGTCGGCACTGCGGCTCCCGCAGGACCAGGTGTGGCCGTCGGTAGGCCCCGACCACGACGGCCAGCTCGACCTGTGGATCGGGTACCTCCCGGCGTCGAAGATGCGGCAGCCGAAGTGGTCGCTCACGGCCGACAACGCCCGCACGTCGGTGTTCGAGGTGGCCGACTTCGGCTCTGATCAGCGGCAGCGCGCGATCGGCACGGAGCTGTTCGCCCGGAACTGGCTGATCGGCGGCGTGCCGGGATCCGGCAAGAGCTATTTCGCGCGCGCGCTCGCCCTTGCCGCGTGCCTCGACCCGACCGTCGAGTTCAAAATCGCGGAGTTCAAGGGAACGGGCGACTTCACAGACTTCGACGACGCCGGGCTGTGCAGCGCCTACTACTGCGGCGTCGACGACGAGGCTCTACAGGGCGGTGCCGACATCATCGCGTGGGGCCTGGCCGAGGCCGAGAAGCGCGGCAAGAGGATCAAGAAGTTCCGCAAGGAAGGCCGTGCCCCTGAGGGGAAGGTCACGCCGGATCTCGCCGCGGCAGGGGTCGGCCTGCACCCGGTGGTCATCCTGATCGACGAGGCGCACGAGCTGCTCGTCAACAAGGAGGTGGCGGCGGCGGCCGAGCGGCTGATCAAGCGCGGGCGAGCCCTCAACCTGATCGTGATCCTGGCCACGCAGATCCCCGACAAGAAGAGCGTCCCGCCGAACATCACCCGCTGCGTCACCATGCGCGCCTGCCTCGCCGTCCAGGACCACATCGCCAACGACATGATTCTCGGCACCGGCGCCTACCGGGCCGGGATCAGCGCCACCTCCTACCGGCCCGGCATCGACGCCGGCTGGGCGATGGTGACCGGCCTCGAACGGCCGACCGCCGTACGCAGCCAGTTCCCCACGCCGGAGGCGGCCGCGAAGATTCTCGCCCGCGCGGCCCAGCTGCGAGGCGGCCAGATCGTCGGCTCGGACGGAGCGGAAGCTCCGCGACTGGACGTGCTGATCGACGTCGTCAGGGTGTGGCCGGCGGGGCGGCCGGGCGTGCACTGGCAGCGCCTGGCCGAGCTGCTCGCCGAGCAGCGTCCCGAACTGTACGAGGGCGTCACGGCCGAGTCGGTGTCGTCGCTGCTTCGCTCTTTGGACGTGCCGAGCGAGAACGTCAACTCCGGCGGCCAGGTCCTGAAGGGCTGCAAGCGGGAGGCCGTCGACGCGGTCCTGGAGCGGCGGGAGCTGGTCAGCGGGTAGCGGCCACCGCTCACCCCGGACAGGCCCGTACAGGCCGTTTCCAAGGGGTCCGCGGGGTGGCCGCTACCCGCTACCTTCACACGTTTGTGCAC
The DNA here is from genome assembly GCF_040638335.1 of Nonomuraea sp. NPDC026600. NCBI lineage: Bacteria > Bacillati > Actinomycetota > Actinomycetes > Streptosporangiales > Streptosporangiaceae > Nonomuraea > Nonomuraea sp. NPDC026600. The sequence continues at coordinate 57,291 of NZ_JBEZYD010000006.1, forward strand.
GTCAGACAGGTAGCGCGTCAGGTAGCGGCTCCGCTACCTGCGCCGCTGCCGCTACCTCTGGGAGGAAAGTTTTGATGGACCCGTTATCTGCGCTCGCGCTTGCCGCCGCGGTCGTCGCCGTGATCTATCTGGCTGGCCGCCGGAACCCGCTCAAGAAGTGCGGCCGGTGCGGAGGCAGGGGCATGATCCGTTCCTGGGTGTTGCCGTGGCGGTTCCGGCCGTGCCCCGGCTGCGACCGATCGGGGGAGATCCGGGCCCGGTTCGGCCGCAGCTAGCCGACCCTGCCAGAGGCGGCCCCAGCCTGGCCCTCCCTCCAGATAGGCCAGACGGGGACCGCCCGTTCCCGGCTCCGCGCTCGTGCCGGGAGTCTCTATGTCCTCTATCGAGAGCCGGTGATGCGCCGCCACACCCAGCGCACGCCATCAGGGACCTTATCGGCGCACACCACGACCGCGCCGATAAGGAACACGCCAACACTGGCCAGCATCATGACGAGGTGTGACGTCTGAGAGTTCATCGGGACTCCGTGCTTGTTGGTTGTGGGTGGCCCCGCCTGGAGGCCCTCCAGCCCTGAGGCGAGGCCACCCGCACGGCGGCTTGACGGGCCGCCGGGTCTCACATTCCCGAGGGGGCTGAGGCCCGGCTTCCGCTGCCCATGCCGAGGGCAGCGGAAGCCGGGCTGTCTATGGTCGGTGCGTCTGCGTTGCACCGAGATGTAGGGCCACCAGGTCGCGGAATGTGCTCGCGCCTCAGCCCCCATGTACGGACGATCAAGGCGCGGGCCAGGGTGTACTCCAGCCTGCGGAAGGCGTCCAGGGGGATCTCCCACAAGCGGCCAGGAAGTAGTCCCTCCTGCATGCGGAGCACGCCACCGACGTCGGAGAAGACGTGGCCGACGACGCCGCGAGGCTCGTAGTCGTCCGAGGTGTAGACGTGGGCGCTACCCCTCAGCGACGGGCAGGCAGCGATGGCCTTGGGAATGCAGGCGCGGCAGGTGGGCGGCTTGGACAAGACCGCCGAACTCGCCGCCACCGGGGCAGGCCACACCCACCACAGGCGTCCGCTGGACGGATCGGCGGCGCTGCCCTGGCACACCTGGCACAGGCGGCCGAGCATGCACTCCCTCTGCCGGAGAGTGTGCAGCGCTCTGAAGTCCGGGTCGCCGACGCGGTTGGTCGCCTGGCGGGCCCACAGCGCTCCGAACATCCAGTCCTCATCGACTGGATCGCGGTAGGAGAGCCGAGCCTTGGTCATGGCGCCGGCGTGGCGGGCGATGGCCAGGTTGAGGGCGACGTGCTCCCCAGTGAAAGCCGTGACGTACGGCGCCTGTACGGCCGTCATGTCGGGTCGCCCGTCCGAAGCGGCGGCTCCCGCGGGGACGTGACCCATGGCAGGGGCACCGGTGTGGGCTTGGTGGAGGGCTGCGGGTCGGGGGTCCGGCGAGGCGCCATCACCTCATCGCAGTCTTCCCCCACCTCTAGCGCGTCTGCATGCCCAGACCGCACCTGCTGCATCTTGTGTACACGATGCCGTTGATGATGTTCTCGACGACCATATTGTGAGGCGGGCAACTGGACTTCGGCTGTGGCTGTGGCTTCTTCGGCTCTTTCGCTTTCGCGTTCACGCTTCTCCTCATGGGGATGACCATTTCGGCGCAAGCCGCGCTTCAGGTGGTCGAGGGCCGGGGCCGCGCACGGGGTGGCGCGCGGGCCCCGGCCGAGCCCTGCCGGTCCGGAACGGGCAGGGTTGAGTCCGGCAGCAGGCCGTGCGGACGAGGCGGCGGCCCTGGTGTACCGGACGTCTTGATGGCGGCTCAACACATCTCCCCGATGGCCTGTCGCCACGTCCAGGCGATGGCCAGCCCGGTGCCCACGATCAGCGCCTGCCGGTTGGTCGCCGCTGTACGCGTGCGGCCAGAGGTCAGATGCGTGACAAGGAACATGCCGTCGCCGAGCTGCGCGATGTCGCAGTCCGGGACGTAGGGGAGGGCCATGCCCAGGACGGTAGGGAGCACGCAGCAGGGCCCGCCACGAAGGTTGCGCGAAGTTGCTTGACGGCTTAGCGAAGTTGAGCGATGTTGTTGACGCAGGCCGACAGAGGCTCGGGCACGAAGCGCCGACCACGGAGAAGCTTGAGAGATCAGTCCGGACGAAAGGAACTGGTCATGGCGCGTCGACTACGCTTCAACGGCACAGGCTCCGGCGAGGGCAGCTGCCCCGCCGTACATGAGGACGTCGACACGGGTGAGGTCATCGTTCACGGACCGCCACTCACCGACCCCGACGACATCGCCCAGCTTCAGCACCTCGACAAGGACGAAGTAGCCATCGTGGTGCCCCGTAACACGCTGATCGACTTCGGCCCACGAGACCGGGATGCCAAGCCGCGAATCCTTACCCCGGAGCAATTCGCCCGTCTCTTCGAGAACTTCCAGCACAGCGCATGGCATCTGGAGATGCGCACCCGCTATGCCTCCGACGAGACCACCGAGACCTACGCGCAGTTCGTGCGGGGCGAGACCCCTACTTGGGATCTCACCACCCCCTGGAGCAAAACCATCCGCGCGAAGACCGAAGACGGCGCGGCCGTGGGCCGTGTGCGCATCGTCGATGATCCTCCCAGCGCGGGACAGCTGTACCTTCTCGCACACGCCGAGAAGAATGCCGCTCTCGGCGAGGATGTCCGCAACATGTGGCGCTCAGATGCCAAGCGCGCGAACCTACCTGACGAAGACTTCTGGATCTTCGACTCCCACATCGTTGCCCTGTGCGTCTTCGACGATGCCGACAACCTCACAGGCGCCGAGCTGATCATGGAGCCTGCTCGGGTCAATCAGTACAACCGGCTCTGCGACGCCGCGCAGCACTACGCGATTCCATACAAGGAGTTCGCAGCGAGAATGGTCGCGAATTAGCCCCAGAAACAGGTGTGTGTATCGGTGAGCACGGACTACCAGGGAGCGCGCGAAGCATTAGGCATTCGGCTTCGAGAGATCAGACTCTCGGCTCCTGGGGGGCGGCTCACCGGTACACAGCTTGCCCAGAAGCACGGATGGGACAAGTCCAAGGTCAGTCGGCTGGAGAACGGCAGACAGACTCCCACCCCCGACGATCTCCGGATGTGGGCAGAGGCGTGCGGGCAGCCCGAGACGTATGACGAGCTGCTCGCCAAGCTGCGAGGGTTCGAGTCTCATATCAGGTCTTGGCGACGCCAACTAGCCGCAGGTCACAGGCCGGTTCAAGACGCGCACAATGCGGCGCAGGCCAATTCCACCGTGCTGCGTGCGTGGGAATCTTCTTGGATTGTCGGCATCCTCCAGACTCCCGACTATGCGCGCGCCGTGCTTACTCGCTCCGCTGATCTGCACAAATCGCCGCGAGACACGGAAGAGGCTGTACGGGCTCGTATGAAGCGGCAAGAGCTTCTCTATAGCGGAGGCAGGCGCTATCAGATCATTCTCTGGGAACCGGTCTTACGCGCCCTGATCTGCCCGCCAGCAGTGCTTGCCGTCCAGCTTGACCGCCTCACGGGGATTATCGGCTTGGACACGGTGGACTTGGGTATCGTGCCGCTCAGTGCCCCGCTGAAGGTCCCGCCCGGCGTCGGCTTCTGGATTTACGATGATCGCCAAGTGGTCACTGAGACTTGGCACGCCGAGCTGTGGCTTGATGATGCTGACAGCGTTGCGACCTACCTGCGCGCCTGGAAGACGCTCAAGGAGTCCGCAGTGTATGGCTCCGACGCCCACAACCTGATCCATGCAGCTCGACGAGCACTCCCATCGCGATGAGAACCGTCTCGCAACACAGCGAAAGGCCCCCGTCACCTCCCCAGGCGGGGAAGTGACGGGGGCCTCGGTACGGCTCGCGCTGCCGTACAACGGGGATGTCAAGGTGTGTGATCAAGGCGAATAAAATCAGCCATGATCACACACGGGCGTGGACTAGCGCGGCGGCACCTCGGGCTGCCGGGCGTTCGGGACCGCCCACACGCCTAGCGACGTGAGGACCGCCAGCGTGATGTCGATCCACTCCTGTGGCGAGATCACACCATCACCAACGGCGGACTTGGCGACGACCACGGCAGCGAACAGCGCGGCGACGAAGGTCTTTGCGTACTTGCCTACGTTCATGACCCCTCCAATGAGGTCGAAAAACTATAAGACCAGCGGTGATTCCGCTGGTCAGGGCCGGTGGTATGCGCGCCGGTATATTTCCGGGGCGTTCGTCGGCCCCCAGGTGTTGGAGAAGCGCCGATAAAATCAGCCGATCCACAACACCTTGATCGCTTACTGCACCCAGTAGCCGAACGAGTAGTTGTACGACTTGCTCTCGGTGTTGGCGCCGAGCTTCACCCAGACGGTCTCCCACGGCGCCTGCTTGCTGGAGCCGGGCCCGTTGTTGAAGATGTGGCCGTTGTAGCCGCACTTGGCCGGCGAGTCCATGAACACGTCATGGCGGGTGCCGGCCATCACCTTCGGCGTGCCCGCGCCCACGTAGACCCGCAGCGTGTGACCGGCGGGCAGCGTCTCAGCGGTGGAACCGTCCGCCTGCGGGACGCTGGTGACGGTGAACCGGTTGCACGGCCCGGTGTAGCTGTCGGGCTGCCCGTGGCGCCACGAGTCCTCCACGATCAGGCCCTTGACGTTGACCGCTTCCGTGGAGGTGTTCTTGACGTCGACACGCTCGGCGTTCCGGTTCCACGGCTTGTCCGCGCCCGGCCAGTTCCAGCCGACGGCGCCGATCTCCAGGTTCGGGATGTCGGCCAGCGAGGCGGCCGAGGCGGACGTCCCGGTCACGGATGTGGCCACGAGGACGGCGGACAGTAGGACAGCGCTCTTCGAGATGCGCACGAGGGATGCTCCTCAGAGATGGGGGACATACGAAGAGCGCGCCGCATCTGGCAGCGCGCCCGAGGAAGGCCAGGTCAGGGCCTAAAGAATCGGCGCGATAAAATCACGCGGATTGTTAAGGATCTGAACGGCGTTCAGTTCGCCTCGTCGACGAGGCCGGAGATGCGCCCGTCGTCGGGCTCTTGCTCCTCCGCGGGCTCGGGATGCCGCGGCAGGGCAGGTAGGCCGATCAGACTCCGCCAGTAGCGGGTGAACAGGCCGTCCACGGCTACACGCCTACGAGCACCGGCCAGGTCGCATCGCCGACCTCGCCGTCCTTCTTCAGGCCCTTGGCGCCCTGCAGCTTCCTCACCTCGGCCACGATCGGCGGCGAATACACGAAGGGGTCGATGACCTTCGGGTCCAGAAGCTTGGCGTAGCCGCGGGCCTTCAGCAGGTAGAAGATCGTCCCGCAGTGCTTGCCCTTTGCGCCGGGCTTGATCAGAGGCAGCTTGTTCACCAGGACCTCCGTAGGGTTCTTCGCCGCGGCGGGGGTTGGCCGGGCAGGGGTAGCGGATCCGCCGGCGTAGAGCGGAACCCAGAAGCCCGCGATGACGCTCGAGCCCCGGACGCGCCTCTTCACGGCGTCGCCTGTGTTCGCCTCAATGCTTTGGATCCGGCCGTCGCCGAGATTCCGTTCGACGATCCCGATGTGGTCGATCCTCGCGATGTTGTCGGTGCCATCCCAGTCGAAGAACACGAGGGCGCCCGGCTCGGCGTGGGCCTTGATGTTCGCCGCGGTGCCCGCGAACCACAGACCCAGCGTCTTGCCGTCCTCGGCGTGCCACACCGTGAACGCCCGGTCTCCTCGAGGTAGCACCGCGGCGGCGTTGCTCGAGCGGCGACCCCACTCAGTCACCCCTTGGTCGCACCAAGGAGCCTCGAGGAACACGTCGCCATTTCTGCTCGAGTAGGCCCGAGTGATCCGGTTCGGTCGGCCGGTCATCCCGAGGTCGTTGCGGGCTTCGACCAGCATCTTCGCGGCGGTCACAGTCCCTCCCCGCGGTAGATGCCGTCAGGGCCGGGTTCGCCGTACAACTCCCGCAGGACGGCTTCCTCGTCGTCCTCGGTCGGGCCCCAGTGGTGCTGGTCCACGCCCTCGGAGGTCAGCTCCGCTTCGGTCTTCTCGCTCACGATCAACCCTCCGGCTTGCATGAGTAGGTGGTGGATCCGGTCCCGTCAGGCGTGCACCGGTAGGTGATGACGCCGACCGTGAAGGTCCAGGAGGTCGGCGGCGGGCCGGTCTCCCCGCGGGGCCCGGTCTCGCCCTTGGGTCCGGCGACGGTGGAGTCCGCGCCGTCCTTGCCGTCTTTGCCCGGCTCACCCTTGGCTCCTGGAGGGCCGGTGACGGTGTCGCCCTTCTCTCCCTTGGGGCCGGGAACTCCCTGTAGCCCCGGGTAGCCGGTAGGGCCGATGGCGCCGTCTTTGCCTGGCTTCCCATCCCGACCCGCAGGCCCAGGCGGGCCGGTAGCACCGGTCAGGCCGCGGGGCCCCATCACCGTCTGGCCGGACGGGCCGACAGGCCCGCGTTCCCCCTGAGGACCCGGAGACGGTGATACCAGCGGCACACCGCCCAGCCGCTTCACCTGATCAGCCAGCACAGCGCTGTCCGATTCGGCCTGGCGCAGCTGCTCACCGAGAGCATGGATCTGCATCGAGATGACCACCACCAGCACGCCGATCACAGCAGCGGCGGAGACGAGCAGCCAGTTACGGCGTAGTCGCCGCACATGCACACCCATCAGGCCGCCCCCTGCCGGGCGAGCCAGATCTGCACGACGATCCCCATGAGCACCAGAACTGCGGGCAGAACCCCGGCGTACACCGCCTGCCTCACGTTCGTCCCGCGCCGCTCCGTGGCCGCGTCGATGGACGTTTTGAGGGCCCGCATCTCCTCGGTGAGGTGGCGTCGTAGCTCGGTGACATCCGACTCAAGCTCGGTAAAACGCCTGTCGTCGAAGCGCCGGTCAGCTGTGTACTCGGTCCGCTGGACGAGCTGTGTCAAGGACACGGCGACCTGGTCAATCCGGCGGGAGACCTCACCCAGGGACGGCTCATCGACCACATCGCTCCTCGCCATGAAAAGGGGAATGCCGCCTGTCCGCCCACGGAAGAACAAGCGGCACGATCGTGATGCAGGGTGGCCGCCCGCGCTCCCTTTGGGCACAGCACGAGCCCCGCGGGCGGCCACGATCAGACGTCGAGAATCCCGGCCGCCCGCAGGTTGACGATCAGCGCGACGAGGCTGTTGTAGGTGGTGGCGAGCCCGTCTGAGATGGCCTGAGCTTGCGCCTGGTTGTAGCTGGCTGGCGCGTTCGGCGCGCTGATGCCGGGAACGATCACGTTGTCGGCGGGCGTGAATTCGGAGATCTGGCGCACCTGGCCGTCCGACTGGATGATCCGCAGTTCGCCGCCGACCGCGTACGCCCGGCATCCGCCGGTCGGGGTGGCCGGGGTCGAGCTGTTGGGCAGGAAGAAGGCGCTGCTCGCCTTGGTGACTGGGGCGCCGTTCACCGTACGCACCAGGGTCTCTAGGGCGGCGATGCGCGTCTCCAGATCTTTGACGATGCGGACGTCGGTTGAGCCGACCGCGTCGTAGATGCTCACTCTTCGATCCCCGTCTCCGTGATCAGCCGCAGCTTGTCCTTGCCGCCCGCGCCCCGGTCGGCCGGTGTGAGTTCCCACCCGATGAGGCGCTGGCTCTTGTCGAAGCTGGCGCTGCCGTCGGCCTTGATCGGGTAGCGGGGGTTGTCGAGCACGGCGCGCACCTGGTCGCCGATCGAGTTGGGGCCGAGCGTGGATTCCGCGCCGATCGTCACGTCGAAAGTGAAAACCGGCGGTGCGCCAGGCGCTCGAGCGGCCCAGTATTCGACGAACCGGTCGACCACGGTCTGGTCCGTGCTGGCGCCGGGGTGGGTGGGCCGCTTGTCGATGATCGGATAACCGGCGGCGACGTGCGGGGTGGTGACGAGCGCCCCCTTCACCGGGACCGCGCCCTCGGTGGCGTCCTCCTGCTGCGGCGTGCCACCATACGCGCCCCACCGGGTGGCGCCGGCCAACGCGGAGCGGGTGATGCGCCACGAGGTGATGGTGCCGCCGTCGTCGCCCTGAAAGAAGGTGTGCACGCCGGAGCCGGTCAGTTTGGGGGCGCCGAACTCCAGCGAGCGGACGATACCGCCGTCGACGATCCGCGGATTCACCACGAACTCGAACCCGTCGCTGGCCTTGGCGTAGTCGGCCAGGGTGTTGCCGTAGAACACGTTCGGGCCCGGCACGACCTCCAGGAGTCGGATCACGCCGGACGATCCGGCCATCAAGCCGAGGCCGATGTTGGAGGCGGCGGTGGCCTGCATGTGCGAGATGAGATCTCTCGCGTTCTGCAGCTGGTCGTCGCCGAACGACAACTGCTCTTCGATCGCCACGTACAGCGGGTAGGCGTCCAAGGTGCTGCCGGACACCTCGAGGTAGGGGTTGCCTCTCGCGTCCTGGCCTTCGTCGGTGGTGTGCAGCCAGTGGATACCCCACAGCACGCCGGAGCGGTAGGTATGGGCCACCAGCCGTCCGGGGCCGGCCGTCATGTCGCCGTAGTCGGGCGGGAACATCTCGCCGATCTTCCTGGCCTCGGAGCGGGAAGCCAGGTCGAGCCGGCCGCGCCACGCACCCGGCTGGGAGTTCAACCTGGACAAGGTTAGGCCGGAGGGGAAGATGTCGTCGTAGTAGGCGCCGGTCAGCAGGTCGTGGACGCTGGTCCGGATGTGGCTTTCGCCTCGGCCTGGTGTGCTGACCGGGAAGACAGGCGGCGTCGGAGGGGTGCCGCCCGACCCCGACGAGTGAACCAGCACGGTGAACGCGTGCATCGGGAACGAGCTGGAGGACGGGTCGAGGTCGACCGCGGCCATCGGTGAGGTCGACAGGTAGGCGCGGACGGCGATGCTGATGGAGGCGAAGTTGTCGGCCTGCATGTCCAGGCCGTCATAGCCGGGCAGGTCGGCCCAGGTGAGCGGCCCGAACGAGGACGCGGCGCCGTAACGGATCTCCAGCCCCGATGCTGCCCCGGGCGTGACGGCCGGCGCCACACTGCCGTCGGCGGAGACGATCTGGATGTTGGCCGCGTCGCCCTGCTTGATGGCGAGGATGGTGATGACGGCGCCGAGATTGTCGGAGCCAAACGTGGCGTCGTAAGCCTCCGGCTCGTCAGCTCCCGCGTATTTGCGGAGAATCTTCGTGCCCGCGAACGGCTGGCTTCCGGCCGGGCCGACCACCGAGGCGATCGGCGACCCCCACGGGGCGCCGCCGGACAGGCTCATGTTGGCGAGGCTGCCGCGGCCTTGACTGAAGAAGGCAAGCATCAGGTCGCCGGGCTGGACTTCGCCACGTGCGGCGCTGCCTTCGGCGAAGAAGGCGTTCGGGGTGGCGGCGACGCTTCTTACGGAGGCGACCACGGCTCACTCCTCTCTTACAGCCAGGCGTGGCGCCACAGCACGACCACGTCCGGCGCGGTGCCGGCCGCTGTCTCGTACGAGATTTCGGACACTCCGCGGCCGAGCACCCAGGACGGCAATGCGACACTGCCGGTCAGGTAGCGGGTGAGCGAGGTGCCGTTGGAGAGCTCGGCGGTGCCGCGCGCAATGTCGACGGTCAGCGTGTCGCCGTCTGGAATGACGGTGTTGAAGGTGATCACCCTCAGGTCTTCGGACCCGTCGGCGAGGGTTCGGAACACGGTCAGGCTCGGAGTGTCGGCCGGTCCCGCGACGCGTATCAACGGCCGCGTTTTCCGGTTGCCGAGGTTGGTTACTTCGGCGGAGCCGCCGTCGACGATTTGGGCGCTGACCAGGTCTTGCGAGTACAGGCGCGGATCCGAGCATTCGATCTGCACGACCACCTTGGCCAGTCCGAGCCGGTACTGCTTGTTGATCGGTGCGGAGCGGCGGGTGACGGCGCCCCGGGTGACGTAGATGACGTCGAGGACCTGGATGGCCAGGTCCAACTCCTCATCGGAGTCGGCCAGCGGGGTGTTGTCGCGGAACGCTTCCATCACTTCGCGCATCTGTTCGCGGGTGGCGGTGACCTTGAACGATGCGGTGATGATGCGCGGCTGGGCGAGTTTCCGGCCGGACTGGGCGCCGTCGCTGGACGGGTTGTTGACGTTGCCGTTGTCGATGGGCGGCATGTCGAAGTCGACGCCGATCAGCTCGTCGAGCCGGTACGGGGTGCCGGAACCCATCTTGAAGCCGTTGAGCGAGAGTTGGCCGGGCCCGGTGAGGTCGTCGCCGGGGGCGACCGGGATCGAGACGGTGATCGCCGGGAATTCCCAGCCGAGCGCGAACGTGTCCAGCCCGATCGGCAGCGACAGGGAGGGGAACACCCAGCCGAGCGCGAAACTCGGCAGCGGGATGGACACTGACGGCGACGTGACCGTGATGGCCGGGAATTCCCAGCCGAGGCTGAACGTGGGTAGATCGATGTCAGCGTCGCGCCGGTACAGCTGCCGGGTAGTGATCGGGCGGATCGGGAAGCTGCGGCCCAAACGTGCCATTCACGGCCCCCAGGTCAGTAGTAGGCGCCGCGGAAGATCGGCGCGGACATGCCGGGAGTGAGCGGGCGTGGTGCAGCGAACGACGCGACGGCGGGCAGGATCTCGATCGCTGCCCAGTTCCAGGTCCGGGTACCGCTGCCGTTGAAGTTGAGCGTGACGCCGGTACCGGACGACCCAGTGTCGGCCGACTTGTAGACGGCGATGCCGGACGCATCGAAAGCGTGATCGAACGCGAACCCGGTGTCGCTCGAGGTCGGGCTGCCCCCGGTGGCGGTGGAGTCAGTGCCGATCCCCACCGCCCGCGACTGAGCCACCGTGGACGTGTAAACAGCCGCGCTGAGGTTCGCGGTGCTCGAATGGCCTTCGCCTTTCGCCCCGACCGGCGTCCCGGCGATATCAGCGCCGGTCACCACCAGGAGTTTCATGTCCACAGTGCTGCCGCCTGAGGACGTGGTGAAGGTGACCGTGCGCGCCACCGACGGCACCGCCACAGCGGTCGCGATGAACGCGGCGACAGCGAAGGCGCCCGAGTCTTCGCCGGTCATGTGTTGCACCTGCGTCGTCCACGTGAGCCCTGTCCCCGAGTTGGACATGGACAGGGTGGCCGCGCCGTCGGCCGCAGCCCCGAGCGCCACCAGCAGGCTGTTCGCCGGCGCGGTGAAACTGGCGGTGGTGCACGTGGTGGTTCCGGTGACGATCGCAGGCGTAGTCGCGTCGATGGCGATCGCCATGGCGCTACTCGTCCCAGACGACGAAGCAGGTGGCGTTGACCGCGGCGGCCGCCGTCACCCGCACCCTCAGGAACTTGCTGGCTCCGACCTTGAACTCCCGACCCAATGGCCACAGGTAGTCGTACTGGCTGGTGGGCGCCACCTGCTTGAGGTCGGCGTGCCTCGTCGCGGTGATCGAGCCTTCGGCGGTGGAGGTGTAGCCGGTCGCGCTGGTGCCCAACGTCATCAATGACGCCAACGCGCCCGGGTCGTCGTACGGCTGCACTCCGGCCGCCACGTGCGCGGTCACGGTGGCGGCGACATTGGTCTCGACCAGCTCGCACACGATCGGGGCGGCGGCCGCGAACCCGGAAAAGCTGATGCCCCACCACACCGGTTTGATCATCTTGGTGGCGGGGGTGGCGATCTGCAGCATGGTCTTGATCGCGGTGGTGGTGGTGACCGGGACGGGCGCGGCCGTCGTCGCCATCGGCCCGTTGAAGGCGATGTACAGCGTCATCAGGAGACTCCAGACATGCGAAAACCCCGCACGCAGGCGGGACGAAGATCAGGGGTTAAAGGAGCGGACCGACCACGTTGAGCTTGCACGCGCCGTCAGCGTGGACGTTCACGGAGAAGGTTCCGTCCTGGCTGGAGTAGGTCTGGACGAAGCTCCTGAACAGAACAGCGCGATTAGACAGGCCGGTTGCGTAGAAGAGGCCGCCCTTGGCGTCGGTGATGGTCGAGGACGCCCAGGAGGGGTTGGCGAAGTCCCACCGCATCCAGCCCGGCGACCCGGACAGCTCCTCGAACACGACGGATGTGAGGGCCAGGCCGCCGGCGCTGTAGCCCGCGCCGGACACCTCGCCAGAGGCGAACGGCGACGATCCGTAGGCGGGGTTGGTCTGGGAGGCATCCGGGGTGATCGAATCCTGAAAAAGGGCGATCTTGAACGCGCCCGCGCCGCTGTCGCCCATGTTGAGCGCGATCGCGTTCGTTAGGCCCTTGATCTGGGTGTCGATGAACATCAGGTCTCTGGTGATGGCCACCGCTAACTCCTCAGATTGATCGTGACGTCGCGGTGGTAGCCGCCGTTCTCGTCGGTCCGTTCGGTCACGTCATTACCGGCCTGATCGCGCACCGTCTTGCGGTCAGGCGTGTCCGCGAGCACCTGATCGCGGGTGTTCCAGGTCCACCCGCCGGTGCGGACCTGGAGGTTCTTGGCGCGCAGCTTGCGGCCGTACTCGGACTCCTCCTGCATGCCGAGACCGCCTCCTCTCATCGGTGGGGTGGGGGGGGTTAGGCGTGGGCCATGTACTCGAACCCGAACTGCGCCCCGAGCTTGGCGAAGTCGGACTCTTGCGTGACGGTCGCGTTCTCGATGTTCACCGTCACCCCGCCCGCCGCCGGGCTGGCTGCGGGCGTGGCGGGCGTCCCCGAGTAGGCGACGCCGGGAAGTGTGGCGATCTGGCTTTCGTCGATCACCAGTGCCTTGCTGGAGCCTGGGGATAGGTAGCCGTCGCCGGGCAGCGAGCCAGCGACCATGCCGCCCACTCCGCCTGTACCGGCCGTCTTCTTCGCGGCGGCGACGGCCTGGCCGATGATGGCCTGCGCCGTGCTGATGACGGAGCCGAGCATGCTGCTCATGCCGACGTTGAGGCCCTCCATGGTCATGACGCCGACGTCTGCCAGCTCCTGCGACGGAGACTTGATCTTGAGCGCTTTCTTGATCGCATTGATCAGAGCCTTAGCGATCTTCTCCATCTCCTTGTCCAGCTTCTTCAAGCTGTCCTCAAGGCCCTTCAAATAGCCCTCGCCGCTCTTCTTCCCGACGTCGTACATGGCGTCCGCGCTCGCCTTACCCAACTTCTTCGACGCCTTATCGACAGCCGCCTGAGCCTTGTTCAACGCCTTGATTTCAGAGCCGTCGGATCCGACCAGCATCTCGGCGAAAGTCGCGCCCTTCTCGACTCCGGCATCAATAATGTCCTGAATGATTTTCTTGTTCAGTCCGCGCGCTGCGAGGGTCTTGATGTTGTTGGCGAAATTGTTGATCGCGCTGGCTTTGTTCGTCAGCTCGGCCGCCATGTCTCCGGCGCCGGTGATGTCCTCAGCCTTCAGCCCGGTGATGGCCGCCCATTCTTCGGCGCTGCCGGCGACTTGCTTGGCCATCTCCTTAGCCGCTGCGAGTTTTTCCACCAGCTCCTGGCGCTTCTTGGCGAGCGCCTCAAGGCTGGTGTTGCCGACCTTGATGAAGTCGATCAGCCCGTCGGCGACGTCCGGCTGGCTCTTGAACGCCTTCTTGACCGTGTCGACCATCTTCTCGACGGTCGACTTGACGTTGCCGTTCTCGGCCTCCAAGCCCTGGATGAGGCCCTTCACCGTCCAATGGCCGATCTCCGCGAACACGGTCGACGGCGAGTGGATACCGAGGAGGTTCTTGGCTCCGTCGACCGCGGACTGGACGACACCTCTGGCTGCGTTGGCCAGTTCGGTGGCCTTCTCCTTGACGCCGTTGATCATGCCCTGGATCAGGTCGCGCCCGGCCTGCAGCAGCCACTGGCCTGCCTGGGCTGCGATCGACTTCAGGTTCGACGGCAACGCCTTCACGTTGGCGACGAGATCGTCTATGCCCTTCTTGCCGCGGGCCTTGATGTCGTCCCAGTTGAAGCCCATCGCCTCGCCGAGCAGCCTCATGCCGGAGTCGGCGATCGACCGGATGCCGCGCGTCCCGCCCTCGACGATCTCGCCGAGCCCGTCCCACACACCCTGCCAGTCGCCGGTCAGCAAGGATTTGGCGGTTTTAAAAATGCCGCCTATCACGGTGATGAAGCCGCCAATACTCGACAGGATCGCATCGAGGGCGATGGTGACGGTCGTGAGGATTTCGTCGCCCCACTCGCCCCAAAACGCCTCGATGGCGTCGAGCACCTCAGTGACGGTCGTCTTGATCGAGCCGAAATATTCGTCGAACGTGTCCTTCAGCGCGGAAAGCTGAACCTCGTTACCGGACGCCCACTCCTCGACTTTGCCGAGTATGCCGTCAAAGAAATCGAGGACGGCCTGCTTCGACTCCTCCAGCTGGGCAGGCAGATCCGACATCGCCAGACCGTCGCCGAGCTCCTCCAACTTGGGCAGGACAGTGCCGCCGATGTAGTTGACGACATTCTGCTCAAGGCCGCGCTTGAACGCGGTCAGCTTGGCGTCCGCAGTGCTGCCCAGCTCGTCGCCGGCCTTCTTCGTCGCCCCTGCGAAGTCGCCCAGCACCTGGGTGGCCTTGGTCGGGTCGAGCGCGAAGAGCGCATCCTGCAAGTCCTCGGCCTTGGTGCCGAACAGTGCGGTGACGACGGCGTTCTGCTTGACCGGATCTTCCATCGCCTTGATCCGGGCGATCACGTCCGTCATCGCCTTGTCGGCCTTCGGCCCGCCGGCCGCGAAAGTCTTGAACATCTCGTTGGCGTTGAGGCCGATGGCCTGGAACGCCTGCTTGGACGTCGAGCTGCCGTCCTTGGAGCGGATCGCGAATTCCTTGATCGCGTCGGCGGCGGTGTCCAGGTCGCGGGCCCCCGCAAGTGACGCCTGAGAGAGTAGGCCGAACGCCTTTGGCCCTGAAATGCCGACCTCGCGGAACTGGGTGGAGTACTCCGTCAGCGTGTCGAGCAGGTCATCGGAGGCGTCGCCGCCCTTCTGCGTCATTGCGATGATCTGGTCGAACGCGTCTTTCCAGTCCTTCGCCAGCCCCGTCTTGACGAGTTGCCCGGCGGCGCGGGTCGCCTCCGATACGTCTGTGTCGAGCACCTGGGCCGCGATCAGGCCGTCCTTGCTGATCTGGCCGACGTTCTCCTTGCTCGCCTTGCCGATGCCGCCCAGGTTGTGCACCACGGACTTGACCGCATCGGCCACGTCCCCCATGCCTTCACCGAAGCCTTGCGCATACAGCTCGCCCACGATCTTGCCGTACTTCTTGCCTTGCGGGCCGAAGGCGCCGATCTGGGCGTTCAGCTTGGCCTTGGCCTTCTCAGCGTCCATGGCGCCCGCGATGCCGTCTGAGATCAGGTTGCCGATCGCGGCGCCGGCCGCCAGCCACGGCGCGGCCTTCAGCGCGCCGATGAAGCTCGACGCGATGCCGGACATGCGGCCCCCGCCACCAGCCCCGCCGCTACTGCTCTCGACGCCGTCGCCGAACTCGCGGCCCGCGTCCTCGCCGGACTCGCGGGCGGCCCGCTCGGCATCCTGCAGACCGGTCTCAAGCCCGTCGGACAGTTCCTTACCGGCGCGGCGGCCTGACTCGCGGGCTCCGTCGTCGAGCCGGTCGAACGCGTCTCCAATTTCAGCGTCGAGTTCGGCGGCGGCCCGGTCGGCCTCGGCCAGCATGTCGGCCAGCCCGGCATCCAGCTCCTTCTCCAGCCGGTCGAGGTCGGCGATGGCCGCGGTCGGGTCGAGGCCGTCGGCGATCGCCTTCTCGATCTCGGAGAAGCTCTTGGTGACTGTGGATTCGATGCTGCTCGTGGCCGAGCTGGTGGTGGACTGCAGCCGGGACAAGCCCTGCCCTGCAGACCGCAGCTCGGAGGCGAACCCCTTGTCTTCCAGGTCGATGAATCCGGTCAGCTCGCCGACGGTCATGCCCACGGGAGTCCACCTCCCGCGCTGGTTACAGGGTGTTGAGGAAGGCTTGGGCCTTCTCGCCGGTCAGCTCGACGGGCTCGTTCTGCACGATGAGCCGGTAGAGCGCCTGCGGGGACAGGCCGTACAGCAGGGTGTAGAACTGGCGCCAGGTCAGGTCCGCGATGTCTGGCGGCGTGAGCTGGTATTCCCTGCGGAAGTCGGCTTCGATGACCGGCCAGAGCCGCCGGATCCGCCGCTCTTGCGGGTCGAGCTCGGCGCTTTTCCCTCGTCGCCGGCCTCGTCATCCTTGGCCATGACGGACTCGTACGCCTGCTGCCAGGTGATCGGCGTGCCTTCGCCGTGGGACATGCCCCAGGCGAGCACGACGCGGAACTCCCGCGCCCCCATCCCGGCGGCGTCCCAGGCGTCGAGCACGTCCGCGCCGAACAGCCCGGCCAGCAGCTCCCGGAACGCGTCGTCGCCGTCTTCGTTGCGCATGGCGCGCGCCTTGGCGCGGAACTTGAGGGGCAGGTCCTGCGGGACTTTCACCTTGACGCCGCGGATGACCTCGGTGGGTGCCAGGCCGTGCTCGGCCGCCTCCTTGCGGAGAGTCTCGCCCCAGAACGCGTCGAAGCCCTGAAACTCGTTCTCCTGCTCGGCGGTGTCGTTGTCGAATGGCTCGGAATTCGACATGGTCAGATCACCGCCGCGGTGCTGCTCAGACCCGACTTGGTGATGGTGGCCGCCCACGAGCTGGGCGCGTTCGTCTCGCCGCCCGACTCGCCGACCGAGAAGGTGGCCGTCCAGATGCGCCAGTTCGTGTCCATCGGGTGCCGGAACCTGATTCGGCCCTGGCTGTCGGCGGCGAGCGCAGTCTCACCCGCGAGCGCCTCCACACGAGCGCGGCCGGGCTGCAACGCGCCGGTGAGGTGGTCCTTCAGCTCCTGGCCGGCCAGCGCCATGCTCGCGCCCCGCTGCATAACCCACTGCTCGTACGCGCCCTGGCTGTCGAAATCCGTGATGTCCGCCGTCTCCTCGTTCTCGGCCTTGTTGACGGTGGCCGAGGACAGGTTTTCGATACGCAGCCAGGTGTCGGCCGTGCTGCTCTCGACCTCGATGACGATGTCCCTGGAAGGGATCTTCACTGCGGTCATTGCGGGTTCTCCCTGTTCGTGCTGGTCCGGCTGATCTCGCAGCGGAGGTTGATGGTGTACTCGGGGCGGCCGTTGGCGTCTTGGCCGATGAAGATGGGGCCCGACTGGACGCCGACGGCCAGGAGCAGGAAGGTGCCGCCGGGCAGCGTGTAGGGGCCGAGCCCGTGCAGGGCGTCGTAGAGGCGTTCGGCGTCGGCTTCAGCGATGCGGACGTCGGCGGCCGGGCTGCGGAGTCGGTATTGGATGGACGGCTCGTCGTAGTTGTCGCCCAGGCTGCTCTCGCGGCCGCCGTAGCGTGCGACGACGAAGCACCGGTCCGGGGCGGCGGGCATCTTGGCGACGAAGCCGGGGCCCAGGCTGACGCCGAGCGTGGTGGGCAGCTGCTGGAACTCCTCCAGAAGCGTCGTCACCGCAGGCTCCGCCGGATTTCGGCGGCGATGATGTCGCCGATCACGCCCGCCTCGGTGGTCATGGGGCCTTCGAGGTACTTCGCGGATCTGCCTTCGTCGTGCTGCCAGGTGATCTCTTCGTGCTGCCGCACGGCGTACGGGGTATCAAAGCTGACCGCGCCCTGCAGAGTGGCCTCGTCGACGCTGGCCGTCCCGGAGCGTTCGAGGGTGCCTTCCTCATGCGGGACCAGCTCGCGGGACTTCTGTAGAAGGTGCTCGGTGCCCTTCTTCAGGCCCTGCACCGCACCGTTCCGTTCGGCGGTCTTGATGGCGGCGATGTTGAGCTTGAGGGTGGCTCGCTGCGGCACCGGGACCTCCCTACTGCAGGGCGACTTCGAGGTGGTCGGGGGTGGGCAGGCCGCCGCCGTCACGCCGGGACGAGGCCAGCACGGTGGTCTCCCGGCCGTTCACGGTCACCCGCGAGTCGACGGGGCACACGGTGTTGAGCGGCGCGTAGAAGGTGCTCTCCGAGGTGACTTCCTCGCCGGTTGGGGCACGGACGAGGCGCCGTTTGTCGTCGACGAAGCAGGCCACGACGACCGAGGCGCCGAAGGCGGGGCCGAACGGACCCTCACCCTCGTACGGCTCCACGATGACGGTGTGGCGGAGCAGGAAGGGCGGGACGCTACCCATCGGCCGCAGCGCACGTCTGGTAGGTGTACGGCTCGTGGCCGGTCAGCCCGGCCAGCTGCAGCACGGAGCGGGCCTGTGGTGCGAGGGGACGAGCGGCCGAGCCTCCGCCCGCCCCCCCGGATTGGGGCCGGGACAGCGCCACGCTGCCGATGGACACGGACGTGTACGTCAGGGATCCGCCGGTGCCGGTCTCGTCGCCGGTGTCCAGGCAGTAGGCGGCCTGCTCGATCGTCGCCTCTTTGAGTGCGGTGATGACGGCCGCGTCGGTGGCCGCGCCATCCTCGACGTTGTAGACGGCGGCGATGAGCGCGGCGTCGACGTCGCGGCTCGCGAGGGTGAGCAGACGCTCGATGTTGGCTGGTGCTGTGCCGGCGCCGAGCTCGGCCTCATATTCTGCGCTGGTGGCGTACGCCATGCCGTCTCCCCTCTCGATGGTGGGCGCGGGCAGGTGCGCACCCTCATACCTCCCGCCCGCGCGCTCATAGGGTCAGCCCGCGTCGAAGACGGCGACCGTGACCGAGGCGGGGGTAGTGCCCGCGTAGTCGAACCACACCGAGCCGTCCGCCTGCCGGTACGACGGATCGAACGGGCCGAACACGGCGTAGCCAGCGGCCGGGATGCTGATCCCGGCCAGGTCGCCGACAGGCAGCGATGACGGGCCGACCGTGGTGGGGTTGATGAACGTCGGCACGATCGCCGCGTCGTCGCCGTTGAGGATGAACACGAACCGGTTCGGCGCCCACTGGAAGCTGTTGCCGTCCGTGGTCTGGGCAGCCACGTCGACCGCGGTCGGGATGATCCCGGCCTCGGTCATGGTGGTGACTGCGACTGCTGTGCGTGCCATCGGCTACGCCTCCTTGCCCTTGGTGGTGCGCCTCTTGGGGGTGGTGGGGGCAGCCCCGTGGCCTGCCGCCCCCTCCACGTTGTGGGCCCGCCAGCCGTCGGCGCCGGAATCGGCGAGCGCGGCGAGGCGGGCGTCATCCTCGGATCCGTCGACGGTGAAAGCCCTCTCGACCCTCACCCCGTCGACGAACCGTTCGTAGAGGCCCATCAGACGTCGAGGCCACGCAGCAGCGCGTGCGCCCGCTCGGAGCCGTAGGCGAGGCCGATCTCGCCGTACAGCTGCACGTCGTCGCTGGCGCCGACCTTGGCCAGCTCCTCCTCGAAGAACACGCCCTTGTCGGGCACGTTGAGGAAGACCGGCTTGAGCTGGTCGAGGGAGACGACGGCGATGGCGTCCTGCGGCATGTGCCGATCCATCATGATGTTCAGCACCCCGAAGTCCGTCTCCAAGGTCTGGACGCTGACGCCGCCGACGGTGCGGCGGCTCTCGGTGGAGATGAGGACGGCCTTGCCGTACGCGTCGGCGTAGGCGGCAGTGATCGCCCGCTTCTGCACCGAGTTGCACAGCAGGGTGGCGGTCTCCTGGTTGGAGATGCCGCCGTTGTCGTACGCCAGCTGCAGGATGTCGTCGATGACAGCCGGTGTGAGCACAGTCGTCCACGGAACGATGTAGTCGATGTTCGTCGTGGAGGTGCCGAGGGTGATGGCGGTGCCGCCGCTGGTGGCCGACACCTTGAACGTGTTGGTCGCCTTCGACACCACGTAGTAGATGCGGCCGGCGACGATGCCGGTGGCGTCACCCGTCTTCGTGAACACGATCTTCGTGCCGTCGGTGAGGGCGGTCGCCGTCTCGGTGATGGTGTCCGTCGCCGAGCTGAGACCGGTGATGGTGCTGGTCGCCTTCGAGACGCGGTTGGTGGTGATGGCCTGGATGAGGCCGCGCGTCTTGCGCGTCGTGGTGTTGTCGACGGGCAGCTGGTAGACGCCGTTGATGAACGAGTAGTTGACGTCGAGGGCCATCTGGGTGAGGGCCTGGGCGATCTGCCAGTCCTTCTCGTTGACGACCGGGTTGGTGCCGCCGCCGGGGTGGTTGAACGGCGCGGCCTGCGGCGAAGCGAGCTGCTGGTTGGCGGACTGCTTGGTGTACGAGATCGACACCTTGGACTGGTGGATCT
This sequence comes from Nonomuraea sp. NPDC026600, assembly GCF_040638335.1. Taxonomy (NCBI): domain Bacteria; kingdom Bacillati; phylum Actinomycetota; class Actinomycetes; order Streptosporangiales; family Streptosporangiaceae; genus Nonomuraea; species Nonomuraea sp. NPDC026600. The sequence goes on from NZ_JBEZYD010000006.1 coordinate 77,287, forward strand.
GGCACACGTTCTTCACGTTGGCCCGGACCCGGCCCTCCGCGGTGGGCGCGACGGCGCCTTCGAGGGCGACCCTCTGAGCCGGGTCGCGGAGGTCGAAGGTCTGCCATTCGAACTCAGTGCTGGACGCCATGCCGCCGCCGGTGAGGCCGCCGATCGCAGAGAGCAGGGGCGTGTCGGCGGGGGTGAGGCCGAACAGCTGGCCGGTGTAGTTGGGCAGGTTGAACGTGGTGCCCATCGCGGAAATGCCGGACATCAGGGTCTCCTATTGGTTACTGGGACAGCGCAGCACGCTGTCGTTTGAGGCTGATCGCGAGGGCGTGATTGCCTGCCTTCTCGGCGTCGGCGATCTGCTGGTCGAGGGTGGGGCCGGTCGGCTGGCCGCCCGATCCGGAGAAGTCGCCGCCGCTGACGGGCGGGACCGGGGGAGGCGTCGCGGGTGCGGCGGTCTGGGCGGCCATCCACGGGTTCGCGGTGAGCGCGCCCTGGATTGCTGTGGCGAGCGTGGCCGGGAAGTCTTCCGCGCTGGGGTCCAGGTTGCTGGCCACGTTGGCGAATGCCGTGGAGCCGAGCAAGGCGGCCGGGTTGACCCCGTGCTGCTGGGCGGTGGTGTAGGCGTGCCTGAGGACGGTTTCGGTGCGGGCCTGGACTCGGTACTTGGCTGCGTCGCCGCGCGCGTCGGTGAGCTCCTTCTGCCACTTCTTCGGCAGTTTGGAGATGTCGTCGATGCCTCCGTCGTCGACGGGCGGAGGCGTCGGGGGCGTCCACGTGGGCGGCTGCGGGACGGCGGCCGGAGCGGGCGCGGGCGGTTGGGCCTGCGGTGCCGGAGCGGTCGGGGCCGGTACGGCTGGCGCCTGGGGCGCGGGAGCCGGGGCGGCCGGGGCTTGTCCGGCATTCGGGTCGGCAGGCGGGGCGGGCATGGTCATGCGGACCCTCCAGGGATCAGCGGTGGTGAAGCTCGGCACCTGGCCGAGCACGGTTTGGACCGCGCCAGGCGGCCCGTTTCGGGCATCCGTCTACGTCGAAACGGACGGAAGATCACATGTGGGGCGTACGGTGCGCGCATGCACTCTCCCCAGCAACAGCAGCCCCCACAGTGGCAGCAGCCGTACCAGCAAGCGCCCACGCCGCCGCGGCGCCGTATGAGCCCGTTGAAGTGGTCGCTCATCGCCGCCGGCATCGTCGTCCTGCTCGTCGCCGGCCTGGTGCTCGCCAGCACGGTCGCGGCCAAGGTGGCAGGCTCGCTGCCGTCGGCCAGCGCGACGCCCGGTAAGTCGGCCCAACCGCCCGCCACGGTTCCCGCCTATGAAGTCGTCAAGACGCGACGCAACGGTGTGGACCTGCTCGTGCCCAAGGCCACGGTCAGCAGTGCGAAGACAGTGATCAGGGACTGGATCAAGCGCAACGCCGACGACCGCGACTATCTCGTAGTGACGGTTGTTCGATCGGCTGATGCGAAGACCTACGTGTGCGAAGGCGAATACGTGGCCGACGAACGCACCTCAAAGATCAAAACGGGTGGGCGCATCACGGCCGACGAGTATCCCACGACGGCCATGAACTGCCCCGACCCCAAGTAGTCACCGGGTCCTGCCGATCTGCTCGCGGTACGGCAGCCGCTTCAGCCCGTGCGCACCGATGTGGGCGCGTAGGGCGGCCTGCCACTCGCGTACCTTGACGTTCGCCTGCTTCTCGGCTGCGGGGTCGATTGCGGCGGCGGCCCGCTTCTTCCACTTGCGGATCTGCCGCTCGATGGCGCGCTGCCGTTCCTTCGCCTTGTAGCCGTCCGCGTTGGGCCGGGCCTGGCCGGTCTTCGTGATGCCTGGCGTCCAGCGGGACACGGAGTGGGTGCAGTTGGGGTGCATCAGCCCGTCCGCGCGCGCCTCCGCCAAGGAGCCGGCCACGGTGACGGTCACCATCTCGTTGTCGCGGGTGGCGTGCTCGACCTGGACGCGGCCGCGGTTCCGGCCGGACAGGCTGAGGACTTTGCCTTCCCACGGTCGGCACTTCGGGCACTCGCGCGGCGAGTCGGAGACGATGACCAGATCATTCCCGGCCTCGACCAGGCGGTCGGCGTGGGCTTGGGTCATGGCGGCCATGGTGCCGGTGCGGGTGGCCATCTCCGTGTATGAGGCGAGCTCCCAGCGGCGGCCGGATCGGTCTTGGAAGCCGGTGATGCCCTTGTCGAGCAGCCGATCCCAGGCGCGTTGCGCGGCCTGCCGTCGGGTCTGGAGGCCGAGCAGTGTGTGGGGGAGCGCGGTTTCGGCGATCACCTTGCGGTAGGCGTCGAGCTGCCACCGCAGGATCTGCGTGTGCGTCGACCGGAGGGTGAGGGCGAGCTCGCGCGCCATGCGGACGAGTGCCGGGTTGCCTGGGAGTGCTTCGCGGACCAGTCGGGCGCCCTGACCGCGCTGTGGGGTGTCGGCGAGCCTGCCCAGCTCGGCATCGGCTCGCTTGCCACCGCGCTGGGCTGCGAGCGCGATGGCCTGGCGGACAGCGTCGTCCGAGTCCTGGGCGAGCTTGGCCAGGATCCGCTGAGTCTGCATGCGCAGCGCGGTGATGGCGATCAGCTTCTGGCGGGCCCAGTCCGGGCTGTCGATTCCGGCCTTGAGGCTGGTGGCGATGTCCCGGGCCAGCTGCAGCTCGACGTTGGAGTACAGGTCGACGAGCGTGGCCACGAGGTCGTCGACGGTGGGGGAGGCCATGGCGACCTCCCCGAACTACTCCTTGGGTGGCGGCTTGCGGCCGGGCGGCCCGTCCTGCGCCTTTGGGTCCTGCTGGCTGGGATCCGGGGGTGGCCCGTCTTGGCCGGGCGGCAGAGTCGGGTCCTGGCCGAACGCGTTGAGGTCGGCGAGCGGATCAGGTCGGGCGTCGCCGATCGCCGTGACTTCGGCCTGCACCTGGTCCTCATCCCAGTCCGGGTGAAGCATCCTGACCAGGGTCTCGTCGCTCGCGGCTTCGGCCCGGCGCATCAGTTCGGCGGTCTGGGCGAGTTGCATGATGTCCGGGCTGACGGAGTCGCCGAAGACGACGGTGGGCAGTTCCGGTGTGACGGCGCCCTCGAAGCCGAGCGCGGCTTCCAGGGTGAGCAGCATCTCTATCGCCTCGGCCAGCTCGGGCGCCGTGTAGAGGGCTTTCCTGCCTCGGGTGATGAGCGACCGGCGCTCCTTGGCGCTGACCTCGGTGGCAGTGACGGCGACGTCGCCGGACAGGCCGAACGACTGGGCGGAGTAGCCGGTGGCGCGGAGGATCGCGGCGAGCAGTTCGGCTTGGGTGTCGCGGTGCTCGACGACGCGGATGGCGAACTGCTGGGCTGAAATCTCCATGCGCTGGTCGCCGGCCAGCATGTCGAACGACTCGTATAGTTCGCGGTCGAAGTCGAAGTAGGCGCCCTGCCCTTTGCCGTTGGACTGCAGGTAGGAGGAGGGCACGATCAGGCGGGCTTTGGCGAGGCGGATGTCGCGCATCCACGACGTCCACACCTCATCCAGGGAGTCCATCAACCCGAGAACGGGCCCGTCGAAGTCGGACCTGCCGAGTGCGGCGCCGGCCGGGTAGTTGCGCCACTGCCGGTTGGGCCGCATGTTGGGGACGTAGACGGCGGTGCAGCGGTCGAGGCCGGTCGTGATGACGGGCTGCATGCCCTTGGTTTCGGCGTGCGCGGTGAGCGGCATCTGCCCGCCGAGGTCGCCCACCTTGCCCTTGTACAGCCCGTTGAGGATGACGCCGGGCTCATGCCGTTCCAGATGCCAGAGACAGGTGTCGTCATCCGGCTGCTCGAGCACCCGCCAGAAGGTGACGGCGTAGAGGCGGCCCCAACGCCATTCGGGAACGGCCGCGTCAGCGTGCACGGCGTTGAGCCACGGCTTTTCGGCGACCTGCTTGTCCCAGACAGCCCTCAGGTAGTAGCCGCCCAGGGCTGCCCCGACCTCGCTGCCTTCGAGCAGTGTGGCCTGCAGTGAGGGCAGGAGCTCGTCGATGCGGTCCTGTGTCGCTTGGTCTTCGACCGTGATGGTGGGCGGCTCGGAGAAGAGCAGGTCTGAGCTCATGGTGCAGATGTCGGACGCGACCGGCACATGCAACTTGGTGCGCTTCTCGCCGGCCGGTGTGGGGGTGCCCCAGAACATTCTGGCGAGGGTGCCGACGACACCGCCGCGGTATTGGCTGGGTCGGTTGGCGGGGATGTTGGTGCCGCGGCCGTCGCCGTACAGGGCGGCCAGGCGCTCGCGGTCGCCGACATACCAGGTGTCGAGCGTGTTGTACTGCTGGTAGATGGGCTGTAGTGCGCGGGGCGGCCAGGTGCCGCCGCTCGGCAGCGGCATGAGGTCGCTCCTTTCAGGGGAAAGTGGGTGCGACGTCGTCAGGGCGGTCGGGCTGCCCTTCCGGGATGATGCGGAGACTCAGCTCCGATGCGCCGCCGTCGTTGTGCCTGAAGCTGCTGGCGACGACGCACCACCGCTCGCCGTGGAACTCGAAGACGGTCTCCCCGTCCGTCCTGAGCACGGGAACCGGCTCCGTCTTGGGGGTGAGACCCATGGCGAGCGCGACGCTTTCGGCGATTGTCTCCGGGTCCACATCCCCGGCGATGGCCGGGTCGATGTGTACCGTGACCGTCGCGGGCTCGCTGGTTATGGGGGCGTGGGCGAGTGCGGTGTGCAGGCGCGTCCACCCGTCGGCGACCGCCACCAGCGCGGCCGACTGCTCGGGGAAGGCGTTCATGGCGTCGGCCCTGTCGAGAATGTAGGCGGCATTCTTGGCCGCCTGCTCCGGCGTCACTCCGCTGCCTCGTACGTCGCCTCGAAAATGTCGGGCTTGCACGGGTAGAGCTCGCCCTGCACACCCTTGATGATCCAGTCGCCGACGTTCGCGCGCATGTCGCCTTCAAGCGTGGTGATGATCAGCCAGTCCGGGTTCTTCTCGGTAGGGCCGTAGATGTTCTCGGCGCTGAACGCATCCCAGAGTTCGTTGACGTTGTCGCCTGTCCATTGGACGGCTTCGATCTCGACGGGGCGCTTGCGGAATCGGGGCATGAGGGTGCTCCAAGAGGCTCGATAAATGATCTTGGATGGGACTTGCGGGAATGAGATGTTCCCGCAAGTTTCTGACCAGTAGAGCTGCGCTCACGTAGCAATCAGACCTCGGCCACCCACTGCTGAGCCTGCCTCGCTCGGTCGCCACACTTGAACGTGTCGGGCACCGGAGCGGCCTTGTGCTCTGGGCAGAAGTGGTAGACCTTGTCGTCCACCTTGCTGGTCAACCAGCCCGCGCGCCGGATGCTGGAGCGCGTTGTGGAAGCTGCCCCGAGCTGGCTCCAGTGCCAGGTGCGTATGCGTGCCGGACATCGCCGCGCATCGCATGTGGTCTCTACCAGGATCGCTTGCGACATTGCTTCACTCAGCTCCGCAGTTCTGGCAGCGGAACCCTGCCGGAGGACTGCCTTTACACGTCAGGCATTCATCACTGATGAGGTCATCGAGGGGCACTTCGAACGTGGCGGCGACTGCCAAGGCTGCATCGATAGAGATGATCTGGCGTGAACCGCTCTCCATCCGAGTAACCGTGGTCGGATGGGCCGCGAACCCGTTCGCCGATAGCCGCTCAGCGAGTTCGACCTGGGACCAGCCGCGTGAATGCCGCAGCGCACGCATGCGGAGACCGATGCGCCGAGAGGCGTTGGTGCGGCTCGTAACTCTTGACATGGGAATCCTTGCTGGGGAACGGGAGGGGAACGGGTTGCCCGGCCTGGCCTGTCACCCGTTCCCCAACGGGACAGGTCAGGCCGGGAGATCAGAGGTTGCTGCTAAGCCGCCTTCGAGGGTGCGGCGAGCTGGCCATGCCAGATGTTCCTGGTGGTCCGGATCCCGTACCTGAGCGCGTCACAGCCGTGGTCGGCCACCTTCAACGGCTTGTCCTCGCCCTTCTCCGACGCGTCCGGATCCCAGGCGTAGCCGGGAATCTCCTTGATGAGTTCCTTGCACTCCGCGGAGACGAGTAGCCGGCCGGTGGCGAAGAGGCTGGCGACGTCGCGGATGCCGTCGACCACCTCGTTGTCCGCGAGGGTGGACGACTGGCCGTCGCGGTGCATTTGCACCCTGTATGACTTCGCGGACGGGTCGACCACCCAGTACGAGGGTGTGATGCCCAGCCCGGTCACCCAGGCCCGGACGCGTTCGGAGTATTCGGCGTCCGTCAAGGCGCCGCGCATCTTCTTCGAGTCCCAACGCCACTCGTGCCCGACGTAGAGACGACCGTCCACCCCGAGGCCGATGGCGAGGGCGTGGAAGGGGTTGGTGGTGCCGTAGTCGAGGCTGATGCACAGCCATTGCGTGATGGCGGGCAGCTCGTGGACGACGTGCCGGGCCGGATCCCACGACTCCCAGATCACGCCTTCCGCGAGGCACCATTCGCCAAGGATCAGCCGCCGGTACCAGAGGCCCGTGAACTCGCTGGAGACGTCGTCGATGTACTCCTGCGTCAGGTTCGGGTTGTCGCGGAGCTGGAATGAGAACCGGTGCAGGTTGAGCAGGTCGCCGTCGTGGTGGTGGAGCTGGCCGTGGATGTCGAGGTGGACGCGGGCCCGCTCCAAGTACTCAACGAGTAGCCAGTGCTGCGGCCCGTCCGGGTTCGTCGTCCCGAACAGCTGGGCGCCCGGGATGGAGAGTCGGGTGAGCAGCATCGTCCAGAACGACTCCGGCATCGTGCTGACCTCGTCGACGTACGCGCCCACCAGGGACAGGCCACGGATCTTGTCGACGCTGCCCTCGTTGTAGGCGCCCGCCACGTAGATGACGCGGCCGAGGAGGTGGAGTTCTCCGGCGCCGGCGACGAACTTGCAGCGCTTCTCGCCGAGCATCTCGGTGAGGGGGTCGATGATGTTGCGCTTCAACGTGCGCTCCGTCTTGCCGACCATGAGGAGGGGGCCGGCGGGGGCGGTGCGCACGAACTTCAGCCACTTCAGCAGTGAGCTGATTGTCTTCGAGGATCGGACCGAGCCGTCCCAGATGTTCAACCGGGCGGTCGCCAGCTCGACGGACCGGCGCTGCTTGCCGACGAGGGGGGCGATGTTCACAGCCCGGTCATCTCCGTCAGCCAGGCGTCCACCGCGGCATGCGACTCGCCAGAGTTGTCGTGCTTCTCAATGACGAGGTGCTTGTCGATGGCGACCGCCGCGGCGGTCATCAGGTTGCGCAGGTCGGACACGGGCGGCTTAGGCAGCACCTTCGAGTTGAACGTGTTGTCCTTGCCCCCGAAGTTGAACGCCGTGTGCTCCTGGTCCATCTGGTCGAGAAACTCGTTGGCCTTCAACAGCAGCCGGCGCGAGGTGGCGGCCCGCAACGCGGCGTTGTCGGCCTTCGCCGCCTCAGTCGCGTTCTTGGTTTGAGAACGTTGCCAACCGTCGCCTTCGCCTGTTGCTTTGGCTAGGCGGGAGACGGTTGAGGTGGCCACGTCGTGGTCGCGGGCGATCTGTCGTGCGGACTTTTGGCCGGCCTTGATGTCGTTGAGGATCGCCTGGCGTTTCGTGTCGTCCATGCGTGGGGGCACACGTGCTCACCCCCCGCGGATGTATGTCCGGGCATGCAAAGAGCTCTCCCGCTCGGGGGGTCGGGAGAGCTCTTTGACGACTGTGACCAGGCTATTAGATCGGATCATGTCACTTACTGGTTGCGTGCGCAACTACATGGTCTTCTGCCTCCGGGCGGAGCATCAGGTCTACGACGTCGCCGACCCTGAACAGCATGCGACCAGCCTCGTTGAGGCCGACGGGCTGGAGCTTCTGCCTGGCCACCCATGTGTGCAAGAGCGCGGGCTTGATCGGCCGGATCAACGAGGTGAGGGCGCGGGCGACCTCGGGGCCGGTCAGCTCGTACTCCTCCAGGGCGGCCAGCATGCGCGTGCGCCGGTCGGAGACGTCGTAGCGGAGGGGTCGGTTGTCGTCGTCTCGGCACCATCGGCACGTGACTGCGGCGGCTCCTGGGCGGGCGTAGAGGTCGCCGTCGCAGACGCTGCACGGTCCTGCGTACATGCTGTCCGGGGCCCGGTCGATGGCGCGGCGGCTGTTGCGTATGGCGGTCAGGATGTCTTCGAGCGCCTTCACGCCGTCCTGGTGACGGATCAGGGCGTCGGCGTGGCGATGTAGCCAGCGCGAGGCGTGGGCCGGCTTGTGGTGGGGTGCTCGGCCGAGGTCGAGGTACACGCACGTCGGGTGTTCACAGTCGAGGCAGGCGGGGCCGTGGAGCTTCTGCACGCTAGTCGCGAGCGTGCGCGCCCACCCGTTGAGGACGGCTTGGAGGACGGCGGAGACCTCGGATGCCCGCTCGTTGTACGGCAGTGGCGTTTCGGTGCCGCGTCCGCCGACGCTGCCGCCGGCGAGGCGGACCTGTCTGGTGCGGGCGAGGTCGAGGTCCTCGGCGAGGCCGGGCACTTCGGCGAGTTCGCGGATGAGCTCGGATCGGCAGGCGCCGCAGACGCGGACAGAGCCGGGCATCGTACGGTCGCACCAAGCGACCGGGCAGGGCATGGCCAACGTTCCCCCTGATGTTCAGTGCCGGTTGTGCGTCTCGCGTCCGTCAGGCTGACGGACGCGAGATTTGCGATCTTCAGGGCGACGGTCGCAATCTGGCCGACTGCCCTTCTCTTGGGAGGTCTGTGACTGAGGTCCCTGAAGGACCCCAGTGCGGAGGGTCAGGGTGACCCTCCGCAGGTTGGGCGAAAGCTTCCCGGTGCCGGGACGCTTTGAGCCCGTCAAGGCGACGGGCTCAAGGTCCGTGACCTGCAGACCCCTGAGGGATATGCAGGTCCAGGCACGCGTGGGGCTATGCCCCACGCGTGGCCCATGTGGATCAGTCCCAGTAGATGCGTTCAAGCAGCACGTCTACGTGACAGGCGTCCTCGGGCTTGCACCAGCAGGCCAGGTCGCGGTCTTTCAGCTCGCGCTTGGCCCGCTCGACGAGTTCGGGATGTTCGCTGAGGTGATCCCGGTATAGGTCCAGGCCGGCGTCGCGGTGGTGAACCTGTCCGCCGCAGGTGCGGCAGCCCTTGGACGACAGCGTGTGCGGGTTGGCGTACGGCGACGCCTTCAACCCCGGAGCTGCCCGGCCGACGTAGATGGCGCTGTCGGGCACCTTGCCGTGGAAGCGATCGCCTTGGACTTGTACGCGTCGCGCGTTCACGTCCTCCTCCTTGTGGAGCTTGCCTTCGTTGGCCATGGCCTGGAGGCGCAGGCCGGCGTCCACGAAGTCGTGGCCGAGTTCGTGGTCGAGGCGGCGGGCGGGTGGGGCGAAGAACTGGGCGACGGTGACCCTGAGCGCCACTTTGAGAAGCGAGGGATGTAGACCGGGGTGGTAGTCGATGAGCGTCTTCTCGATGACCTTCTGCACCTGGTCTTCGTCCTCGCGCACCTGCAGCATGTCGATGCAGAACTGCAGGATGTCCAGTTCGGTCGGGGTGTTCATCGCGGGCTTGGTCATCGCATCTTCACCGCGGTGTAGCAGGCGTTGGCGAAGCCGAGCATGAACGCGTCGTCGAACCCGACGCCGAACGCCTCCTTGGGCCAAGCCGGGAAGCTCGTGCCCTGCCGCTTGTTGATGTCGGCCATCTCGGCGACGCCGTCGAAGGTCTCCCGCTCGTTCGGGCCACCGCGCAGGTAGTCGAGGAAGCCGGGGACGCGGGTGGCGTCGTAGTAGGCGCTGTCAGTGCCGCTGAAGCCGCCGTCGTGCAGGTCGCGGTGGATCTTCGCGACCTCGTACACCTCCGTCTTGGGCGGGTTGGTGGCCAGCCACATCGTCCCGGAGCGGAAGCCGTCGGCGTGCTGCAGGAGCCAAGTCTTGGCGAAGTCGTCGATCTCCCACTGGGGGGTCATGCTGTTCTGCCTCATGATCGAGTCTCCTTGGTCAGAGGTGGTTGAGGGCGTGGTGGATGGCGTGGCAGATGCCCTGCCAGAAGCCGGAGTCGGAGTGGAAGAACCAGGCGCGCTCCCACTCGATCGTGTACGGGTAGGCGACCTCGGGATCGGCCGCCAGCTCTGCGGAGTAGGCGGGGCCGTTGATGACCGTCAGGTGCTGCTCGCGCTCCATGAAAGGCACGAAGGTGGGGAAAATTTCGCAGTTGTGCCAATTGCCGGAGGACTCGCCGTCGCCGCCGGCGCGGATCTCCGTGTGGAGGTCGGCGATCTGCTGCGCCTCGCTGCGGCCGGGGTGGGTCTTGAGCCAGGCGAGCCCGGCCTGTGCTCCTTCGGCGTAGTCAGCGAAGTAGTCGTCGGCGGCGTCGTCGATGTGGACGAGCGAGGGGCTGATCGGGGTGATGGTCACTTGGCGGCCTCCTCGGCGAGGTGCTTCCGCAGCCGGTCAAGGCCGGCGAAGGTGGACATGATCAGATGGGCTTGGGCGTACAAGGCGTGGAACTGCGCGGACAGGCACACCTGGGCGGAGTCGATGTGCTGGGCCTCGACTCTGTCCATGGGGATCAGCAGCTCGCGGCCGTCGTCGTCGATGACGGTTACGAAGCTCTCGACCTCGATCGTCTTGCCCTGGTAGCTGGGAATCTGCTCGGTGAGGGCGGTGTGGCCTTCCAGGACGTCGGCAGCGGTGAATCCCGCGGGCTCGTCCTCGTCGATGAGCATGGAGTCGCGGCGGCTCTCGGTCACCCAGTCGACCATCAAATTCTTCGCGTAGTGCTCGGCGAGCTCGGCGAGCCGGTTCTCTTCCACGGGGCGGTTCCCTCCGTTGTTGCTGGTCGTGGCATCCTTGGGGTGGCCGCCCCCGCTAGAGACGGGGGCGGCCGAAGTGCTTGTCACGCGAAGAGCGCTTCCTGGACGGGAGGCGTGGTTGCGGACTCGGCCATGAGGTCGCGGACCTTAGCCTCGATTTCGGCGGTGCGAGCCTGCGTGAAGGCGACGGTCGCGCAGCCCTCACAGGTTGTCTCGCGGCACCGGCCGCGACGCCCAGCCTCACACCAGGGGGTGCCCCACCAGCCCAGCGCTCTGATGGCCTGGCCCGAGCGCCATTCCCTCCACTCCTTGCGGAGCTGGCGGAGCTGCTTGTTCAGCTCCTTCGTGGCGGACCGAGCCATAGCGGTCACCGACCCTCGGCGATGTCGACGGTGGTAGCAGGAAGCAGGACCGTGATGTCGACGGTGGTCTGAGGGTCTGAGTCCGGGTCGAGCGCTGAGTGCGCCCGGCGGTACTCGCTGGCGTGTGTCAGGCCGACATCGGTGAGGAAGATGGGGTCGGTCCTGACCTCCTCTCCGCCAGCGAGAAACCAGGCCCTCACCACGCCCCAGGCGACGACCGGGAACGTGGCCTCGTGGCTGATGGCCTGCTCCTGGGTGTCGACGTCGTAGGCCACGTGCCGCACCTGGACCCGCCATCCAGGATTGGCCGTAGTGATGGATAGGAGCTCGTTTCGGAACCGCTCGGGCTCTGTGCTGGTCACTGGTTCTCCTTGGTGGTGTTGACGATGCCGACGGCGGGCCGCTCTTGGTGTTCGCGGACCATGGCCAGCACCTTGGTTGTGTGCCGGATGCAGATGTAGATCAGCGCGTCATCGGACTGGTCGAGCGCCGGGTTTACGCACATCTCGTTGTTGCGGCGCTTGAAGCGGCAGCGATGCTCCCGCTCGGGGGCGGCTACGGCGGTCTTGGCTGCGCTCACGGCGCTGGCACCTCTTCGTGCGTGAGGGAGATGCCAGCGCGTCGAGCCAGGAAATTGACGGCGGACCAGAACGAGATGTCCTTGGCCTTCTCGACGAAGGTGATGACGTCACCTCCGGCCTGGCAGTGGGCGCAGTAGTACATGCCGCGCTCAGGGCTGACGCTGAACGAGAAGCCCACGTGCGTAGCCGGGTCAACGGAGTCCATGCACAAGCCGCTGAGGCTGCCGTCTCTGTTCGGCTCCAGCTCGTAGTTGAGGTCTCGCATAACGTCGGCGATCGGGTTGAGCTCGCGGACAAAGGCGATGTCTCTGTCGGTGATGCGGGTGTTTGTGGACATGGTGATCCCTTCTCGGGTTCCTACAGGGGCCAGAAGCGGCAGGCGTCGCAGGCGCCGGCCTGGAACATCAGCCAGCCGTGCGAGACGGTGAAGCTCCAGATGGTCTCGGTGTCGGGGACGACGTAGCCGCAGCCGTCGCAGGTCTTGTCCGCGGCGGACAGGCGCGGCAGCTCCAGCAGATGGGCGCAGGATGTGCAGACGATGAGGTCGGGCTTCCACGCCGCCGAGACGACAGGGGCAGGGCGCCTGATCGCTGGGGAGTGCGTACACGTGGCGCACTGCCCGGCAGCCCATCGGGCGGCCGTGTTTAGAACGCCGAGCCGCACCCAGTCCGGGTACTGCTGATACGGGACGCTTCTCGCGTCCTGTCCCACTCGCAGCGACGCCAGGGACAGCATCTGGTAGACGTCCTTGGTGGCGGCTTCGCCCTGGTCCAGGAAGGCGACGTGGCCGCTGCTGCGGTACCACTCCTGAAGTTGCTGCATCAGCTCCGGGTAGTCGTCTCGTTGAAGGACCTCGTCCCAGGCGATGACGAGCTGGCCGAGCTTCGACATGGTGATCCTTCCGGGTTAGTGGCGGGCTTCTTCGATGGGGAAGCCGTCGTCGTAGACGGCCTCCCAGGGCCACGGCGTGCCGTACTTGAGCTTGTGCGGCCAGGCGCGTTCGTCTCGGTCGCCGCGGAACCGCTCGACCGTGACCGCTTTCGGCTCGCCCGGCTTGCGGCGGAGGGCGAGGCCGAACTCCGGCCAGCGCAGCCACACTCCCGAGCCCATCGGCCGAAGCGACCGCTGCCCGTTTTGCTCCATTGGTGCGTGGGTTTCGAGCCACAGGGCGATGCCGTAGCGGGCGCGGAAGGTGTCGAGGATGCGCGCGACCTGGCCGTTGACCTGCTCGGCCTTCTCGCCGCCACCCTCGGCGAATGCCTTATACAAGGGCCCGCAGAAGACCACCTCACACCGGCTCTCGACGATCACGCGCTCCACCAGGTGCTGATCGTGCGGCTTACGCAGATCGATCCCGCCCGGCCTGGTCCAGCGCCAGCAACGGTCCTCATCCCAGCCTTCGACGCGACGGCCATGGTTCATCAGTTGGCGGGCCTTCCTCCTCACGAGCGGAGGCGGGTTCTCCAGGTCGATGTACAGGGTCCGGACCGGCTTGATCCGCTCGGTCGGGTCGAAGGGATGCAGGCCCGCCGCGAGCATGACGGCGCACTGTCGCGCAAGGGTGGTCTTCCCGGCGCCCTCGCTCGCCACGACGATGACCCGGTCCATCCGCTCAAGAACGCCCGGAACCAGCCAGTCGTGTTCTTCGTCGGTCTCGTCGACGAAGCTGCCCATGGTGGAGAACCCCTCGATCGTTTTTTCGTCGCTGGTGGACAGGAGCCGGAACCGTGCGAGCGCGTCCTCCGTGGCGACCAGCAGCTCGTCGGAGTCGACGGAGTCGTGGTAGCCCTGGCTGGCGATCCGGGTCAGTTCCTCGATGGCGATCGCCTTGGTGCCCAGCTCGCGCACCCGGCCCACGTAGTAGCCGACGTTGGTCGCGGTGAGGACATGCGCCGACAGGTCGGTGAGGTAGATGTCGCCGCCGGCTTCGACCAGCTTCTTCGACTTGGCCAGTTGGGCGCGGACGCTCAGCACCTCGACCGGCTCGCCGCGGCGGTAGATGTCCACGATGGCGCGGTAGATCAGCTTGTGCTGAGGCCAGAAGAAGTGGTCCGCCGACAGGTGCGTGAACACCTGGTTCGCCGCGTTCGGCGAGATCAGGGCGGCACCGAGGGCGGACTTCTCGGCGTCGGTGTCGTGAGGGAGAGTCCGGGAGTCAGTCATGATCCCTCCACGCGGCTCTCTCGGCGTTGTCAATGTCGTCGTCCTCGTTCTTGCAGTTGGGGAGGTATAGCTTGTAGCGGCCGTCGGTCAGGAAGTTGCGCGGCGTCTTGATGTATGTCCGCACGCCGGTTCGGGTGGGGTCGTCTCGGTAGCCCTCAGCCGCGAGGATCAGGTCCTTGGTGGGAACCCCGTTGGCGACGATCTCGGCCCAGGCGCGCGCGGCAGCGTCCGGGTCTTGCTTACGAGGCATGGCTGCGTAGAAGTCGATGAAGTTCGGATCATCGACGGGCGCCGGCTTCTTGGCTCGCGTCCGTTTCTTGGGTTCGGACGCTCGCGTCTTCGCCGCCTCTTCGCCGCCGAAGAGAGGGATGACCTTCGCTGCGTCTTCTGTATCTGAGGGGTATTCAGGGATATGAGGGATAGGGGTGGACGGTGATCCACCCTCTTGGGATCCTGGTCCGCCCTCTTGGGACGGTGATCCACCCTCTTGGATTGAGTGGGCGGATCCTGATCCACCCTGTTGGGACTGTGGTCCGCCCTCTTGGGGTGGATCCTGGTGAACCCCCTTGGCGAACCGCGGGATGCGAAAAGTCGTCTGCTGGCCCTCATGGGCGTACACCGGACGACCGTCCGCGCCCATCTTGATGGGCACTCGGATCTCCACGCCCTTGCGGGCCATCTGCTGGATAGCCTTTCGAACGCTCTCGGGCTTCAGCCCTGTGCGCCTGGCAATGGTGTCCAAACCCCACTTGTCGGCGCCTCCTGGCCACGCCTCCCGCGTATCGTCATGCGCACGCTCGGCGATAACGACGAGCACCAGACGCTGGGCAGGCGTGAGATCTGCGGGGGCGGAGTCGAGGACCTCGATCATGAGCCTGATCCCCATCACGCGCCCTGATGTGTCACCGATGGACCCCGGCCGCCCACGCGCGCTCCCGAGCGATGGCGGAGCGGAGGTAGGTCACCAGGTGCGGAATGCAGCACCCATGGCCGTAGATCGTCACTGAGTCCGCCTGGCGTAGCACGCTGGCCAGGGCCATGGCTGCGTCAGGTGCGCAGCCCTTGAGGGTGCCATGCACCATCAACGCGGCGGCCTGGCCGGCAGCGGCGACGTTCGAGGTGCGGAGAGCCTTCTCGGTCTGCTCGCGATTCAGCCAGCCGTGTTGGTCGGGCGACACCTCGATGGTGTGCACCGCCAGCACCATGATGTTCTCGCCGGACTGCTCGGCGTCTGCGTTGCTCATGGGTCCCCCGGTCGTTCGTGTACGTGTGTGCGGGTGTGGGGACCCGGGATTAGCTGCGACTTTCCTGGTCGGCGATGCGGTGCGCTTCGATGTAGGCGATCACGTCGGTCTTCCAGGCCACGAGGCGGCGGCCCATCCTGAAGCAGTAGGTGGTCTCGCCGAGGTGGCGCAGGTACCGCTCGGTGGCGGGGGTGGTGCCTTTGAACGCGCACACGCCGTCGAGGTCCAGAAGGACGTCGTTAGAGCGGTCTGCAGCTGTGACCTGCGGGGACATGTCGGACGCACCGGCACGGGACTTACGCAGGCGCGGAGGGGCGCTGGTACCCTTCATGGGCACTCTCCTGTTGGTTGACGTTGGTAGCGGCAGTCGTGGGAGCGTTGTGCACGGGCTCGGCAGGGGCGGGAACCCCGGCCGGGCCCTTTTCTGTGTGCACAGAGCTGGGCCTGCCCGATGACGCTGGGAGATCGTCACAGCAGAACCGTAGCGCATGCTGACCAGCGTTCGCCAACTGTGGAAGACCAACAGGGGTCATATGCAGGCGGAGGGCATGCAAGTCAGCAGCTCAAGGGCATGTTGTGGATCTGCCCAACGATTGGTGAAGTCTTGTGTAGGGCCCCTTGATTGGTTGACAAGCGTTGGTCGTCGCTGGGTAAGGTGTGCACTGGAGAGCTGTGAGCGACCAGCCCCAACAGTGGAGAAGATCTATGCCATGGGATGAGCACGAATATGCGCCGCCGAGCGGGAAGCTGCTCAAGTTGCGAAGAGAAGATATCGGCCTCAGCCAGGCCGTCCTCGCCTGGGCTGCACGGGTGAGCCGCAATACCGTGGGGAATCTTGAGCGAAGCCAGGGGGAGCCGGAAGAGCGTGTCTTCAAGAACGTGTGCGCGGCGCTGGGTGTCAAGAGTCAGTGGAAATTCTCTTTCGCAGAAGAAGATGTCGAGAGCCACGTCCTCTTCTCAGCCGGCGCAGTGAAGCGCCTCTACGAAATAGTGACTGAAGACATACAGCCACGGAGTTCCAAGCGCGCCAGGGAGGCGATTGACGTCTTCCGAAATCTAGTTGAGACGGAGGATAAAGGGCTGTTTGAGAGGTCTGAGCTTCAAATGCAAACCACAAGGCTTGCAAACTACATCGCTCCGTCATTCTTCGATTCTCCAGGCGATCGAGAGTTGTCCGAAGCCTTCATAGAGCGTGGGTGGTCTCCCGAGGATAGCCAAGACCTGAATACCGCCGACATGAGCGCGAGCATGCGAGACGAGATGCGTTTGCGCTCGATACGTGAACGAGAACCTTCGGCAGAAGTCCAGGAACTGCGAGATGAGGTGCAGACTCTCCAGCAAAGACTGGACTCGATTACGAGTGCAGCCGAGTCGCTGTCCTCTCTCGCGGGCGCCAGCCCTCGTGAAGCGTTCAACTTCCGATCTCTGATGCAGGAGAGAGAAGCATTCCGGCTCCTTCCTGTCCGGGTGCAGGAGGCATTGCTGTCCGGCCGGGTACTCGATTCCGAAGTCACAGCGCCACCTAATACGAACGGCTTCTCCATGGTTAATCTCATCGTTCGCCATGATAGTGCGCAGGACGATAGCCTGAATGCCGAGGATCGGCGAGCTCTCATCAACTCCCTTCATGTCTGGCATCTGGCACTTGTATTCGCAGGACACGGGTTTGCGGTCATGCAAGAACACAAGTGGATGGCACCTGAAGAAGTCGAGAGGCGTATCAAGGATGCGCTCTCTGTCATCACAGAATCAAAGGAAACGGGGCTCGCCAAACCCCCCTCATCTGGCGAGTTAGAGGAGCAGTAGGCGTGGCGCACATCGAAGATCGGTGGATGCGGAAAGCCCGCGGCCCAGATCGCAAGGTCTTGCTCGACAGCAGTGGCAGGCCAGCTTTAGAAAAGGACCCGGCCAGGTACGGCAAGGGCAGCCGGTGGCGGCTCCGCTACCTCAACCCTGACGGCGAGGAGCGCAACGAGTCGTTCGGTCGGAAGGTCGATGCCGAGCGGCGGAAGATCGCGGTTGAGGCCGACGTGCAGCGCGGCACGTACATCAACCCCGACGCCGGGAAGATCATCTTCCGCAAGCAGGCCGAAGAGGTCATGGAGAACCGCGTGCTGAACCCCAGTAGCCGCGAGACCATGCGCTTGCGCATGGTCAAGCACGTCTATCCACTGATCGGCGCGCTGGAGATCGGCCCGCTGTCGCGGCGGCCCAGCGTCATCCAGAACATGGTGAAACAGCTGGAGGCGTCCGGGCTCGCACCGAAGACAATCGAGACGATCATGGCCCACGTCTCGACCGTCTTCTCCGTCGCGGTCGAAGACGAACTGATCCTCAAGAACCCCGTCAGCAGCCCCACCGTGGTGCTGCCCAAGGTGGTCCATAGAAGGCTCGTCGTCTGGACGGCTGAGCAGGTGTTCGCCCAGCAGGACGCGCTGATGGAGCGGTATCAGGTCGTCGTCGACATCGGCGCCGGCCTCGGCATGCGACGGGGCGAGATCCTCGGCTTCGGTCCCGATGACGTGGACTGGCTCCGCGGTGTGGCGAGCGTGAACCGGCAGATCAAGATGCTCGACGGGAAGCCGGTGCTCGCACTGCCGAAAGGCGACCGCACGCGGGAGGTCCCGCTGTCGGAGTCGGTAAAGTTCGGGCTCGCCGAGCACATGCGCCGCTTCCCGCCGATCACGGTCACGCTGCCGTGGCAGAAGCTGGACGGCGACCCGGTGACCGTACGGCTGTTCGTCAGCAACCGGGACGGCGGGCCGGTGCTGTTTTCCGGGTTCACGAGAGTGTGGCAGCGAGGGCTGGCCGGGGCTGGCATCGTGCCGAAGCTGGAGGAGGGCGAGGTGCGCGGCGCGCGGTTCCGGGAGCACGGGATGCACATGCTGCGGAAGTACTTCACGTCTGTGCTCTTGGCCGAGGGTGAGAGTCCCAAGGCCGTCGCGGAGTGGCTCGGCCACGCGGACGGCGGCGCGCTGTTACTGAAGGTCTACGCGTCGATCCTGCCGAGCTCCGAGCGGCGGATGAAGAAGACCATCGATGCGGCCCTGAAACGGCCCGCAAATCAAGATCATTCGTCGGCTGGCGGCCCACAGACGGCCCAGGGAGATCAGGGGTGAGCGTTGTACCAGGTCAGTTACGGCTTGTCGCCTGAAGTACACCTTCTGAGCGCCTCGGCGAGCCCTTCCTCGCCGCGCCAGGCCACGAACCCGTCCGGTCGTACGAGCAGCGTCCCCCTGGACTTCACCGATCAGTTCGAGTTCGGGCTGCGCTGTCTGCTCCAGGGGGTCGAGGAGACCGGCTGACCCGCGAGCCGGCCAGAGCCACCGGCAGCAGCGCGCCGGCCAGGGCCAGCCCGGCCGCCACGAGCAGCATCGTGCCGACCCCCGAGCTGTACGGCGCCGCCAGCACGGCCACGCCGACGGCGGTGCCGACCTGTTTGAGCGTGTTGACGATGCCCGTGGCCATGCCGACCCGGTCCATGGGCGCGGTGAGGCCGACCTGGTTGGCCACCACGTTCCCGGCGCCCAGGCCGAGACCGCCGAGGAACAGCCCGAACATGATCGGTGTCCACCGGTCCGCGGCCGGTATCGCCATCACGAGCAGCGCGCCCGCGATCAGCGCCGGGCCGGTCCCGATGAGCACGCCCATCGGCCAGCGGTGCAGTACCCGGCCGATCGCCACCGGCCCGATGACGGCCGCCACGCTGAAGGCCAGGAACCGCACCCCCGCCTCGACGGGCGTCGCCTCGAGCGGCCCCTGGACGTACAACGTGAGATAGGTGAACGCGCCGAGCAGCGCGGCCAGCATGAGCAGTGTCGTGCCCGACCCGACCGCGAACACCCGGTTCCTGAAGAGCCCGAGGTCGACCATCGGGTTACGCAGCCGCAGCTCCACGAGCACGAACGCGGCCAGCAGCACCAGCCCCGCCACCAGCAGCCACGGCAGGTCGTGGATGAGCGCCGGGATGATCGCGAACAGCGCCGCGCTGATCAGCACGATGCCCAGCGGATCGAGATGGCCCGCGCCCCGCGACTCCTCGACCCGCTGCCGTAACGCGACCAGCACGAACACGCCGATGGGCAGGTTGATGAGGAAGATGGCCCGCCAGCCGAAGCTCGCCGTCAGCGCGCCGCCCACCACCGGGCCCAGCGTCATCGCCAGCCCCGACACCGCGCTGAAGATGCCGAGCGCCTTGCCGCGTTCCGGGCCCTCCGGATAGACCGAGGCGATCAGCGGCGTCGTCGTGCCGTAGAGGGCCGACGCGCCCAGTCCCTGTACGCCCCTGGCCAGGTCGAGCAGCGGCGCGCTCGGGGCCAGGGCGCACGCCAGGGAGGCCAGGGTGAAGATGGTCACGCCGATCGCCAGCAGCCTGCGCCGGCCGTACCGGTCCGCCAGGACTCCGGCCGGTAGCAGGACGGCGGCCAGCGTGAGCGCGTAGGCGTCGACCACCCACTGCACCTCGGGCAGGCTCGCCCCCAGATCGGAGCGGATGGCGGGCAGGGCGATCGTCACAGCCGTCAGGTCGACGACCACGAGCACGATCGTGAGAGAAGCGAGCGCTAACACCCAACTTCGTCGCATAAGTGAAGTGGTACGCCAACCGGGAGCCGAATGCTAGGTTTCGCAGTCATGGAGATCAGAACTGTCCACGCCAACGGGGTGGAGTTCGCGTATCTGACCGTAGGGGAGGGGCCTCTGGCCCTGTGCCTGCACGGCTTCCCCGACACAGCCCACACCTGGCGCCACCTCCTGCCGGCGCTGGCCGAGCGTGGCTACCGCGCGGTCGCGCCGTTCATGCGCGGTTACGCGCCGACCGAGATCCCCGCCGACGGCGCCTACGAGGGCGGCGCGCTCGTCGCCGACGTCCGGGCCCTGCACGAGGAGCTCGGCGGTGACTCCGCCGCGGTGCTCGTCGGCCACGACTGGGGCGCGTTCCCCGTCTACACGACCGCCGACCGCTTCCGTAAGTCCGTGGCCATGGCCGTGCCGCCGGCGGCCGCCCTGGGAGCCGGGTTCCTGGAGTACGAGCAGCTCAAGCGCTCGTTCTACGTCTTCCTCTTCCAGACCGGCCTGGCCGAGACGGCCGCCGCCGCCCCCGGCTTCCTGGAGGGGCTCTGGCGTGACTGGTCGCCCGGCTACGACGCCCAGCAGGACCTGGAGTTCGTCCGCCAGAGCATCGGCGAACCGGCGAACCTGGCCGCGGCCATCGGCTACTACCGGGCGATGCTCGGCACCACCCCGCCCACCGGACGCTACCCGGCACCGGAGCCCGCGACCACCGGGCCGATCCTCTACCTGCACGGGACGCGGGACGGCTGCCTCGCGGCCGACCTGGTCAAGGACGCGCAGAGCCACCTGCCCGACGGGTCGCGGACCGAGCTGGTGGCCGGCGCGGGCCACTTCCTGCATCTCGAACAGCCCGCGGAGGTCAACCGGCTCATCCTCGACTGGCTGACCTCCTGAGGACCGCGATGACCGGATGGCGCCCTGAAAGGGTGAGGTGAACCATCCTGTCCACCCTGAACCCGGGCGGCTGCCAGGGCTCCGGAAGGAGTGCCACGACGATGCCGCCGACGGCCAGGACGCGGTGGATCTCGCGCCACAGGCGGGCGGGGTCGCGGCTGAGGCGGCCGGTCGGGGCCACCTGACGGTCCCAGGGCGGGTTCACCAGGACCCGGTCCACGCTGCCACCCGTCAGGGGAATCCGTTCCGCGTCGGCCACCCCCCAGGCGATGCCGCGCGCCACGTTCCGGGCGGCCAAGCCGAGCGCCGCGTCTCGGACGGCGATGCCGCGCCCCGCGTCTCGGGCGGCGTTGGCGGCGGCGATGTGGACGGCGTGCGGGTCGAGGCCGAGCAGGCGGGTGTGCGGTGCGAGCGCGCGTGCCTCGATGAGCGTCGTACCGGCTCCGCAGCAGGGGTCGAGCACCGTGGCGGCGCGGTCGAGCCGCGCCAGCCCGGCCATGGCGGCGGCCACCGGTGGATGCAGCGTGCCCGGGATCGACTCCGTCTTGTACGACCTGCGGTGCAGCGGCCTTGAGGGCACGCGCAGCGCGATGACCGCCTGCTCGCCCTCCACAGTGACCCGCCAGGCCGTCGAGCCCTCGGGCGGCACCCGGCCGTCGCGGCGCGAGTGGTAGGGCAGGCCCGTCGGCCGGGCGAGCTCGGCCCCGACGGCGTCCTCGATGTCGAACCGGCTGTAGTTCCGCCGTCCGACGAACGACGCCGACACCTCCACCCCGCAGTCCCGCACGCCGTACGGACTCCCGGTGATCTGCTGGGCGCGTTTCGTCAGGATCTCGGTGTCGATCTCGCGAGCGGCCCGCGCCAGGCGTGCCAGCGCCTCCTTGTCGCGCCCGACCCCCTCCACGACGGCCGCCACCAGCAGCACGTCGTCGGCCATCCGCAGCTCCAGCAGCTCAGGCCCCGGATCGGCCGGCTCGAACCACACCTCACGGTGGCGCATCCCGCGCACCACCCCGAGCCCGGCACGTCGGATCTCCGCGGCCACCAGGGGCTCGATGCCACGCACCGCCCTGGCCACGGCAAACGTATGCACGTGTCCTTCTCCCACGTCGCGACCCGGGACGGCGGCCGGCCGTCCCGCATCACCGGCAGTGGGTCATCCGCGACCCGCCGGCGGGTCGCTAACGCAGGAAGAAGAAGAACGTCATGAGCCCACGCTATCGATCAGCTGTCTGCCGAGGCGACTGATTTTCCGTGCACGCCCGCCCGCGTAGACGTACGGTGTACTTCGATCACGTTGACGCGTATAAGCCGCTATCCGAATGATGGTGTTATGGACGTGCTTGACTTCGACCTGTCGGACCGTGAGTTCTGGGCCAAGCCGATGGCGGAGCGGAGGGAGGCCTTCAAGCGGCTGCGGGCGCGAGATACGCCGGCCTTCTTCGCCGAGCCCGTGGTCGACTTCGCCCCGCCGGGCCCCGGCTACTACGCGCTGGTCAAGCATGCCGACATCCTGGAGGCCAGCCGCAATCCGGAGGTCTTCTCCTCGGGCAGCGGCGGTGCCACGAACATCATCGACATGCCCGGCGAGTTCGCCGAGTACTTCGGCTCGATGATCAACATGGACGACCCCCGGCACGCCCGCCTCCGCCGGATCGTCTCCCGGGCCTTCACCCCCAAGATGATCAAGCAGTTCGAGGCGGACGTGGACACCGCGGCGGCCAAGATCGTGGACGACCTGCTGGTCACGGGTCCGGGCTGCGACTTCGTCGCCGAGGTCGCCGCCCGTCTGCCCCTGAAGATCATCTGCGACATGATGGGCATCGCCGAGCGCGACTACCAGTTCGTCTACGACCGCTCGAACCTCATCCTGGGCGGCTTCGATCCCGAATACACCGGCGGCGACGTCAGCCAGGTGGTCCCGCGCCTGCTCAACGCCGGCGCGGAACTCCAGCAACTCGTCCAGGACCTGGCCTCCTACCGCGCCGACCACCCCACGAACGACCTCACGTCCTCCCTCGTCAACGCCAACATCGACGGCGAACGGCTGACGTTGCAGGAGCTCGGGTCGTTCTTCATCCTGCTGGTGGTGGCGGGCAACGAGACCACCCGCAACGCCATCTCGTACGGCCTGCGCCTGCTCACCAACAACCCCGGCCAGCGCGCGCTCTGGCTGGAGGAGATCGACGGCCGGGCGCCGGGGGCCGTGGAGGAGATCGTCCGGCTCGGGTCGCCGGTGAACTTCATGCGCCGCAAGGTGACCAGGGACTTCGAGATGAACGGCCACCTGTACCGGGAGGGGGAGAAGGTGGTGATGTTCTACTGGTCGGCCAACCGCGACGAGTCCGTCTTCGAGGACCCCGAGCGGTTCGACATCACCCGCTCGCCCAACCCGCACGTGGGATTCGGCGGGCCGGGGCCGCACTTCTGCCTGGGGGCGCACCTGGCCCGGCGGGAGATCACGGTGATGTACCGCGAGCTGCTCCGCCGGGTGCCGAACATCGAGGCGGGCAAGCCGGACCGCCTGTACTCCAGCTTCATCAACGGCATCAAGCGCCTGGAGTGCACCTTCTAGGAGCGTCCCGGCCCCCGGGACCCGGGGGTCAGGACGTGGGGGTGACCTTGAGCTGCTTGATGATCGTGTTGATGTCAGGCAGGAGCTGCTTGCTGGTCGACGGGATCGACATGTAGACGATCGCCGGTACGTCCTTGCCCGTGTTGATCGCGGCCGTGACGATGGTGGCCTTCTCGGTGCCCGAGGTGAGGGCGTAGGCGATGACGCGGCCCGAGGACTGGCCGATCTTGAGCGGCTGCTGGGCGATCTTGCGGACCTTGTTGTCCGCGGGGAAGAAGCGCTTGCGGGCGTTCAGCACCACCTGCTTGATCACCGGCTCCAGGTCGTCCTCGCTGGTGAACGAGGACGCCAGCTTGGCCGGCAGCGGACCCGTGAGGATCTGGGCGGAGGTGTTGGTGCCCGTCACGACGTACTGGCGGGTGTCGAAGCCGTACGTGGTCTTGACGGTGGTGCGCTGGTCCTGCTGCCAGGTGCCGCCGAGGCGCGGGACCGTGATGCCGGCCGTGGGGTTGGCGACCGTGCCCAGCACCGGAGCGGCCTTGCCGGACCACCGCGGCAGGCGGGGAATCGAGCTGGTCGTCTTGGTGGGGGCGGAGCTGGGCGACGAACTGGACTTGGCGCTGGCGGCCGCGCTGCTGCTCGCGGTCGGCTTGTCGCCGGCCAGGGGGCCGGCGAGGAACGCCCAGAGGACGGCGCCGACCAGGGCGATGGCCACCGAGCCCGCCAGGGCGTAGATCCAGATGGGCTTGCCGGGGTTGTCCAGCGACTCCGGTTCGCCCATCGCCTGGAAGTTGTCGCCGAAGACGTTGTCCCAGAGCTCCTGCTGGCGCTCGGGCGGCGGGGTGCGGGAGCCGCTGATCTGGCCGGCCGTCACGAACCTGTGGTCCGGGTCGGACGGGTCGCGGCTCAGGTTGCCGCCCGGCCTGCCGTGCTCGGCCTGGTGGTGCTCGCCGCCCGGAGCCTGAGGCGGCGCCTGGCCCGGAGCTTGACCTGGAGCCTGAGGCGGCGCCTGGCCCGGCGCCTGACCGTACGCGACCAGGCGGTCGTCCGGGGCGGGCGCGGAACGCGGCACCGCACGCTCGTCCAGGGGAGTGCCACCACGCCGGCTGTCCAGCGGAGTGACGTTACCCCGAGGGCCGTCCAGCGGAGTGACGTTGCCCCGGGGGCCGTCCAGCGGGGAGCCGGAGCGGGGCGCGCCACGGTCGTCGAAGCCGGGCTGCGGCCCACCGCGGTCGTTGAAGCCGGGCTGCGGTCCTCCACGGTGGTCGAAGTCGGGCCGGGGTGCTCCCCGGTCGTCGAAGCCGGGGCGCGGCCCACCGCGGTTGTCGAAGTCGCCGCGTGGCGCCCCCCGGTCGTCCTGGGGCGGGTACGCGCGCTCGCCGAGAGGATTCGGGAACTGGTGGTACGCCGTGGGCTGGTTGTCCGGAGAGCCCTGGCCATAGGAGGCCGTGCGCTCCAGCGGGTCACCGGGACGCGGCTGGGGCCGGGAGTCGGGATGGCCGAGGTTCGACCAGGCGTTTGACGCAGGCGGAGCCTCGGACCAGGCGGCATCCGGCCGGGACTGCTGCGGCCCCGGCGGCGGGGAGCCCTGCCGCGAGGGGTCGGGCCAAGCGGGCGCCGACTGCGAGGGGTCGGGCCAGGAAGGCGCCGACTGCTCGGGGTTGGGCCAAGCGGGCGCCGACTGTGACGGGTCGGGCCACGACGGTGCGGATTGCGCGGGGTCGGGCCACGAAGGCTGCGACTGTGCCGGGTCCGGCCATGGTGACTGACCGGCGCCGCTCCGTGAGGAGTCGGGCCATGACGAGTCCTGCCGAGGCGCCTCGGGCCAGGATGTCGGCACCTCCGGCTGTGGCGCCTCGGGCCAGGACGGTGGCAGATGGGGTGCTCCGGAATTCTCCGTTGCCATTGCTGCCGTACCTCCCGAGGTTATGTCCGGATTTGACGCATCCGGCATGATCTCACGCGAGACCAGGGGTTTCGCAGTAAAACGCGCGAAGCCGTGCGGATCCGTCGGTGGGTCCTGCATGGGCAGGCCACCTTCTGGATGTTCTGGCTCAACTAGGTACACCACGGCGACGACAGTATTCTAATGGGACATTAGAGGTCACAACGGATAGATCACCATCGGGTCTCACCAGACCAGAAGAGTCCATTGTGCCCACTGGGCCGGATCGATGGCCCTCATTCAGCCGAAGAGGTGCGCTAGGCTTGACCTATGCGTTCCGCGACCCTGCTTCTTAGCGGGCCGCGACGGCTCTAACAGCTCGCCGTCGCGGCTGCCCCTCGTTGTGCGCACGAGGGGTTTTCTTATGGGTCCGACACAATCCAAAAGGGACAACCGCCGTGAGTGAGTACAACCCGCAGGCGCTGCAGGCCAAGTGGCAGCAGCGATGGGAGGAGCAGGACCCGTTCCGGGCCAGCGAGGACGCCACCGACACGCGTGAGCGGCGCTACATGCTGGACATGTTCCCCTACCCTTCGGGTGACCTCCACATGGGCCACGCCGAGGTGTTCGCGCTCGCCGACGTGATCGCGCGCTTCTGGTTCCAGCAGGGCTACAACGTCCTGCACCCCATCGGCTGGGACTCCTTCGGCCTGCCGGCCGAGAACGCCGCCATCAAGCGGAACGCGCACCCCGCCGAATGGACTTACGCCAACATCGAGACGCAGGCCCACTCGTTCAAGCGCTACGGCATCTCCTTCGACTGGTCGCGCCGCCTGCACACCAGCGACCCCGACTACTACCACTGGAACCAGTGGCTGTTCATCCGCTTCTTCGAGCGCGGCCTGGCCTACCGCAAGGGCGGCCTGGTCAACTGGTGCCCCAACGACCAGACCGTGCTGGCCAACGAGCAGGTCGTGGCGGGCAAGTGCGAGCGCTGCGGCGCCGACGTGATCCGCCGTGAGCTGACCCAGTGGTACTTCAAGATCACTGACTACGCGCAGCGGCTGCTGGACGACATGGAGCAGCTGAAAGGCTGGCCGGAGCGCCTGCTGACCATGCAGCGCAACTGGATCGGCCGGTCCGAGGGTGCCGACGTGCTGTTCGAGATCGAGGGCCGCGAAGAGCCGGTCCACGTCTACACCACGCGGCCCGACACGCTGTTCGGCGCGACGTTCTTCGTGGTGGCCGTCGACGCGCCGCTGGCCGACGAGATCGTCACGGACGAGCAGCGCGCGGCGTTCGAGGCGTACCGGACCGAGTCGGCCAAGCTGAGCGACATCGAGCGGCTGTCCACCGACAAGGAGAAGAGCGGCGTCTTCCTGGGCCGCTACGCGATCAACCCGGTCAACGGCGAGCGCATCCAGGTCTGGGCGGCCGACTACGTGCTGTCCGACTACGGCCACGGCGCCATCATGGCCGTGCCCGCCCACGACCAGCGCGACCTGGACTTCGCGCTGAAGTTCGGGCTGCCGGTGAAGGTCGTCGTGCACACCGGCCTGGCCGACCCGGGCGAGACCGGCGAGGCCACGCCGGGCGAGGGCAAGCTGGTCAACTCCGGCCCGCTGGACGGGCTGACCAAGACCGAAGCCATCTCCAAGATCATCGAAGTGCTGGAGGTCGACGGCAGGGGCACGGGCGCGATCAACTTCCGGCTGCGCGACTGGCTGCTGTCCCGGCAGCGCTACTGGGGCACGCCGATCCCGATCATCCACTGCGCCGACTGCGGCGAGGTGCCCGTACCCGACGACCAGCTGCCGCTCACGCTGCCCGACCTGCGTGGCGAGGCCCTGGCGCCGAAGGGCGTGTCCCCGCTGGCCAGCGCCACCGACTGGGTCAACGTCGAGTGCCCCAAGTGCGGCGGTCCCGCCCAGCGTGACACCGACACGATGGACACCTTCGTCGACTCGTCCTGGTATTACCTGCGCTACACCTCGCCCGGCTACACCGAGGGCCCGTTCGACGTCGAGCAGGTCCGCAAGTGGGGCCCGATCGACCACTACGTCGGCGGCATCGAGCACGCGGTGCTGCACCTGCTCTACTCGCGGTTCTTCACCAAGGTGCTGCACGACATGGGCATGCTCGACTTCACCGAGCCGTTCCTGCGCATGCTGAACCAGGGCCAGGTGATCAACGGCGGCAAGGCCATGTCGAAGTCCCTGGGCAACGGCGTGGACCTGGGCAAGCAGATCGACGACTTCGGAGTCGACGCGGTCCGCCTGACCATGGTGTTCGCCGGGCCGCCCGAGGAGGACATCGACTGGGCCGACATGTCGCCGGCCGCGTCACAGAAGTTCCTGGCCCGCGCCTTCCGCGTGATGACCGAGGTGGCCAGTGAGCCCGGCGTGCCGTTCGAGGGCGGCGACGTCGAGCTGCGCAAGGTCACGCACCACACGATCGACGAGGTCACCAAGCTGGTCGAGTCCCAGCGCTTCAACGTCGCGATCGCGCGCATGATGGAGCTGACCTCGGCGGCTCGCAAGGCCATCGACTCGGGTCCCGGCGCCGCCGACCCCGCGGTCCGCGAGGCGGCCGAGACGCTGGCCGTCATGCTGTCGCTGGTGGCTCCGTACACCGCCGAGGAGGGCTGGGAGCGCCTGGGCCACAAGGGTGGCGCCGGCGTCGGCCGGGCCGGTTGGCCCACTGCCGACCCCGCGCTGCTGGTGCAGGAGTCGGTGACCGCCGTCGTCCAGGTGGCCGGCAAGGTGCGCGACCGCCTGGAGGTGTCGCCCGGCATCTCGGAGTCCGACCTGAGGGCGCTGGCCCTGGATTCGGAGAAGGTCCGCTCCTACCTGACGGGCGAGCCGCGCAAGGTGATCGTACGGGCGCCGAAACTGGTCAACATCGTCCCCTGACGAGCCGGACTCGGCGGTGACGCAACGCGGGCGCGGCCGCTCCTTGGCCGCCTCCGCGGACGTTACCGTTGGGCCAGCTCATCCAGCACCAGGCCCAGCCCGATGCCCAGCAGCCAGATGTCCTTGGCGATGCCGATCCCCTGCCGCGACGGGCGCAGACTGCCCTCTTCGCGCAGCCCCGGCATCTTGAGGTAGAAGCCGAGCAGCCCGCCGGCGAACGCGGTGAGCGCCGCCCCCGCGACCAGCGACGGCACCATCGGGATCAGCAGCGCCGCCCCCACGGCGATCTCCGCCTTCGAGAACAGCCCCACGAACGTCTCCGGGTCGTGCTCGCCCAGGAACGGGAAGGCCGTGGCCGCCATGCCGTGCACGCCGGTCGCGGTCTCCCGATCGGCTTTGGCCTTGGACAGCCCGGAGTTCAGGATGTACGCCCCGGCGGCCAAACGAGGCGGCCACTGGTAGGCGCGGGCGAAGATCTCCATGATTCCTCCCGAAACCGAAGTCGCGTTCGGGTCTTGCCCCTTAGCATCCATCACACGCGCCCGGCGACCTGCCTTGACCAAGACTTCAAGGGCCGCCTTCACGGCCGGACGCGCACTAGTGTGCTGCTGTGACAACTGGCGCATACCTGAGATATCCACATCTGCACGGTGACCTGGTCACCTTCGTCGCCGACGACGATGTCTGGCTGGCACCCGTCGCGGGCGGACGGGCATGGCGGTTCACCGCCGACCGCACGCCCGTGTCGTTCCCCAGGTTCTCGCCCGACGGCGCCCGCATCGCGTGGACCAGCCATCGTGAGGGACAGCCCGAAGTGTTCGCCGCCGAACTCGACGGGGCCGAGGGCGAGCGGCTGACCCACTGGGGCAGCTCGACGACCGGCGCGCGCGGGTGGACCGCCGCCGGGGATGTGCTCGCGATCAGCGCGGCGGGCGAGGGCGGGCGCACCAGGACCTGGGCGTACGCGGTGCCGCTCGACGGGGGCCAGGCGGTGCGCCTGCCGTACGGGTGGGTGAGCGAGGCCGCCGTCAGCGGGGACCGGGTCGCGACCGTCTCCTCGATCTGGCGCGAGCCGTCACAGTGGAAGCGCTACCGGGGCGGTACGGCGGGCAAGCTCTGGGTCGACGCCGACGGGAGCGGTGAGTTCGCCCGGCTGTTCGCCGACAGTGACGCGCAGTACTGGTCGGCCATGTGGGTGGGCGACCGCGTCGCCTTCCTGGCCGACGTCGACGGCACCGGCAACGTGTACTCGGCCCTGCCCGACGGGTCCGGGCTGCGCAAGCACACCGGGCACGACGAGTTCTACGCCCGCCACGCCTCGACCGACGGGGAGCGGGTGGTCTACAGCCAGGCCGGCGACCTGTGGCTGCTGGACGGCCTCGACGCCGAGCCGTACAAGCTGGAGGTCAAACTCGGCGGGCCGCGCCCGGCTCGCGCGCGGCGACCGGCGCCGGCCCGGGTCGGCGGGTTCTCGCCGGACGAGACCGGCCGGGCGAGCGCGGTCGAGATCCGCGGCACCGCCCACTGGGTGACCCACCGCGACGGGCCCGCGGGCGCGTTGCGGGTCGAGCCCGGGGTCCGGGTACGGCTGCCGCGCGTGCTCGACGCCGACGGCCGGGCGGTCTGGGTGTCGGACGCCACCGGCGAGGACGGCCTGGAGATCGGCACGCCCGGCGGCGAGCTCCGCACCCTGGCGGCGGGAGAGCTGGGCCGGGTGCTCCAACTGGCCGCCTCGCCGGACGGCAAGCACGCGGCCGCGGCCACGCACGACGGGCGGCTGCTGGTCATCGACCTCGAGTCCGGAAATGTCCGGGAATTGGATCGCACGACGCAGGGCGACGTCAGCGGGCTGACGTTCTCGCCAGATTCGTCCTGGCTGGCCTGGGTGCACCCGCACGACGAACGGCTGTCGCAGATCAGGATGGGCCGCCTCGACGGGACCTCCGTGATCGACGTGACGCCGCTGCGGTTCGCCGACTACGACCCGGTGTTCACCAGGGACGGCAAGCATCTGGCGTTCCTGTCGGTGCGGACGTTCGACCCGATCTACGACGCGCACGTGTTCGACCTGTCGTTCCCGGCCGGCTGCCGTCCGTACATCGTGCCCTTGCAGGCGACGACGCCCTCACCGTTCGACCCGAGCCTGCAGGGGCGCGGGTTCAACGGCGAGGACGACAAGCCCGCCTCGGCCTCGGCCTCGGAGGAGAAGAAGGGCTCGGAGGAGAAGAAGGGCTCGGAGAAGAAGGACGCCGAGCCGCCGCGCACCGAGGTGGACGCTGAGGGGCTGGCCTCGCGGGTGGTGCCCGTGCCCGTCCCCGCGGCGAACTACCGCAACCTGCGCACCGCCAAGGACGCCCTGCTCTGGCTGCGCCACCCCGTCGCCGGGCAACTCGGCGACGGCACCGATTCGGCGGCCGAGACCGTCCTCGAACGCTACGACCTCAAGAAGCGCGCCAAGTCCGAGCTCGGTAAGGAAACGCGCGCCTTCGAGGTGAGCGGCGACGGCACCAGGCTCGTCCTCAACGGCAAGAACGGCCTGCAGACCCGTGCCAGCGGCGAGGGCGACGAGGTCGTCACCATCGACCTCGACCGGATCACGGTCCAGATCGACCCGATCGCCGAGTGGCGTCAGGGCTACGCCGAGGCCGGGCGGCTCATGCGCGACCACTTCTGGCGCGCGGACATGAAC
Source organism: Nonomuraea sp. NPDC026600 (assembly GCF_040638335.1). Taxonomy (NCBI): domain Bacteria; kingdom Bacillati; phylum Actinomycetota; class Actinomycetes; order Streptosporangiales; family Streptosporangiaceae; genus Nonomuraea; species Nonomuraea sp. NPDC026600. The sequence goes on from NZ_JBEZYD010000006.1 coordinate 107,866, forward strand.
GGCGTCGACTGGCAGGGCGCGCTCGACCGCTACGCGCCGCTGGTCGAACGGATCGGCGCCTACTCCGAGCTCATCGACCTGCTCTGGGAGGTACAGGGCGAGCTGGGCACCTCACACGCCTACGCCCGCGCCAGCGGCGGATCCTACGACCCGCGCCGCCGCCAGGGCCTCCTCGGCGCCGACATCACCCGCGACCCGGAAGGCGTCTGGCGCGTCGAGCGGATCCTGCCCGGCGAGTCGTCCGACCACGACGCGCGTTCGCCCCTGCTCGCGCCGGGCGTCGCCGTGCGCGCGGGCGACGCGATCGTGGCGGTGGGCGGCCGGCCCGTCGACCCCGTACGCGGCCCGCTGGCCGCCCTGTCCGGCACGGCCGGCCAGCCCATCGAGCTGACCGTACGACCGGCGTCGGGCGGCGAGACGCGCCGGGTGGTGGTCACCCCGATCTCGGACGAGACGCAACTGCGCTACCACGACTGGGTGGAGGGCCGCCGGGCCTACGTCAGGGAGGCGTCGAACGGGCGGCTCGGCTACCTGCACGTACCCGACATGGTGGCCTCCGGGTGGGCGCAGTTCCACCGTGACCTGCGTACGGAGATGGCCCGCGAGGGGCTGGTCGTGGACGTACGCGAGAACGGCGGCGGGCACACCTCCGAGCTCGTCCTGGAGAAGCTGTCCCGCCGGGTCTCCGGCTGGGCGCACGCGCGCGGCTACGAGCCGATGCGCTACCCGGAGGACTCGCCGCGCGGCCCGATCGTGGCCGTCACCGACGAGTTCGCGGGCTCGGACGGCGACATCGTCAGCGCGGGCATCAAGAACCTGGGGATCGGTCCGCTGGTGGGCACCCGGACGTGGGGCGGCGTGATCGGTATCGACTCGCGGTATTCGCTGGTGGACGGGACCGTGGTGACCCAGCCCCGCTACTCGTTCTGGCTGGCGGGTCAGGGCTGGGGCGTGGAGAACTACGGCGTCGACCCTGACATCGAGGTGATCATTACGCCGCAGGACCGGGTGGCCGGCCGCGATCCGCAGCTGGAGAAGGCGGTCGAACTCGCGCTCGCCGCCCTGGCCGAGAACCCCGCGGCCATACCTCCCGACCTGCCGCCCCTCCCGGCCTGATCAGCACGTCGTGGTGGGTCCCGCGGGACCCACCGTGATCAAGGGAGACGTCGCCGCGGCCGTCAGCTTCGGCGCCATCGTCCTGGACTACCGCCCCGCGGCCTGACGTCCGGTGGTCTCCGCGTGTGCGATGCGGTCGAGGATCTCGGTCAGGATGGGCTCGGTGGTGGCGAAGTTCAGCCGTACGGAGTGCGCGCCGCCGGGCCCGAACGTGGCGCCGTCGCTCAGCATGACCTTGGCGTCGCGTTCGAGCAGCTCCTGTACGCCTGGGCGGCCGTAGTCGAGCCAGGCCAGGTAGGTGGCCTCCGGGATGCGGTACCCGACTCCCTCGGGCAGGCGGTCGGCGATCGTCCTGCGGTTCCTGTCGAGCAGGGCACGGGTCTCCTGAAGCCAGGCGTCACCGTGCCGCCAGGCCGCCACCGTCGCCTCCACGCCGAACAGGTTGGCCGATCCGTACAAGAAGGGCGGCTGCGCGTCGAGCACCTTACGCAGCTCGGGCGAGCCGATGTGGGCGACCGAGCAGCGGATGCCGCCGAGGTTGAACGCCTTGGTCGCGGAGGTGAGCGTGACGGTCCGCTCGGGCAGGATGGTGGCGAACGGGATGTGCTGGTGCGGGGCATAGGTGAGGTCGGCGTGGATCTCGTCGGAGATGACCAGTAAGTCGTGGCGTTCGGCATGCTCGGCCAGCTCGGTCAGCTCCTCTCGGGTGAAGACCCGGCCTGTGGGGTTGTGCGGGTTGACCAGCAGCAGCACCTTGCACCCGGACAGATCAGGCACCTCGCACCGCCACGAATCCCCGTCGGCGCTCAACTGCAGAGGACGCAGCGGCCGATCCATGCTCTCCAGCGTGCCGAGGAAGGGCGGATAGGCCGGAGTGTGCACGGCCACACCGTCGCCCGGGCGGGTCCATACGTGGAGGAACACCTGGAGTGCCTGGTTGAGGTCGTTATAACTGCGCACGTACTCGGGATCCGGCTGCCAGCCGTAGCGGCTCTCCATCCGCTCGACGAACGCCTCCGCCAGGGGGCCGCAGCGGGGGCTGTCGAGCCAGACGGGGTAGCCGAGGTCCCCGCGGGCCCGGCGCTGGACGGCGTCGATGACCTCTGGGGCGGTGGTCAGGTCCATGTCGGCTATCCAGGCGGGGATGACGCCGGGGGCGGCTTTGGCCCACTTGAATCCGTCGTGTGTTGCCTTGAGGTCTTCTGCCCGTTTTATGTCGGTCACGCGGTCATTCTAGAAACCCTCTCTGGTTCTGCCAGCCCATCCCACCGCTCGCCGAAGCCGGAAGGCGAGCCCCCGACGGTCAGGCGCGAGGAACGATCGGGCCGAGGTAGGTGCCGCCCGAGACGTCGATGGTCTGGCCGGTCACCCACCGGCCTTGCGGGCCCGCCAGGAAGCCGATGACGTCGGCGACGTCCTCGGGCTCGCCGAGCCGGCCGAGCGCGGTGATGGCCTCCAGCCCGGCGACCACTTCGGGGATGGAGGTGTAGCCCGCGGTCAGGTCGGTCCGCACCGCGCCGGGCGCGACCGTGTTCACCGTGATGCCCCGCCCGCCGAGCTCGTTGGCCAGCGACGGAGCCATCGACTCCAGCGCCGCCTTGCTGATCGTGTAGCCGATCTGCGTGGAGACAGCGAACCGGCTGGCCGTCGAGCCCATGTTGATGATGCGGCCGCCGTCGTTCAGCAGCGGCAGCGCGCGCTGGATCACGAAGAACGGTGTGGCGACGTTGATCGCGAGCAGCCTGCCGAACTCCTCCGGGGTGACCTGCGAGATCGGATTGCCCGAGCCGATGCCCGCGTTGTTGACCAGGATGTCCAGCCCGCGTCCCGCCAGCCCCGCGGTCAAGCCCTCGAACAGCCGGTCCACCGCACCCTCGTCACCGAACCGGGCCGGCACGGCGAACGCCCGGCCGCCTGCCTCCTCGATCCGCGTCACAGTCTCCTTGGCCGCGCCCTCGTCGCCGCCGTAGTGGACGGCGACCAGCGCGCCCTCGGCGGCCAGCCGCAGCGCCACCGCCCGGCCGATGCCACGCGAACCGCCCGTCACCAACGCCGTCTTGCCTGCCAGAACGCTCATCTCTGCTCCCCGCTCAGTGGCCGGGCCCTCGGTGGACCCGGCGATGGCTCAACAGTGATGGCGGTGGCTCACCGTAGGCTCACCGACCGCTCACCGGCTGAGGAGTTCGCCAGTGTTCCCCGGTCGGTTTCAACAGCGGCCGGGGGCCGATCGGGCCCGGAACGTCGGTGATCCAGAGACTGGTCAGAACTGCTTGAGGTAGCCCGGCAGCACGTCCGGAGTGTCGGCCATGAGCCCGATGTAGCCGTCGGGGCGGATCAGCACGGTCGTGCCCGTGCGCCCGCCGTACATGCGGTGCAGGTGCCCGGTCGTGTCGACCAGTCCGGCCCGGCCCGGGTGGACGACGGTGTGGGCGCGGACCCGGGGATCGGCGAGGCCGGGGGCGACGCCGAAGGTCAGGGCGGTGAAGTGCGGGCCGCGGAGCAACTCGGACAGGCGGTGTTCGCGCCCATCGAGCATGACGGGGGCGTCGGGGGCCACGTCTCCGGCCCGGATCCGGCTGCGGCGGCCGGTGAGGTGCCGGGTCAGCGGGCCGGTGCGGTAGACGGGATGGTCGTTGCGAGTACGGCGCTGCTGGCGAGCCATGACGGACTTCAGGATCAGCCGCACCAGCGGGCGAACGACGCGCGGCGGGACCACGCCCTTCATCCGGCGGTCGCTGTCGGCCAGGATCTCCCGGGCGACCGGCAGCCGCTCGGCCTCGTAGGTGTCCAGCAGCTCGGCTCTGGCCGCGCCCTGGATGACCAGGGCGAGCTTCCAGCCGAGGTTGTAGGCGTCCTGGATGCCGGTGTTCATGCCGTGGCCGCCGAAGGGGCTGTGCACATGGGCGGCGTCTCCGGCCAGCAGTACCCGGCCCACCCGGTAGCGTTCGACCATCCGCAGGTTGTAGCGCCAGGTCGACAGCCAGGCCGGGTCGGACGCCTGGAGGTCGGCACGGCCGGTCCTGGTCGTGAGCGCGTGGCGGACGGTGTCGAGGTCGCCCTCATCGCCGGGCTCCAGCGAGGTGACGACCTGCCAGGTGTCGGCATGGGGGATGGGCCGGGCGGCCAGCATGTGGCCGTCGGCGGTCACCCATAGGTGGGTGCCGTCGGCGCGGTCCAAGCCCTCGATGCGCAAGTCGGCGATGAGCGCGCGCATGTCCTCGGTCGTGGAGCCGGAGAACGGCAGGCCGAGAGTGTGCCGGACCAGGCTGCGACCACCGTCGGCGGCGACCAGGTAGCGCGCCCGGACACGCTCGCCGTCCTCCAGCGTCGCGGTCACGCCCGCGTCGTCGGCGTCGAATGCGGTCAGCCGCCGCCCGAACTCCACCTTGCCGCCGAGCTCGGCGAGCCGGTCGCGCAGGATCGACTCCGTGCGCCACTGAGGCAGCGCCACGGTGTTCGGGTACGGGCGCGAGGGGTCGGCGGAGGCGGGCGGCAGGCGCAGGTCGAAGAGGTGGTCGGCGCCGAGGTGGAAGCGGAGCCAGCCACGGGTGTCGCCCGCCGCCAGGATGCGGTCGGCGACGCCGAGATCGTCCAGCGCCTCCAGGGTGCGCGGCTTGAGGGTGAAGCCGCGTGAGCCGGCCGCGGGCGTCGCGGCTTGCTCGATGATGCGGCAGTCGACCCCTCTGCGGGTCAGGTCACAGGCGAGGGTCAGGCCGGTCGGTCCCGCACCCACGATCAGCACGTCCATCATGACGCCAACATTAGGACCTATCCATCTGTATGTGTCAAGATAGGAATATGTCACTGCGTTACGCCTTGCTCGGCTTGCTGGAGGACGGGCCCGCCAGCGGCTACGCCCTCAACGTCCGCTTCGAGCGCTCGTTGCAGCGCTACACCTGGACGGCACGGCAGAGCCACATCTACCCCGAACTCAAGCGCCTGGCGGAGGAGGGCCTCATCGCCATCGTCGAGGAAGGGGCCCGCGGCAGCCGTACCTATGCGATCACCGACGCGGGCCGCGAGGAGTTGCGCGCCTGGCTGCTGTCACCGCCCAAGCCGCGCGCCGTCCGCGACGAGCACGGCCTGCGCATGTGCCTGCTGTCCGCCCTGGATCCGCCGGAGGCGAGCAACCTCGTGCGGGGCCATCTGGAGACGGCCGAGCAGATGGTGGCCGAGCTCAAAGCCATCGTCGAGGCCGCCGACGCCGGTGAGCACCCGCGCGGCGGCCTGCGCTTCGGCCGGCTCGCGCTGCAGTACGGGATCTTCCAGTACGAGGCGCAACGCGAGTGGGCCCGATGGGCTCTGGAGCAGTTGGAGAGCTGAGGACCTTGTGCTCGGGAGATCGTACGTCGCGAACAGCGCAGTCCCCACCCAAACGCTGTTTGGCTGGTTGAACTGCTGCCCGATGGGCGGCGGCGTCCGAGCCAAGAGTCGCCGGCCCGGCCCGCCCCTCATGAGCGCTCTCAGACGACCAATGCCGTCCCTATGCTGCTGTAGGTGACTTCAGCCGAGCAAGAAATCACCTTCCGCACCCTTGACGGCCTCCACCTTGCCGGAACGCTCGTCACACCAGCCGAACCACATGATCACGCCGTAGTCCTGGTGCACGGCGGCGGGGTGACGCGCGAGGAGGGTGGGTTCTTCACCCGGCTGGCCCTCGGGCTGAGCGATTTCGGCTTGGCGTCCCTGCGCTTCGATCTGCGTGGCCACGGGGAGAGCGAGGGCCGACAAGAAGAACTAACGCTCTCGGCCATCCTCAACGACATCCGCGTCGCGCTGTGGCATGCCACTGACGCGACCGGTGCGGCAAACCTCAGCCTGCTCGGTACGAGCTTCACCGGCGGGATCACGGCCTACTACGCCGCCAAGTGCCCGGACGAGATCTTCCGCCTGGTGCTGTTCAACCCCCGGTTGAACTACAAAGAGCGCACGATCGACAGCCGTCGTTCCTGGCAGAACGACTATCTAACGGACGAGGCAGCAACGCAGCTCCATACCCAGGGCTACCTCTTCCACTCACCAACCCTCAGGCACGGACGGGCTATCTACAACGAGGTGTTCTGGCTGCGTACCCACGAAGTGCTTGGCGAGGTGGCTGCGCCGACGCTCATCGTGCACGGCTCCAAGGACACCTTCGTGCCCGTGGAAGCGTCCAGGGCAGCAGTACCGCAGTTCCGGGCGCCGTGCCGACTGGTCGAGATCGAGGGTGCCCAGCACGGCTTCGCCGTACACGATGACCCGCATTATCTCCACCCGCAGAGCCAAGAGTGGCAAGCCTTTGTGATCCGGACGGTGGCCGAGTGGCTGACACAGGAGAACCGCTAAGCACGTAACGCCTCGCCCAGTTCCCTCGGCCCAGGCCGTGCGGCCCACGGCCCGAGGGCACGAACGAGGCGCCCCAGCTCACGCTTAGTACGCAGGGAACTGGTGGCGTTGGCAAGCCGCACCGACAGCATGCCAACAGTAGCGGCTTCATCGGGCTGACCAGCTAGAGCCAGAGCGAAGGCTCGGCGAGCCAAAAAGTATCCCTGGTCCCGGCGAGACAGCGACTTGCCCTGCAACACCTCCTGGTACAGCCCAGCCGCCCGCGCCGGTTGTCCGGCCTCGATGTAGCAGCTGGCGGTTCGCAGAGTCAGGTCGGCACGGCTGTACTTACTGCTCAGTTGCGTCCCGCTGTCGTCGCGACCGCTCTCGAACTCGTCGAGCCACTGGAGGGCCTTGCCGAGCGCCCGCTCCACCCTGTCCATTGGTTCACCGACCATGGCATAGCCGCGGGCTTGCTGCTGCGCGACCTCGACTCTGACCTGTGCCGGCAACTGCCAGCGTTCAAGACCAGCGGCTTCAGCCAAGGTAAGCACCTTCAGCGCATCGCGCCGGTCATAGGCGAGTTGGGATTTGCGCAGCAACACGTAGCCCTGCATCGGGCCGTCGTCCGTTTCTTGCGCCCATTCGATTGCCCGGTCGTACCAGTACGTTGCCGTGGACAAATCCCCAAGATCACGGTACAGCCAGCCGACGAACTCCGCAGCCTCCGCTCCCACGGCCAGCAGTCGCCGCCGGATCTGAGGCCGTACTTCGCGGACGGAGTGCTGCACGGCCGCGAGCACGGCATGCACCCTGGGCAGAGCCACAGACGGACCGAGAGCGCCATCATCTGCCTTGCCCGCTTCGAGCTGAACGCGCAGTTCCTTCACCACATCCCCATCCAGGAAACGGCGAGGATCAGCCAGGATCGCCTCGACGGGTGGTAGCGCGTCCATACTCGCTGTCGGCCACACAACAGCACGTTGTCTGCGGTCGGCCAGGGCGACGAGTTCGCCATTCGCCCCGAGCGCCTTATCAAGAGCCATCGCGACAGGCATGCTCGGGAAGCGTCGTCCGCTTTCGAGATCGGCGATATGGCTCTTGCTGCAGTGGGCCAGGCTGGCCAGCTCCCGGAGGGACATGCCGGCACGTAGGCGTCGAAGCGCCTCACCGAACGTTTCCATACCCACGCGGCGCTCCCGTCATGTCCGCACGGTGGCGTCCGCAATTCTGCGGACATCCCTGCGGACAGTCTGCCCCTAGACCATTACTGGCGGTGACGACAACGCTACTACTGCGGGCTGCATCTACCAGCGCCCCAAAAGGCGGCCCCGGCCCCGGCGCGCGAACACCGGGGGGACCCGGGGCCTTGATCAGGAATCGAGGTCCTGACCCATGAGAGAGCGTAGAGCCGCTACGCGCCGATCACACAGTGATCGCCCCGATATGGCCACCAGCGAAACCGAGGTCTTGAGCACCGAGTCGGCCAAGCTGATGGCCGCGCAGTTGCAGGAGTCGTGGGCTGGCCGCCGGCCTCTTCCAACTCCTGGAGGCATCCAGGTGATTAGACGAGACGTGGTCCAGTCCGCGACCTACATCCTCGCCCCTCATGGGCCTACAACGCCCCCAGCGCGCTGCGCAAAGGTCACGTCGATGAACGCCATCTACTACGCCGTCCACAACATGGAGAAGCGGAAGGAGCGCACCCCGCTGACGAGACCACCCCCTCTGATGCCACTCACCCCTCGGAGCCAGAGAAGATCCGTCTCACGAAAGAGCATCACCATGACAGCTGAACCAGCCATCTCGACGCGCACCATCGCCGTACCTGACCTGGAGCCCGTGTGGTTCCTGGAGATGGAGCTCACCTTCGCCTGCCAACTCAGGTGCGGGCACTGCTACAACAAGTCGAGCTCCGCAGGGTCGCACGGCAGCATGACTCGCTACGACTGGGAGCAGGTGATCGCCGCCGCGCCGGCCGCCGGCATCCGGCGCGTCCAGCTCATCGGCGGCGAGCCCACCATGCACCCCGACTTCCTGCCGCTGGCCGAGTACGCTCTCCGCGCCGGCCTGGAGTTGCAGGTGTTCTCCAACCTGTACCACGTCACCCCCGCGCTGTGGGAGCTGTACGCCAAGCCTCGCGTCACGCTGGCGACCAGCTACTACAGCGACGTGGCGGAGCTGCACGACAGGGTCACCCGCCAGCCCAGGTCCCACACGCGTACCCGGGCGGCGATCGTCAAGGCTTTGGAATGTGGCATCCCGCTCAAGGTCGCGATCGTCGAGACATTCGAGGGCCAGCGCGCCTACGAGGCGCACGCCGAGATGATGGCCCTCGGCGTCCCGAACCTCGCCCCGGTCGATCGGATGCGCGGCATCGGCCGAGCCATCGAGGGGACGGGCATGGAGGCGACCTGCGCCGAACTGTGCGGCCAGTGCGGCAACGGCCGCGCCGCCGTCAATCCGGACGGGGACGTCACCATGTGCGTCATGTCGCGGTTCCTGCCCCCGGCCGGGAACGTGCGCGACACTCCGCTCGGTGAGATCCTCAACGGCCCGGCCTGGAACGCTCTGCTCTCGCTGGTGCCCCGACTCGGCGACGAACCGCCCTGCGCGCCGATATCGGAGTGCCCGCCGGCGAACGACGGCAACGACTGCCCACCCGCCTCCACGGAGTGCGAGGGCAACGCGCTGCTCTTGCCCATCTCCGCCGTCAACCTCCGCAAGGCAGGAAACCAGTGAGCGACCCGAACCCAGCGAGTGAATACTTGCTCATGGACTCCTGGAAGGACCACGCCCGCCAGCTCGCCGCCGCGGTGGCCCCGCCCGGGTCGCGGTGGCGCGCCCTGGTCGCCAACACCCAACGTCACCCGTTCGTGCCCCGTTGGTGGGCGAAGACGCCCGAGGGCTGGAAACTGCGCATCGGCGACGGCGACCACGATCGGTGGCTGGCCGCCGCATACCGCGACTGGACCCTCGTCACCCGAGTGGGCGACGTCCACGCCGACCACGCCAAGCCCGACGCTCTCCTGCAAGGGTCCCCGACGTCGTCGAGCACGCTGCCCGGCTTGCTCGTGCAGATGTTCCGGCACGCCTCGATCGACAACCGGTCCACCGTCCTGGACGTGGGCACCGGCACCGGCTACGGCACGGCTCTCCTGTGCGCTCGGCTCGGCCACCCGAGGGTAACAGCGATCGACGTGGACCCGTATCTCACCGCGGCCGCCGAGAAGCGGCTGGACGAGATCGGCTACCGGCCGCAACTCCTCACCGCGGACGCCACGGCGGGCCCGCTGCCTGGGGAGTGGGCCCGGATCATCGCCACCGTGGCGGTCAAACCGATCCCGCACTGCTGGCTGGCCGCGTTGAAGCCGGGCGGTCGGCTGGTGACCACGATCACCGGCACGAGCCTGATCATCACCGCCGACAAGCAGGAGGACGGAGGCGCAGCCGGCAGGGTCGAGTGGGACCGTGCCGGGTTCATGCGCACCCGGCACGGCAACGACTATCCGGCCCGTAACCGGGACTCCCTCGAGCACGCCCGCACCGAGGAGGGTGAGCAGGTCGAATCCAGCCCCTTCCCGGTGATGGACGTGGTCAACGCGTGGGACGTCAGCACGATGCTGGCACTCATCGCGCCCGGCATCGAGCACCGCTTCATCACCTACGACGACAGCAGCGACCGCGTCGCGCTCATGGCCCATGAGGATGGGTCGTGGGCCCGTGCCGAGGAGCGAGACGGCAAGGTGACCGTCCATCAGGGCGGGAAGCGCCGCCTTTACGGCTTCCTGGACCAGGTGCGCGATCATTGGCTGACCTACGGGGAACTGCCGATCCGCGGCGCGCAGGCGGCCATCAGCCCCGAGGGGGTGATCACGCTCAAGCGCGGCCGGTGGACCGCCACCATCCGATAGACCCTTCCCCGACTGCGGGACAAGCCCCCGTGAGGCCCGCAGCCAGGCCGGATGGCTGATGGCCGTACTCCTCAAGAGGACACATGAATAGGGCATGGCGGGAGTGTTGCTCTCCTGCCATGCCCACGGGACGTGCGTACGTTGCTGACGGCGTATGGCAGGCCCGTCACCCTGCCGTACGCCTGAAATGTCCGCAGGTGCTAGAGGCGGCGGAGGACCGCCACGACCTTGCCCAGGACGCTGGCCTCGTCGCCGGGGATCGGGTCGTAGTTGGAGTTGTGCGGCACCAGCCAGACGTGGCCGTCCTTGCGCTTGAACGTCTTCACCGTGGCCTCGCCATCGATCATGGCCGCCACGATGTCACCGCTCTCCGCGACCGGCTGCTGGCGAACGACGACCCAGTCGCCGTCGGCGATGGCGGCCTCGATCATCGAGTCACCCGCGACCTGCAGGAGGAAGAGGGTGCCTTCACCCACCAACTGCTTGGGCAGGGCGAAGACGTCTTCGACGCTCTCCTCGGCGAGGATCGGACCACCGGCGGCGATCCGGCCGACCAGCGGCACGTAGGCGGCCGTGGGCCTGTTGACCGGAGCATCGGACTCGGCGGCGTCGGGGTCGACCCACAGCACGGGCTCGCCGGGCAGGCGCACCTCGAGCGCGCGCGGCCGGTGAGGGTCGCGTCTCAGGTAGCCCTTGCGTTGCAACGCCGTCAACTGGTGCGACACGCTGGACGTGCTGGTCAGTTGGACGGCCTCGCCGATTTCGCGCATGGACGGCGGGTATCCGCGCTGTTGGACCGAGTCGCGAATCACCTCGAGGATCTTGCGTTGCCTGGGCGTCAGGCCCAGGGAGTCACGCCGACGCACCGCGAGGTCACTGACCCCGTTGGCGTCATCCCGATCGCTCATGATCTGCCTCCTCGCCCGGCGGCCCGCCTCACCGGCGAATCTCCCGGTCCGTGGTCTTCGTGTCGCACACAGCGACCGTATCGCTGTTGAAGATCATCTTCAAACAATTGTTCGAGTCTTCCTCGAAATTGTTGGCAGCGTGGTGTACAACATCGTACGGGAGTTCGATCGACACCGTGTTCGATTTGCCGATCTTTATTGGGTCTTTTTTTCGGGCCGGGACGGCGGGGAGGTCAAACATGCGAGCGACCACCATCACAGATGCCACCAGCGAAGACGTCAAGCGCCTCACCCTTCTGGCGGACGCCACCCGGCGACCGGCGCCCGGGGCCGGAAACGCGGGTGAAGGCCGGGGAGGCGGCGGTCGGGGAGGCGATTCCGCTGACCGGCCGGGGTTCGAACGTACGAACGTCAATGACCGCTCCAGCGATCGGGAGCCGGGGCCTGCCGGTCTTCGGCCCCCGGGCCGGGGATCCGCAGGTGCGGGGCTGTCAGGTCCGGGGCTCACTGGTTCGGGGTCCGCAGGTCCAGGGCTCACTGGTTCGGGGTCCGCAGGTCTGGGGTCCGCAAGTCTGAGAGCCGCAGGTACAGCGGGTGAAGGCCGGCTCGGGGGCGAGGGCGGCGCCCGTTCCGGAATCGGGGATGGCGGGCGTCTTCGGGAGGGTGGAGACGGAGGCCGTCCCGGCAGAGAGGGCGGGGGGCGCCCTGAACGTGGGGGAGGAGGCCATCCCGGATACGGCAGCGGAGGCCGTCCCAGGGGAGGCGGCGCGCGCGCCGGGGGCGGATCGGCCGGCGGCGGGCCTGTCCGCCGTCGGGCTGCGGCGCAGGGAAGGCCGCTTTTGTGGCTCGTGCCCCCGCCGCGCCCTGACGCCGACGACACGCCGCCGCCTGGCGAAGGTGTACGGCCTAGGGGCGCAACCGAACGCTCGGCAGATCCCGGGCGCTCAGCAGGTCTGGGGCGCTCAGCAGGTCTGGGGCGCTCAGCGGAACTTGGCCGCTCGGCAGATCCGGGGCGCTCAGCGGAACTTGGGCGCTCAGCGGGCCCCGAACGCTCAACGGGGGCTGGGCGATCGGTGGAGGCCGGGGACTCGTCGCTTCGTGCGCGGGATGGCCATGTGGAGGCGGTGCCGCGTGGAGGAGTGGAGGACCCGTCCCGTGAGGCGGCGGTCCGGTCCGAGGGGCGGTCGCGCGGGGCGAGGGGCCGTTACAGTGCGCGGTCTCGCGGTGCCGGTGAGCGTGTCGGGGGTCGGGATCATGAAGTGGTCGGCCGTTCCGGTGGCCGGGGTCGTGAGGTGGCCGGGCGTTCCGGGGGTCGGGCCCGTGAGGTGCCGGGCTCGTACGCCCGCCGCCCCCGACGCAAAGGCGGCCTGCCCGCAGAGCGGACCCGTCTGTCCAGGAGGCGTGCCGGTGTCTCGCGGCGAGGACGGCGCAATCCTCCCGTACGGCTCACGCGGCGGGGACGGGCCGTGCTGGTGATGGCCATGGCTCTGCTGTCCCTGGGCGGCTTCTGGCTCGGCACCCGCGCGGTCAGCCTGGCGAACGTGGCGCCCCCCGTACCGAGTCACGCGGGTTTGCCCTGGGTGACCGTCCACGAGGGAGACACGCTCTGGACGATCGCCGACGCGGTGGCGCCCGACGAGAACGACCCCGGAGCGGTCGTGACCGAGATCAAGCGTCTGAACGGCCTGCCCGACTCGCTCATCCGCCCCGGCACCCGCCTGTACGTCCCGAGTGCCCGCGCCCTGCCGTAAGCCGGGAAACGAGTCTGAGCGACAAACTGCTTCGGCCGTCTGCCTGATGGCCGGGTCGACCTGGATGGTCTGGGTGACGGCCACGGTGAGCTAAAGGCGGCACCGTGCCGTGCCGGTCCGAAATCGGTCCGTCCCCAACCGAAACCTCGGGGACGAGTGCGGACAGATGTGCCGTACGAGATGCCTGTGAGCTGTGTTCACCCACGTGAGACCGGCGAACCAAGGTGACGCACGAGCCCAGGAACACGCCCTCCCCACCCGGTGTTGACGACGACACGCCCGGGCCGGACTAAGGTGGCCTCGCGGATCAGCGACTTCGGTGAGAAGGCCGCGCCCAACTTGCGTTCATGGTCGCTCGCTTCTACGGTTGGACCACAACATCTAGTAGTTACACCGATGTAGTTCACCACAAATTGTGTTTCTGTGACCGCACCATGGCGAGCCGTGGTGCGTGCGCGAGCGTACGCGGACGAGTGCTTTACGCCTGTGGTGACCACGTGGTCGAGGAGGGCGAAAGCGTGCATTGTCCGTTCTGTCGTCATCCCGACACGAGGGTCATCGACAGCCGCTCGACAGAGGACGGCGCGGCCATTCGGCGCCGCCGTACCTGTCCGGAATGCGGGCGCCGGTTCACCACGCAGGAGACCGTACTGCTGATGGTGAGCAAGCGCAGCGGAGTGACAGAGCCGTTCTCGCGCGACAAGGTCGTCGCGGGCGTGCGAAGGGCCTGCCAGGGCAGGCCGGTGAGCGAGGATTCGCTGGCCCAGTTGGGGCAGCGTGTCGAGGAGGCCATCCGGGCCAAGGGTGCCGCCGAGCTCCCCTCCAACGAGGTGGGGCTGGCGATCCTGGGCCCGTTGCGGGAGTTGGACGAGGTGGCCTACCTACGGTTCGCATCGGTATATCGCGGTTTCGAGAGCCTGGCGGACTTCGAGGCCGAGATCGAACAGTTGAAGGCGGAGAAGGGGGAGTCATGACGGAGACGGCAAGCGGTTCAGTCGCGCGCGGAGGTAAGCGTCCGCGCAAGGGGCTCAAGATGAAGCGGATCTTCACCAAGCCCGGTGTGCACCCCTATGACGACATCAAGTGGGAGCGCCGCGACGTCGTCATGACCAACTGGCGCGACGGCTCGATCAACTTCGAGCAGCGGGGCGTCGAGTTCCCCGAGTTCTGGTCGGTCAACGCCGCCAACATCGTCACGACCAAGTACTTCCGCGGCGCCGTGGGCACGCCGCAGCGCGAGTGGAGCCTCAAGCAGCTGGTCGACCGGGTCGTCGGCGTCTACACGAAGACCGCGGTCGAGCACGACTACTTCGCCACCGACGAGGACGCCGAGATCTTCGACCATGAGTTGAAGCACGCGCTGACGCACCAGGTGTTCGCGTTCAACTCGCCGGTGTGGTTCAACGTGGGCACCGCGAGCCCGCAGCAAGTGAGCGCCTGCTTCATCTTGGCCGTGGACGACACGATGGAGTCGATCCTCGACTGGTACAAGGAAGAGGGTGTGATCTTCAAGGGCGGTTCGGGCTCGGGGGTCAACCTCTCCCGCATCCGCTCCTCGAAGGAACTCCTGTCCAGCGGCGGTACGGCCAGCGGCCCGGTCTCGTTCATGCGCGGCGCCGACGCGAGCGCGGGCACCATCAAGTCCGGCGGCGCCACCCGCCGGGCGGCCAAGATGGTCGTGCTCGACGTCGACCACCCCGACATCGTGGAGTTCGTGGAGACCAAGGCCCGCGAGGAGGACAAGGTCCGCGCGCTGCGCGACGCCGGGTTCGACATGGACCTGGGCGGCAAGGACATCGTCTCGGTCCAATACCAGAACGCCAACAACTCGGTGCGCGTCTCCGAGGAGTTCATGCACGCGGTGGAGAAGGGTGACGGCTTCGCCCTGCGCGGCCGCCTGACCGGCGAGGTCATCGAGAAGATCGACGCCCGGGACCTGTTCCGCAAGATGGCCAAGGCCGCCTGGGAGTGCGCCGACCCCGGCGTCCAGTACGACGACACGATCAACGACTGGCACACCACCCCCGAGACCGGGCGCATCACCGCCAGCAACCCGTGCAGCGAGTACGTCCACCTCGACAACTCCTCCTGCAACCTGGCCAGCATCAACCTGCTGAAGTTCCTGAAGGACGACGACACCTTCGACGTCGCCAACTTCGTCAAGCTGACCGAGCTGATCATCACGGCCATGGACGTGTCGATCACGTTCGCCGACTTCCCGACCGAGAAGATCGGGGAGACCACCCGCGCCTACCGCCAGCTCGGCATCGGCTACGCGAACCTGGGCGCGCTGCTCATGGCCACCGGCCACGCGTACGACTCCGACGGCGGCCGCGCGGTCGCCGGGGCGATCACGTCGCTGATGACCGGTGTGTCCTACCGGCGCAGCGCCGAGCTGGCCGGGGTCGTCGGCCCGTACGACGGCTATGCCCGCAACGCCGAGCCGCACAAGCGGATCATGCGCAAGCACGCCGCCGCCAACGACGACCTGCGCACGGTCGGCTCGACGGACGCCAAGATCCACGCCGAGGCGTCCCGCCAGTGGTCGGAGTGCCTCAAGCTCGGCGAGAAGTACGGCTACCGCAACGCCCAGGCCAGCCTGCTCGCGCCCACCGGCACCATCGGCCTGATGATGGACTGCGACACCACCGGCATCGAGCCGGACCTGGCGCTGGTCAAGTTCAAGAAGCTCGTCGGCGGCGGCTCCATGCAGATCGTCAACCAGACGATCCCGCGCGCGCTCCGGCAGCTCAACTACCAGCAGGAGCAGATCGAGGCCATCGTCGAGTACATCGCCGAGCACGGCCACGTCGTCGACGCCCCCGGCCTGCGCAGGGAGCACTACGAGGTGTTCGACTGCGCGATGGGCGAGCGGGCCATCGCCCCGATGGGCCACGTCCGCATGATGGCCGCCGCGCAGCCGTTCCTGTCGGGCGCGATCTCCAAGACGGTCAACCTGCCGGAGTCGGCCACGATCGACGACATCGAGCAGGTCTACCTGGAGGGCTGGAAGCTCGGTCTCAAGGCGCTGGCGGTCTACCGCGACAACTGCAAGGTCGGCCAGCCGCTGTCCGCCGGCGGCAGCAAGAAGGATGCCGAGCGGATCGAGAAGGCGGCCGAGATCGCCGAGCCCGAGGTCCGGGTCATCGAGGTCAACCGGCCCACCAGGCGCCGGATGCCCAACCAGCGGCCGAGCATGACCACCCGTTTCACGGTCGGCGGCGCCAAGGGCTACATGACCGCCTCGTCCTACCCCGACGACGGGCTCGGCGAGGTCTTCCTGAAGATGTCCAAGCAGGGTTCGACGCTGGCGGGCGTCATGGACGCCTTCTCGGTGGCGATCTCGATAGGGCTCCAGTACGGCGTGCCGCTCGAGACGTACATGAGCAAGTTCGTCAACATGCGCTTCGAGCCCGCCGGGATGACGGACGACCCCGACATCCGGATGGCCACCTCGGTGATGGACTACATCTTCCGCCGCCTGGCCCTCGACCACCTGCCCTACGACGAGCGGGCGGCGCTGGGCATCTTCTCGGCCGCCGAGCGCGCCGCGCAGCAGCGCGGCGAGGACCCGGCCGCGCAGCAGGAGACGGTCGACCGTGAGGCGCTGGCCCAGTCGGCGCCGATCGAGACGAGGACCGAGCCGGAGCCGGTGCGGGAGCAGCTCACGCTGGAGAGCCACCAGCGCATCACCGCCGACGCGCCGCTCTGCATGACCTGCGGCACCAAGATGCGCCCGGCGGGCAGCTGCTACGTCTGCGAAGGCTGCGGCTCCACCAGCGGCTGCAGCTAGTTCGAGGCTCTTTGAGGGCGTGAAACAGCAGATCAGCGGCGGGAAGCCCGGCTTCCCGCCGCTGATCTGCTGTTGTCGCGTTCCGCCCGACCGACGGTCCTCAGTTCAGAAGAGAGCGGCCCCGATGGCGCCTCTTTCGAAGCTGAGGAGATGCTGCTTCGTGGCCAGGCCGCCGCCGTACCCGGTGAGGTCGCCGGTGGAGCCGATGACGCGGTGGCAGGGAACGATGATGCCGATCGGATTCTTGCCGTTGGCCAGGCCCACGGCCCGGGCCGCCGTCGGCTGTCCGATCCGGTCGGCGAGCTGACCGTAGGTGATCGTCTCGCCGTAGGGGATGTCCCGCAGGGCCGACCAGACCCGTTGCTGGAATGGGGTGCCGGCGAAGACCATGGGCAGCTCGAAGACCGTCCGCCGGCCGTCGAAGTAGGCCTGTAGCTGGTTCGCGACCTCGGTGAAGGGTTCCGGGTCGGGGTCGCCGAAGGTCTCCTGCGGAGGCCGGTGCCGCTGGCGTCGCATGTAGAGGCCGGCGAGGGTTCCGCCGACCGCGACGAGGGTGAGCGGGCCGACAGGGCTGTCCACCACGGTGTGCGTCCTGTGGGTCATGGTGCGTTCTTTCGTGAGTCGGTGGGCAGGTGGTTGATGGGGTGGTCGCCGGTGGCCCACAGGTACTGAACGGCGTACGCGCGCCACGGTCGCCAGGCCGCGGCGCGGCGGGTGAGCGCGGCAGGGGTGGCGGGGAGTCCGAGTTCGCGGGCGGCGATGCGGATACCGAGATCGGTGGGGATGAAGGCGTCCGGGTCGCCGAGGGCGCGCATCGCGATGGTCTCGACGGTCCAGGGCCCGAGTCCCGGCAAGGCCGCGAGCTGCGCCCGCGCTCGGTGCCGGTCGCCTCCGACGCTGAGGTCGATCTCGTTGCCGGCCAGGGCGGTGATCAGCCCGATGAGCGTGGTACGGCGGGCCTGTGGGAGGGCGAGCGCCGCCGGGTCCAGGCCGGCCAGCGCGGACGGAACGGGGAAGAGGTGGGTGAGGCCTCCGGCGGGGTCGGTGATCGGCTCACCGTGGGCGGTGACCAGCCGGGCGGCGTGGGTACGGGCGGCCGCGGTGGACACCTGCTGCCCGAGGACCGCGCGTACCGCGAACTCGAACGCGTCGACGGTGCCAGGCACCCGGCGACCGGGGTCCTTGTCCACGACGGGAGCCAGCACCGGGTCGCCGCGCAGCAGATCGTCGACGGCGATCGGGTCGGCGTCGAGATCGAGGAGGCGCCGGCACCGGCTGATCGCGGTGGACAGGTCGCGCAGGTCGGTGAGGGACAGTTGGCAGCCGATGTGGTCGGGTCGCGGGCGCAGGGTGGCGATGCCGTGGCCGTGGGGCAGGCGCAGGGTACGGCGATAGGCGCCGTCGCGCCACTCCTCCACCCCTGGTACGGCGGTGGCGGCGAGGTGGCCGAACAGGTTGCCGGGGCACAGCGGAGCCCGGAACGGCAGCCGCAGCGACAGCACCCCCGGGGTTTCGGCCGGGCGTCCACGGGCGACGCGATCACGTAGCCGGGTCGGCGTCAGGGCGAAGACCTCGCGCACGGTCTCGTTGAACGTGCGGATGCTGGCGAACCCGGCTGCGAAGGCCACATCGCCCATCGGCAGGGCCGTGGTCTCGATCAGCAGCCGGGCGGTCTGGGCCCGCTGCGCCCGCGCGAGTGCGAGCGGTCCCGCTCCGAGCTCGGCGAGCAGTTGCCGTTCGATCTGCCGGGTGCTGTAGCCGAGTTGTGCCGCCAGGCCGGGGACACCATCGCGGTCGACGATCCCATCGGCGATCATGCGCATCGCCCGCGCCACCACGTCGGCGCGCTGGTTCCACTCGGGGGAGCCCGGACTGGCGTCGGGACGGCAGCGCTTGCACGCCCGGAACCCGGCCTGCTGCGCCGCGGCGGCGCTGGGATAGAAGCGCATGTTCTCGACCTTGGGCGGCACCACCGGGCAGCTCGGCCGGCAGTAGATCCCGGTGGTGATCACCGCCCCGAAGAACCAGCCGTCGAACCGGGCGTCCTTGGATCGGACCGCCCGGATGCACTGCTCCACGTCGTCATGCACCCTGCCAGCATCGCCTGCGGCAGGCCATCGGGGCTGGCGGAAATCCGACATGACCATGATGTCGGTCCTGCGCGCGGTGTCGTCGCAAACTCGCCAGACCACGATGGCCGCCCGCTGCTGGACTGCTCGCCATGACCATCTCCCGTTCGAAGGCGGAACCGCCGATCAGCACCTGGCGGCCGCTCCCTCTGTTGCTGGCCTGCGGAGGTTCCTTCCTGGCGTTCCTCGATGTGACGATCACCAACCTCGCGGTGCCTGCCCTGGCAGTCGACTTCGGCGGAGTCGACCTGACGTCGCTGTCGTGGGTGGTGACCCTCTATACGATCCTTTTCGCCGCGCTGCTGGCCCCGGCCGGGCGGCTGGCCGATGTGCTCGGGCGCCGCCGCCTGTTCGCCGTGGGGGTCGCGGTGTTCACGGTCGCGTCGCTGCTGGCGGCGCTCGCACCGACGTTCGGGCTGTTGCTGGTGGCGCGCGGAGCACAGGCCGTGGGGGCCGCGGCGCTGATGCCCGCGTCGCTGGCGTTCGTGCTGGCCGACACTCCCGTGGCGCGCCGGGCGAGCGCGATCGGCCTCTGGAGCGCCGCCGCCTCGGTCGCCGCGGCTCTGGGACCGGCGCTCGGGGGAGTGCTCGTGGACGCCTTCGGCTGGCGCTCGCTCTTCTTCGTCAACGTTCCCGCGGGGGTCGCCCTCTGGTTGCTCGCCCTGCGCATGCCCGCGGTCGCGACCACCCGTAAACGTCTGCCCGACGTGGTCGGCACCATGCTGCTGGCCGGCGGGGTCGCCCTCCTGGTGGTCGGCGTCACCCAGGGGCAGAGCTGGGGATGGACGAACGGCTGGACGCCGGCGTGCCTTCTCGGCGCCACGGCGGCGGTCGCCCTCTCACTCGTTCGCTCGTCGCGGCACCCTGAGCCGGCGGTGCAGATCACCCTCTGGCGCACCCGTACCTTCGCCGGTGCGAACGTCGTCTCGGTGCTCTTCGGCGTCGCGCTGTACGCGTCGCTGCTGCTGGGCGTGCTGTTCCTCACTGAGGTGTGGCACTACTCCGAGCTTCAGGCCGGTCTGGCCATGACCCCGGGCGCCATCGCGTCGGCCGTCGTGGGACTCATCGTCGGCCGTATCGCGCGCCGGCCATCGCCGCGGACCCTCACGGTGATTGGCGCGCTCGGGCTCGCCGCCACCAGTGGGGCGCTCGCGCTGTGGCTGCCGGCAGAGCCGGACTTCCTCGGCGTCTGGCTTCCAGCGGGGCTGATCAGCGGTGCGGGCATGGGCGCTGTGAGCGTCGGCGTCTCCAGCGCCGCGGCCCTGTCGGTGCCGCCGCCGAGTTTCGCCGCGGGCACCGGCTTGAACATCGCGGCTCGTCAGGTGGGAGGCGCGCTTGGCGTCGCCGTGCTCGTGGCCCTGCTCGCCGGGCACACTCCCGCCGGCGGCGTGGCCGACTTCACCCACGTCTACCTCGTCTGCGCCGTTGCCGCCCTCGCCGCCGCGGCGGTCGGCACCCGCCTCAGCCTCGTGACCAACCCGGGAACAGGAGCCTGATCATGGAAACCGACGTCGGCCACCTGCGCGAGACAGCCGATCCGTACTGCCGCTGGCCGGCCGGATCGGCGACGCTGATGCGCTCCGCGCCCTGGCGACGCCTGGTGGTGCTGGGCGACAGCGTCGCCGCCGGCATCCGGGAGTCGCTGGACGGCTACCGCGATCTGGACGCCGCAGCCCGCGTTGCCGAGGCGCTCGCCGCGGCGCACCCGTCGTTCAGCTATCGCAATCTTGGGGAGCGGGATCTGCGTGCTGCCGAGATCCGCGAACGGCAACTGAGACCCGCACTCGATCTGCGACCTGATCTGGTGATCGTCGCGGCCGGGGGTAACGACGCTCTGCGACGGTCGTTCGACGAAGAGCGCTTCGTCGACGAGCTGACCTCCATCGTCAGGCCGCTCGTCGCCCAGGGGGCGCGGCTTGTCACGATCGGGCTCTTCGACCTCGCGCGTTCCGGACTCGTACCGGAGCCCTATGCCGACCCGATGGCGGAGCGTTTCGACCGGCTGGACGTGCTCACCGGCCGGATCGCGGCCGAGCACGGCGGGGTTCATGTCGACAACCACGGCCATCCCCTTGCCGCCGACCCCGGTATCTTCGCCAGCGATCGTATTCACTGCAATGCGCGCGGCCACGCTATCGCGGCCGCAAACCTGGCCGGGGCACTCGGCTCACTGCTCACAAAGGAAGTGTCCGAACCACCCCCGAATATCGCACCGGACGACCTCTGATGGAG
The DNA here is from genome assembly GCF_040638335.1 of Nonomuraea sp. NPDC026600. Taxonomy (NCBI): domain Bacteria; kingdom Bacillati; phylum Actinomycetota; class Actinomycetes; order Streptosporangiales; family Streptosporangiaceae; genus Nonomuraea; species Nonomuraea sp. NPDC026600. The sequence goes on from NZ_JBEZYD010000006.1 coordinate 129,013, forward strand.
TTACTACCGGTGGTAGCATCGCTTTATGGACGCTGAGCCAGACCGTGAGTTTGAACGCCGGCTACGAGCCCTCATGAGTTCGTCCGCATCCATGAACGTCGCACCTGCTGATCTCGCGGCCATGCTGGCGTTCGTGCACGACGTGGGAAGGACATCTCCGATCTTTCAGGAGAGGGCGGCACGTCTCGAGGATGCATTGGTCGCCCATGGTGATCGCCCAGAGCGCTCGGCCAAGGCGCGCAAGATCAGTGTTTCCATGCCCGAGGATTTGACCGCGGCCGTGCAGCAGCATGTGGGGCGAGGTGAGTTCAGCCAATACGTGACCGCGGCTGTGGCGCGCCAATTCGAGCTGGATCTGCTGGCTGAGCTGTCTTCCCTGCTCAAAGCCGATCATGGAGCCATTCCTGAGGAGTTCGTGGCGGAGGCGGAGGCGGCGTGGCCGGACGCCGGGTAGCCACTGGCGGCACGCTGGTCCTCGACAGCGAAGGTCTGTCCAAGCTCGCGGTAGGTGATGCACGGGTACGGGCCTATCTGGAAGTCGCCCGCAGCAGAGGCGCCAGAGTCGCGGTCAGCGCGATCACCCTTGCCGAAGTGCTGCGTGGCGGTGCGCGTGATGCTCTGGTCCACCGTGTGCTGACTCGAGTGAACAGAGTGCCGGTGACGGAAGAGGTCGCTCGTCGTGCTGGTGAGCTACTAGGCGAAACCGGATTGTCGGGTCACCGCTGCGCCATAGACGCCATAGTCGCCGCGACCACGCTGTCTCTGACTCGCCCGGCTGTGCTGTTGACCAGCGATCCTGATGATATGAGTCGTTTGGTGGAGGACCCCGGCTGCCCCAAGGAACGACGGATCATCGTCGTGCATGTGTGACGGCCGAGGACCGGGTCTCCGCATCACTATTCAGATGAAGACAGGACAGCTATGACCTATCCACCACCGACCTACCACGGGGAAACCGGCGAGCCGGGGGCGACGTATCGGCGCCCGGACGCGGTTCCCGAGCTGATCTACCCGAGCGGCAACACGGTGCACTACCTGGCGACCGGCGCGTCGACCAACGGGCAGTTCGGGCTCTACCGCTGGGAAATGGGGCCAGAGCCCAGTGGCCCCGCGGCGCACTTCCACCGGTCGATCTCTGAGTCGTTCTTCATCCTGTCCGGCACCGTGCGCATCTACGACGGGCGGCGCTGGATCGACACGACGCCGGGCGACTTCGTGCACGTCCCGGAGGGTGGCGTGCACGCGTTCCGTAACGAATCGGGCGCGCCGGCATCGATGCTGCTGCACTTCGCGCCGGGCGCGCCACGAGAGGGATACTTCGAGGGGCTGCTCACCCTGGCGGGCAAGAGCGACGAGGAGAGGGCGGAGTTCTTCCGCGAACACGACACGTACTGGCTGTGACTGCGAACTGGTACCTGGCCGGACGCGGGTAGAACCCGTCAGAACATGCCGTGCGGCACCTCCTCCGGTTCGGGGACCGGCTGGACGACGTCCCAGTGCTCCACGATCAGCCCGTCCTCGAGCCGCCAGAAGTCCGCGACCGCCAGCCCGCGACCGCCCTCTCGCGGGATCAGGTGATAGTGCATCACCACGAGATCGCCCTCCGCGACGACCCGCTTGAGCTCAAGGCGCGAGCTGGCCAGGGGAGAGTTCTTGATGAAGTCGATGAAGGCCCGTCTGCCCGACGGGTTGCCCGGGCTGTGCTCGATGAAGTCCTCTCGCAGGAGCGTCTCAAGGACCTCGATGTTGCCGGCGGCGAACTCCGCGAAGCCGGACATGATCAGTTCTTTGCTGCTCGTCATGAGAGAACGCTGACATCGGCCGAGGGGTGGTGTCGATTACATGCCAGGTAATGCGGCTAGTTGGGCCGCATTCGGCAGGCATCACCCCGGAGGAGCTCCTGAGCAGGGGGCTCCTCGCCATCCGGCTGGCCCAGCACCTGCGCGAGGGCGTCGCGCCCGGACACCCCGAGCTTGGCGTACACCCGGCCCAGATGGTTGTTGACGGTTCGGAGCGAGAGGCCGAGGCGGTCGGCGACGGCACGACCGGGCAATCCCGCCGCGGTCAGTTTCGCCACCTGCAGCTCCCGGGGAGTCAACGACACCTCGCTGCCCGTCAGGTCCGTCAGCGGCGTGCGGGCGCCGTCGCACGCGGTCAGCAGTTCACGAGCGAACACGAGTGTGGCCTTGGCCGCTGTCCGCCGACGCGCCCCGGCATGCAACCGGTGGGCTGTCGCGGCCGCCTCCGCGGCGGGCAGCAGATGGCCGAGGCGATGAAGCCTCTCGGCCGCCTCCGCGAGCAGGTGGGCGTCGTCCGTGGCGAGCGCGGTGGCCATCGTGGCGAAGGCCGCCGTCGCAGGTGCGGCGGTGTCCCTGGCGACCTGGTGCAGCCGGTCGCACACCTCGTTCGCGGCGCCGAATCGCGCGGCGTCGAACAACGCCAGGGCTTCGAGCATCGGCGCTCCGGCCTTGCCCGCGGTCTTCGCGGCCCTGAGGGCGTGGCCGGCGGCGTTGGGGAGATCGAGCGCGGCGGCGGCGACCCAGGCGCGGTTGCGCTCGATCCAGGCGTCGAAGAGCGCACCCCGTGGTGGTGGGCAGCCGTCCATTCGGCTGAGCCACGCTTCCGCCTGGACGGTGTCTCCTGCCATCGCGTGCGCGCCGGCCAGTTCGGCCAGGTAGACGCCCTGCAATCGCAGCGGGTCGTGCTCGCCGAGTAACACGACCGCCTCGCGCAGCGCCTGCTGTGCCGGCTTCACCCGTCCCTGGGCCTTCGCCACCACGCCGCGCACGATCGCCCACACGCCGACCATGGGTGCCGCCAGCTGCGTCTCGACGGCTTCTCGATAGGCGATTTCCACGGCCTTGGCCGCGGTGGTGAGCGCGCCCGCCAGCAGGAGGGCGAGGCATCTGGCGGCGCCGACCTGAGCCTGGGTCCAAGGCGAGGCGATCCGGTGCGCCGAGGCGACCTCCAGGCCGGTGGCGCTCGCTCGTTCGACGAGGCGGATGTCTCCCATGAGACCCGCGGCGATCACGACCGCGGTGGCCGCCCGTGCCGTCGCCTCCGCCGGCAGCCGCGGTCCTGGCCGGGTGAGCAGTGCCGTACCGATGGAGAGAGATCCCGCGACGTGTCCCTCGATCAGCATCGTCCAGGCTCGCACCGCCTCCGCCGCCCGTTCGCCGGTCGGATTCCCCTGAGCCGGTGCGGTTTCATGCTGCCAGTACTCGATCTTCTCCCTGAGTATCGCCCGCCGGTCGGCGCGTTCCTCGTTGTCGCATTCCTCTGGAGCCGGGAGTACGTCGGCCGCGTCGACGAAGCGGCCCTGCAACGCCATCACCTCGGCCAGGGTCAGGTTCGCGTCCACCCCGCCGTCGGCGGCACCGGACGCGGTCGCCAGCCGCTCGGCGACATCGAGGTCCAACCGTTCGGCGGCGCGTTCCGCGGCGGCCAGCAGTTCCGGCCCGGAGGAGTCGCGGCCCGCGGTGAGCCGCCACATGACCAGCTCGAGTGCGTCGTCCGCGCGACGGCGTGGCGATGCGGCGAGGGACTCGGCCAGCCGCGCCCAGATCGCGTGCGCTCGGGCGCGTGGCATGCGCGCCCGGATGACCTCCCCATACGCGGGTATCGTGAGTCGCGTCTGGTGGCGCGCTCCGGAGGGTTCGACCATCACCAGCCCCTGCCGTTCGGCCTGCACCACGGCGGAGTGCCCGGTGAGGTCCTCGAGCACGGGCTGGCCGAGCGGCTCCTTGCAGGCGAGCACCTCGAGCACGGCCAGCACGGCCGGATCGTCGACCTGCATCTGCGCCTCGATCAGATCACCGAGCCGGCCGGTGATCTGCAGGTGACCGCCCAGATGCCAGAGGCCGTCGAGCCGCAGCAGCGCGGATCCCTCCAGCGCGGACTGGGCGAGCTCTCGCAGCACGAGCGGGTTGCCGGCGGACAGGCGGCGGAACGTGTGCCGCGTGACGGCGTCCAGCGGAGCGCCCAGGCCGCGTTCGAGCAGCGTGTCCATCTCGCTGTCGCTCAGCGGCCGCAGCTCGACGCGGCGTGCCACCCCTTCCTTCCACAACGCCGTCATCACGTCGGGCGCCGTCTGCCCCTGCCGTACCGTGAGCAGGACGAAGGTTCTTGTGTGCACGGCGAGCTGATAGACGAGCGCGGCCGAGACGTTGTCGAGCAGATGGGTGTCGTCCACGACGAATATGGGCCGCTTCCCGGTGGGAGCACTGAACCGTTCCACGATCTGGCCGAAGATGTGCCCCGTGACGGGGCCCGCGGCATCGTGTGGGGGCGCCAGGTGCAGCAATGAGCCCAAGGGGATCGCCCCGGCGGCCCGGGTCCCGGTCGCCCAGGCCGTCGGGTGGCCCGCCGCGGCGAGCCGCGTGACCGCTTCCTTGGCCAGGCGCGTCCTGCCCACACCCGGTGGTCCCACGATCATCACACCGCCGACGTCCGCCTGCGTCGCCGCGTCCATGACCGTGCGCAGCGCCGCGGCGCGCCCGACGAGTGGCCATAAGTTCCCGGGGCGTGCGTCGTGCGAATGGCTGTCTGCCATGTCGTCCCTTCCGGATGTCGTCACACTGCGACGTCGTGCCCTGACCGGAGATGAGTCGAGCGGCGATCCTCGTGCCGCGTCCCTCCACCTGAAACTCAAGCAGGTCCTTGATCAGCTCCATGTGAAGGGTTCTCCCCTTTGACGCCCTTCAAACAGGCGTGGCCGGAAGGTGACGTGGCGGCGTCCAGCCACGCCAACGGCCCCCGCTTGAGGCCGCTCAAGGGGGGTGGCGTCGACGTCGATCCTGGGAGGTGCGGCGACCGTTACGGTGCGAGGAGGTCGTCGGCGATGGCGAGCAGGCGTACGGCTGCCGCCTCCGACGACCGGGCCTTCCCCTGCAGCCTCTCGCCGATCCGCCGCAGGAGGACGTGCGGGTCGCCGTCGGGCTCCCGGTCATCGCTCCGTCGTACGTGGAGCAGGAGTTCCAGGGCGCAGGCGGCCTGCGTGGCGAACAGGCCCAGGAGCTCCACGTCGTCCAGATCGCTGCGGGAGGCCGTGCGATCCAGCACCTCCAGGACGCCCACGCATTCCTCGAACCGGATGAGCGGCGCCGCCATGATGGTCCGCGGGACGTAACCGGTGGATTCCGCGGCGTCCTGGGCGAACTGCGTCACGGCCGACACGTCGTCCGCGACCATCGGCTGCCCGCTCGCCGCGACCCAGCCGGCGATCCCCGTTCCCGCCGGAAAGTGGCTCCCGACCAGTTGTTTCTCGCCCGCGCCCGACACGGCTTCGAAGACCAGGTCACCGGTGTCCGGATCCACGAGGAAGATGGACGCGGCGGCGGCGCCGAACATGTGGCGGGCCACCTCGACGATGGACTGCAGCAGCCGGTGTTCGGTGCCGTCGAGGGACTCGGGAGAGTCAGAGAAGTCAGCGGACATGGGCCTCTCCGTTGTGCGTCGTGGTGTTGTCCGCGGCCAGGTAGAGGACCGTCTTGAGCTGGAACGGCGTCAGCCACGGATGCTTGCTCAGGATGAGCGCGCAGATGCCGGTGATGTGCGGTGCCGCGAAGCTGTTGCCGGTGCTGCGGATCTCCCGGCCGCCGGGCCAGGCGACCGGCACCCTGACCCCTCGCGCGAGGAACTCCGCGGGCGGCGCGGGGTTGTAGTAGTACGTCATCGGGTCCGCCTCGTCGTGGCTGGCCACCGAGACGACCGAGGAGAACGTCCACGGGAAGCTGAGCACCGGCATGTTGTGCGCCGCGGCGACCAGGAGGCAACGCCGGAAGTAGGCGCGGTCGGCGAGCTCGTGCAGGGATTCCCGCAGGGCCGACTTCGTGCTGGAAAGACTGAGGTTGACCAGGTCGAACCCCTCGTCGATGGCCCAGCGCAGCCCGGTCACGAGGGCGTCGCCGGTGCCGGACTTCCCGTCGGTGAGCGCGCGGACGGAGGTGATCGCCGCGCCGGGGGCGACCGACTTGATCACGCCGGCGCAGGCCGTGCCGTGCCCCGCGGGGTCGACGGGGGCGCACTCGGCGACGGTCAGCCCGCCCTCGTCCCCGCGGACGACCTCGACCGACCGGTCAAGGTCGCCGATCTTGGGATGGTCGCCCGCCACGCCCGTGTCGACGACGCACACGCGTACTCCCGTGCCGTCGGACCCGCCCCATGCCCACTCCCTGGTCACCTCCGCCAGCGGGCTGATCTGGAAGGACTCCGGGGCCTGCCGGGTGGTGGCCAGCCCCCACGCGGGCACCCCGGGGAAGTGCGCCCGCTGGTCCCGGCGCCAGGGCGGCGTGTTCATGACAGTCCCTTCATCCAGTCACGGACTCGCCGCGCCGGCAGGCTCGCGCCCTTGCTCAGGTACGCGTCGAGCGCGCGCCGGGCGGCTTCGGCCGGGTCGCGTCCGGCGGCCCGCTGGATCCGGGCGATCTCCACCAGGACGTCCCCTTGAAGACAAGGGTCATCGGTCGATTCGAGCAGCGCGGTCGCGCGTTCCGCGGCGCTCACCGCGTCCGCGTGCGCACCGTTGAGCGATGCGATCGCGCCTCTCATCACGATGGCCGTGAGCTCGCCGCGGAGCTGAGGAACCCCCGCCTCGCTCCGCGCCAGCTCCCCTGCCGCCTGCCGGACGTCGCCCCGCCGGAGGGTCTCACGCGCCGCGTAGACCTCCAGGGTGGCGGCGGACCCTCCGTGCCCGGCCGCACGGAGCGCGGCGGCGGCCCGCGTGAACAGGCCCCTCGCGACCTCGTGGTTCCCGTCCAGGGATTCCACCAGCCCCCGCACCTGGACGACCGCGATCGCCGAGAGGCCGAGGTGCAGCTCCTCCGCGTAGTGGCCGGCCGTGTCGAGCGACTCGCGGGCGCCGCCGAGGTCGCCGGAGAGCGCGAGCAGGCGGGCCCTGGTCAGGAGCACCGGCACCAGCAGGGCGCGATCGCCGGCGAACCGGGCCAGCAGGCCGGCGCAGAGCGCGAGCCCTTCCGGCACCGGGGTGGAGGACCATTGCACCAGCTCGCACAGCCCGCCGAGCAGACGGTCCTCTTCGTAGCGGTCGCCCATCGGCCGGGCCCGCTCGAGCCCGTCCCGAAGCGCCCGGTCGGCGGCGCCGAAACGGCCGTCCTCGATGTGGATCAGGGCTTGGAGCTGGTGGAACCGGCACCAGCTCAGGTCGTCTCGGGGGTCGAGCGCCAGCCGCCCGCGAAGGGACTCGAGTTCCGGCGCGCGGGCGCCCGAGCGGAGGGCGAGGACCTCCCGCTGGATCACGCAGGTGAGCCGGTTCCGCGGGTCTTCCGGCAGCAGTTCTTCCGCGCGGTCCAGGGCCGCGGCCGCCGCGACGGCCTCCCCCCGTGCCAGCTTCGCGTCGCTGATGCGAACGGCCAGTGATCGATGCTCGTCCCTGCCCGGGGGCAGCATCTCCCGTCCCTGCTCGAGCAGCGCGATCGCCGCGGGCAGGTCTCTGCGGTGCAACGCCTGACCGCCGTCCCTGATGAGCCGGTCCGCGGCCCGGTCGGTCAGCTCGGGCAGCAACGGATCGCCGGGGCGTACCTGCCGGGTGAGGCGGCAGGCCGCCAGCAGGTGCCGGCTGACGTCTCCGGATGCCGAGCCGGCGAAGGGAGCGTCGTCCGAGGCGTCGGCGGCCCGGTCGCCGAACCAGTCGGCCAGCCTTCGGTGCCAGTCCGCGCGCACCTCCTTGCTCGTCAGCGCGTACACGGTCTCCCGGGTGAGGGTCTGGGTGAACTCGTACGATCCCAGGAGCGCACCCCGACGGATCAGGCGGTCGCGCTGTAACCGCCGCAGCGGAGTCGCCGTCAGGGGAGGCTCGCCGTCGAAGAGGGTCTCCAACTGCTCCACCGTGAAGGACTGCCCGATGGTCGCGGCCCTTTCGAGCATGTGGCGCTCCGCCCCGCCCAGCCGATCCAGCCGGGCCCCGAGCAGCGCCTGGATGGTGGGCGGGAGGGCGACGGCGCCCTCGGCGAGGGTCTCCAGCATCAGCTCGGCGAAGAGCGGGTTGCCGTCCGAACCGTGGATCACCCGCTGATACGTGCCGTCGTCGTCGTGGGCGACGACGTCCGCCCGCTCGGCGCGGAGCTCGGCGACGAGCCGGGTCATGTGCGGCGGGCTCATCGGGCCGAGCTCCAGCGACATGGCGCAGGTCATGCCTCCGCCCCAGGAGGGGCGGGCCTCGTAGAGCTCGGGCCGGGCGACGCAGACGAGCAGCACGGGCACGTCGGCGAGCCACGCCGCGCAGTCCTCGATCAGGTCGAGGAGGGTCGGCTCGGCCCACTGCAGGTTGTCCAGCACCACCACCAGCGGCCGGTCCCGCGCCAGAACCTCGAAGAGCGATCGTACGGCCTGCGCGATCTCCGCGACCCCGGGAGTGTCCTCGTAGTCCGCGTCACCGAGGCACGCCAGGCCGCGCAACGCCCGCGCGCCTTCCGTGCCCACGGCCTCGGCGAGGGCGGGCCACTCGCCGTTGAGGGCCTCGAGCAGCTCCGTGATGGGCCGGTACGTGGCGCCGATGCCGTAGGACGGGCACCGGCCGGTGAGCACGGTCACGTCCTCGGGCAGGTTCGTCAGGAATTCCCTGACGAGCCGGGACTTGCCGATGCCCGGAACGCCGAGCAGGGTCGCCATGCAGCACTGCCGGTCGCGTGCGGCGCGGTCATGGAAGCGCGTGAGCTGGTGCAGTTCCTCGGTCCGGCCGATCAACGGGATCGTGTCGGTCTCCGGCCCGCCGCGATCGGGCTCCACGGCGATGAGCCGCCACGCCCGTACCGGATCTCTCTTGCCCTTCAGCGTGAGCGGGGGGACGCCGTCCAGCAGCGCGTGCTGCCTGACCAGGCGGGCCACGTCGTCCCCCAGGAGGATCTCGCCGGCTCCCGCCGCGGACTGCAGCCGGCTCGCGGTGTTGACCGCGTCACCGATCACCCGCACGTTCGAGCCGGATCCGTCGGCGACCATCACCTCGCCGAAGGCGATGCCGCAATGGGCGTCCAGCCGGACTCCGTGGGTGGGGGCTATCTCGGCACTGAGTCGGCGCACGGCCGACATCGCCGCGTCCGCGGCTAGGACCGCCCGGAGCGCGTCGTCCTCCCGGCTCACCGGGACGCCGAACACCGCCATGACCGCGTCGCCTATGTACTTCTCCACCGCGCCGCCGTGCTCGAAGATCTCTGTCCTGCAGGCGGCGTAGTAGCGATCGAGGATCCGCAGGAGCAGTTCGGGGTCGAGACGCTCGGCGAGCTCCGTCGACCCCACGATGTCGATGAACAGGACCACGATGTGACGACGGGTGGGTCGTGGGTCCCTGTCGCTCATACGAGCTTGAGCTCCTGTCCTTCCACCTCGCCGGCGTGGTCGTCCAGACGCTTCTTGATCGAGTTCAGTACGGCGACCTCGGTCGCCGTGAGCTCGGCGAACACCCTTCGCTGCCGCTCATCGAGCAGGTCGATGGGATGCCCGGCCGCCCGCAGCGTGGCCAGTGCGTCGAACCCGCCCGATCCGGTTCCGTTCATGAACCACAAGCCTGAAACGGCTCATCGGCGATCGCAAGAGATCCGGACACCCACATTCGTGTGGTCGGCGCTCTGCCAGGTGAAAGGCGGTGAGCCCACGTTTGTGGGGTTGTGTCGCCTCCGCATCGCCAGCCGATACTCGACCTGCAACGCATCCCCCTAAGACGGAGAGGTGAAGGCATGGCCTTCGATCCGAAGGAAGCTCTGCGTGAAGCCGGCGTCCTGAACGACCCGATCGCCGCGGAGGTCGAGGCGGCGTTCGCCACCCTGACCAAAGAGGAAACCGACCTGCTCATCTCGCTCAAGGGCAAGCTGCCCACCGCACTGCCTCTGGTGATGGCGGGTGGGCAGTGGGAGCGGCCCGAGGTTGAGGCGCACAACGAGGGCGAGGCCGAGGCGTCGTGCCTGTGCGGAGCCTGGTCCGGCTCCGGGTCCAGCGGGCCGGCCAAGCCGGCCTCCTAGTTCGACGGCTCACGGGTGCGGTCCCGGTCGCATGTCGCCGGACATGGCCGGGGTCGCTCCTGCCGCAGAGAGCGTGAAGGGAAATGGATGTCTGGGAAGCTGGCCCGGAACCACTCGCTGTTCGACGTACCAGAAGACCTCACCTATTTCATGCACGATGGGGCTTATCTGGTCGTCAACCCGCATTCCGGCGGTCGGTGTGTCCTCGATTCGCGGGAGTTCGGCGTCCTGCAGACCTTGGCCCGGCCCTACGCTCGGCTCGAAGAAACCGCTGAGACCGATCGGACCCTCGCGAAACTCGTTCTGGCGTGGATCGTCTACTACAACGGGAACCATCCGCGGATCAAGCTGAAAGAGCCGCCGCTCCGCATGGCTTACTACGCCATCACCGACGGGTGCAACCTTCGCTGCCCCTACTGCTACGCGTCCTCGGAGAAGTGCCTGCCGGGTGAGCTCAACACCGAGGAGTCGCTCAGCCTGGTCTCTCAGATCGCCGATTTCGGCGCCTCGACCGTGGTCTTCACCGGCGGCGAGCCCATGCTCAGGAAAGACCTGTTCCAGATCGTGGAGCATGCCAATCAGAGCGGCCTGAGGTCGAACATCATCACCAACGCCACCATGATCAGGACTCCCGCGATGGCGCGGCGGTTCGCCGAGCTGTTCAACGCGGTCACGGTGAGCGTCGACGGCGGCACGGCCGAAACGCACGACCGCACACGGGGCGAAGGCTCCTTCGCCAAGACCCACCGAGCCCTGCGGCTGCTCAACGACGTGGGCGTAACGCCGATGATCAACCACATCGTCACCTCGGAGAACGTCGAGGAGCTCGAGAACTTCGCCTCGTTCATGGAGGGGATCGAGGTCGACAGCATCCGGCTGATGTACCACAACAACCTGGGCCGGGGCGAGAGCGACGAGTACGACTTCGGCTGGGAGGACCATCTGAGGATCCAGCAGCTCACCTGGACCTCACCTGTGGCCGGCAAGCTGCTGCCGGACGGGCCCAAGACGCTGCAACTGTGCTCGGTGAAGGCCAACTGCGGGATGGGCGGGAACGAGATCTACATCAACTCGCTGGGCGACGTCTACCCGTGCAAGCTCGTCACGGGACGCTCGCACCTCGCGGGCAACGTGCGACGGCAGCCCCTGGCGGAGATCTTCGGCAGCCCGGTCCTGTACGACATGCGGACGAGCTCCGTGTTCGGCGGCGACTACCACGCCGACTGCGCGAGGTGCTACATCAAGTCGTCCTGCGGCGGAGGCTGCCGCGCCGCTCACATGGCCGAGTCCAAGGACCTGCGGCGCAACAGCCGCCACCAGTGCAGGATCCTGCGGCACGGTATCGTCACGCAGCTCTGGCTGGAGTCCGGCGTCGATCCCGCGGAGCTCGCCGAGGACGCCGGGATGCAGACGCCCCGCCTGCTCGCCAACGACGACATCCATCCGGTCTTCGACGACTGGAAGACCTACGTTCTCCCCTCGGCCGACGCCGTCAAGGTCGGCGAGCTGCTTCCCATAACACCGGTATAGAGGAGGTGGAGTGTGTCACTCCAGATCAGTGACGCTGTGATATGGCAGGAGACCTCGGGCGGCATCTCGCTCTACCACGCCGAAACCGGGGAATTCCGCACCTTGAACGAGACAGGTTCCCGGATATGGACGCTCGTCGCGAGCGACGGGGAGCGGGAGCCGATCGTCTCGAAGCTGTCACATGAGTTCGCCGGGGACAACATCGCGGTGAGCGTTCGCATCCTGAAGGACGTACAGGAGTTCCTCGGCAGCATGATCGAACAGGGTCTGATCGAAGAGCGTCCGGCGTGAGGCCTGCATGACCAGAGCGGTCGTCCTCGGCGGGGGCTTCGCGGGTGTGCTGGCCGCCGCCGTGCTCGCCAGGCACGCGGACGACGTGATCGTGATCGAGAACGATCATTATCCGGCCGATCTCCGTGCCCGGCGGGGGCTGCCCCAGTCACGGCACAGCCACGTCCTCGTGGCCGGTGGCGCGCGGGCGCTGCAGGAGTTGCTTCCGGGGACCCTCGAGGCGCTCTTCGCCCGCGGCGCGCATCGCCGGCGCCTTCCCGGCGACGCGCTGATCCTCGCCGCGGCGGGGTGGTTCCGGCGGCTGGACACCGAGGCGTACCTCATCTCGTGCAGCCGGGGACTCCTGGACCAGGTGGTGCGGCAGCGGGCGCTGGGCGCCGTCTCGACCTGGCCGGGCACGCAGGCGCTCGGCCTGGTGGGAGACGCGAGCCGGGTCACCGGGGTCTCGGTCAGGCGCGAGGGCGCTCCGTCGGAGATCATCGAGGCGGATCTCGTCGTCGACGCGACCGGGCGGAGATCGAAGGCGCCACGGTGGCTGGCCGAGATCGGCGTGGCGGAGATCGAGGAGGTGACCGTCTCCTCCGGGCTGGCCTACTCCACCCGGGTCTATCAGGCGCCTCCCGACCTCGCCGGTGAGACTCCGGCCATCATGATCCACCCGCGTCCGGTGAGCGGGCGGCCCGGCCAGGGGGCGACGTTGTTCCCGATCGAGGACGACCGGTGGATCGTCACCCTGACCGGCACCCGGGGCGGCGAGCCGCCCGTGGACGAGCTGGGCTTCGCGGACTTCGCGCGCTCGCTGCGCGACCCGATCGTGGCGGAGCTCATGGCGGCGGCCACGCCGCTCGGCGGCATCCGGCCGTACCGCGACACGTCGAACCGGCGGAGGTTCTTCGAACGCGTACGCCTGCCCGCCGGCTTCGTCGCGATCGGCGATGCGGTCGTCGCGGTGAACCCCGTCCACTCGCACGGGATGTCGGTCGCCGCCCTGAGCACGCTCAGGCTGGACAAGGAGCTGACGCGGCGCGGGCTCGGTCCGTCGGCCTTCCCCGGGTTGCAGGCGGCCATGACGGCGGAGGCGGATGTGTCATGGCGGATGGCGGTCGCGCAGGACCGGGGACCGGCCGGGCGGGAAGCGACCGCGTTCGAGCGCGAGATCGTCACCCGCAGGACCCGGGCCTTGCTGAGCAGCCCGCAGCTCGCCGCCGAATTCTTCGGCGCGCAGACCTTGACGCGGGCCGCGAAAGACGGCCCGGCGGTGGTACGGGCGCTGACGGGGGAGCCGGATCCCCTTCTCACCACGGAGGAGGCCGTCAGGCAGCATCCCGCGCTGTACGCATGGTGGAATTCGGCTACCCGTGTTCGCGCCGGAGGTGCGCCGAGCCGACGGTGATGAAGCCGGATTCGTACGCGATGCCGACCGCGTGCGCCCGGTTCACCGCCGAGAGCTTGGTGAGGATGCGAGCCAGGTGCGAACGGACCGTTCCGGTGCCGATGCCGAGCTTGTCGGCGATGCCGGCGTTCGACAGGCCGGCCGCGACGAGAACCAGCACCTCGGCCTCGCGGCGGGTGAGTTCCGCGAGCCGGTGATCGACCCCGGTGGTCACCGCGGCGATGCGATCACGTAGCCGCGTGATCATCGAGCTGGAGATGAAGGTGTGCCCGGCCGCGACCAGCCGGATCGCGGGCACGATCTCCTCGAACAGCGACGCCCGGTGCACGAAACCGCCCGCGCCCCCGAGTAACGCGCGCCCGAGCAGCTCCTCGTCCAGCGTTTCGGAGACCACCAGCACGCGCATCCGGTTCCTCGCCTGCGCCGCGACGATACGGGTGAATTCCACGCCGTCCGCCTGCCGCAGCGCCGCGTTGACGACCGCCACCCTCGGCCGATGCCGGACGACCAGGTCGCCCAGCCGGTCGGCGGCGCCCGCCTCGCCCACCACGTAGATGCCATTGCCCATGTGGAGCACGCTCCTGAGCTTGGCGCGCACCACCCGGTCCGGCTCGCCCACGACGACCCGGAGAGCGGGCATGGCCTCGCCCGTGGGGGTGCACTCCATCGGTTGTGCCACCTGACCACCCGAGTTTGAGCGCGGTTGCTCTTCCGGCACACTATGCGCGCCCGCCCTGCGGACAGCCAGAGCAGCGGGGTTACTCAAGCCCGCCACCCGCATGTGAGAGGTACCCATGACTGCCTGTGGCCGCGCTTGTCGGAACGGCGACCGCGGGATCGGCACTCAGGACGGATCCGCGACAAGGATCCGGATCGCCGAACCCCGCAGCGGCGGCGTGACGTCGGCCAGGTGAAACCCGCCGGCCGCGAGCAGGTCGTGGAAGTCGGCTCGGCTGCGTTCCCAGCCACCGGTGTAGATGAGCATGGCGATGTCGCTCATGACGACACCGGCCGCCTCCGGCGTGTCGAGCCTGGACGGCAGCACCGGTTCCAGGATCAGCAGGCGCCCGCCCGCCGCGATCGAAGCGCGGCAGTTCCGCAGCAGCGCGGTGCACCGCTGGTCGTCCCAGTCATGCAGGACGCCTTTCAGCAGCATGAGATCGCCTTCGGGCACGGCCTCGAAGAAGTCGCCCACTTCGACGGAACACCGATCGAACAGCCCCGCCTGCTGGAACGTCCCGGCGGCGGCTGCCACGCCGTCGGCGGTGTCGTACAGGATGCCCTGGACGCCGGGCGTGGCCGCCAGTATCGCGGCGAGCAGCGTGCCGTTTCCGCCCCCGATGTCGACCACGGTGCGGGCACCGGTGAAGTCGTAGGCCCTGGCGGCCTCGAGCGCGACGCGCTCGGTGCCCTCGCACATGGCCGTGTTGAAGATCCTCGAAAGATCTTGATGGCCGGCGAGGTAGTCGAAGAGCGGCTGGTCGTGCACGTGATCGAAGGCGGCTTCACCCGTGCGCACGCTGTGGGTCAACGCCCCCCACGCCTGCCAGGTCGCGGGGTCGCCGAGCAGCAGCACGCTGGAGCGCATCGACCATGGATGGTCGGCTCTCAGCGGCTGACCCAGCGCGGCCAGCGCGAGGTGTCCCGGCACCACCTCATCGACCACCCCCAGGACCACCAGTGCCCGCGACAGCCGCTCCATCGCCCGCGGGTCGGCCCCGATGGAGCGCGCCAGCTCGTCGACCGGCATGGCCCCGGCGGCAAGGGCGTCGGGAACGCCCAGGCGGACGGCCGCGTACAGGATTTGCGAGGTGGCGTAGCCGAACGCCATCCGGGACAGCTCTCCGTACCCCTTGATCATCGGCTGGCACCCTTCCCCAGCAGCAGTGGCAGGCGGCGTACACCATGCAGGAACAGGTCCGGCGTCCATTCCAGGCCGGCCGGATCGACGGCCAGGGCCAGGCCGGGGAAGCGGCGCACCAGCGCGCCGATGGCCGCCCGGGCCTGCAGCCGGGCCAGCGCCGCACCGAGACAGAAGTGGATTCCGTGGCCGAAGCCCAGGTGCCGGTTCGGGGTGCGGCCGATGTCGAAGACATCCGGCTGGTGGAACACCGCCGGGTCGCGGTTGGCGGCCAGCAGCACCGGTATGACGATGTCACCGCGGGGGATCACGGACTCCCCGATGCCCAGGTCGGTCAGCGCGTACAGCGGCCGGGAGTGCCCGACCGGGCCGTTGAACCGCAGCACCTCCTCCACCGCGGAGTCGATCAGCCGGGGCCGGGCGCGGAGGCGCTCGAGCTGGTCGGGGTGGCGCAGGAGTTCCAGCACTCCGTTGCCGATGAGGTTGACCGTCGTCTCGTCCCCGGCCAGCAGCAACTGGAACACGCTGGACACCAGCTCGGCGTGGCTGATCTCCGTCGACCGGACGAGCCGGGACAGCAGGTCCGCACCCGGGTGGGCCCGCCGTTCGTCGAGCTTCTCGTTGACGTACGCGACGAACCCGATTCCGGCGCGGCGCACCAGTGCCACGTCCCGGCTGCGCAGCATGTCGTCGCTCCACCCGCGCAGCCGGGCCCGGTCGTCGATCGGGAAGCCGACCAACTCGGCGACGACCAGGATCGGCAGCGGCAGCGCCAGCGCCTCGATCAGGTCGACGCCGTCTCCGGCGGCCGCCATGCCGTCGGCCAGCTCGCCGACGACCTGATGAACGCGCCGTTCGAGTGCCGCCACCGTCCGAGGGCCGAACGCGGGCGCCATCAGCCGCCGCAGGCGGGTGTGGTCGGGCGGATCGAGGTTGAACATGTTCCGCCGCACCATCGCCAGTGGGTCGTTCTGCCACCGGCGGTGAAAGGCGGCCAGTTCGTCGGGCAGCCGGTCGAGTTGACGCCCCAGGTCCGGGTCATGGAGGGCGCGCTGCACGTCGGCGTACCGGGTCAGGTACCAGGACGCGTGACCGGCCGCCGGGCTCGCATGGCGGTAGACCGGCGCCCGCTCGCGCATGCGGTGGAAGAGCGGGTGCGGGTCCCGGCGATGCTCCGAGCCGGTCGGGTCGAACGACTGCTCAAGCCCGGTCGCGCTCATCACCCCTTGGCCTTCTGCACATCCAGTGCGAAGAACCTGCTGACGGTCTGTCCCAGATCCGCCATGCTGAGGAACCCGCGCCGCGCCAGCTCGACCTCCGCTGACGTTCCGGGCCCGTTCCAGTGGCGGGAGAAGACCCGTCCGCAGATCGCCGGTGCCGGGACGACCACCCGGCCGCGAGTCTGTTCCGCGGCCTCGTCGGCACAGGCGACGAGATCGGACCACTCGGGCCAGCGGCTCGATTCCCGGATCCGCTCCAGGACGATCGGCCGCCAGTCCTCCGACTGCCAGACCGGCCACACCCGCACCATGACCAGTCGGCGTTGCTCGGCGGCGGACAGGGTGGCCCGCTCGGTCTCGGAG
Organism: Nonomuraea sp. NPDC026600; assembly: GCF_040638335.1. Lineage (NCBI taxonomy): Bacteria > Bacillati > Actinomycetota > Actinomycetes > Streptosporangiales > Streptosporangiaceae > Nonomuraea > Nonomuraea sp. NPDC026600. Next base: position 145,642 of record NZ_JBEZYD010000006.1, read on the forward strand.
AGCCACGATGCGAGGCTGGGCGGCACGTCGGCACGATCGTCGACCCCGAGCGTGGCCCGCGTGTACGCCTCCAGCCCCAGGCCCCGCGCGCCGGCGAAGTCCGTCAGGAGGCCGGTCAGAACCTGCTCGTGCAGCCGTGGGTAGTCCTGGCCGAACAGCCGCGCCGCGTCCAGGACATCGAGATCGGACATCCACCGGCCCGGCGCGTACTCCCGCATCGACCGCCAGGCCAGCGCCTCGTAGTGGGTGATCCCCGTCAGGGCCACGTCGGCCGCCCACGCGCTGGGCGCTTCGGCTCGGTGCCCGCCGACGGCGCTCAGGGCCGCCACCGCGTCCAGCCGCTTCAGATCCCACTCACCCGTCCCGATCATCCGCTCGAGCGTGCTCAGCGCGTCGCCGGCCTCCGGGCCCAGAGCCTCTTCCAGCTCGTGCCAGGTCCGGTGGACGAAGGGCCGGGACTTCGCCGCTTCGACGATCCGCTCGGCCGTCGCCGCCGGAACGAGGCCGCTCCTGGCTCCCTCCTGGCAGCCGTAGCGGATGTTGACCATGGCCACCGTGCCGGTGGGGTATCCGCGTTCCGCGGGCCCGTGCAGGACCGCCACCTCGTCATCCCCATCGACCTCGCCGGTCGCGTACATGCGGAAGACGGACCCGACGCCCCGCATGCCGTACGGGCTCAGCTCCGCCGCCCGCAATGCCCCCATGCTCGCCGCGCCGATGACGTTCACGCCCTCGTTGAGCAGCCAGAGAATCTCCTTGTGGCCCACGGACAGCCGCTCCCGGTAGTACCCGTCGATGATGACGGCGGTGTCGTCCCGGCCCCACTCCTCCCTGAGGAGATCACCCCGAGCCACGGGCGGCCGCGTCCGCGCCTCCGGAAGCACGGCGAGGACCTCGTCATGAGAGATCGTCGGCCCGGCGTAGACGACTGTCTTCTGGCGGCTCACTAGAACACCTCCGGGGTGACGCGGCTTCCCGGCGCCACCACTCTGACCACGGGAACGCCGATCTCGTCCCTCGTCAGATCGATGACGAGAGGGGCGGCGGAGAACGCGACCGCGGCCCGCTTGACCACGTCCTCCAGATCATCGACCAGGCTCTTGTGAGCCGTCAGTTCCGGGATCGCCTCGCCGGTGCCCGCCGCGGGCACGGGCCGGCGCCTCGCGCCCGGACCGTTGGGGACGCCCGCCTGGAGGTCGTCTCTCGCGCCCGAGATGTAGCCGAGCCTGGCCTGCGCGGCCTCGGTGACGGCCCGGGTGAGCGCTATCTCCGAGCCGAGGTGGCAGCCGAATCCCATGAACGCCGGTGGATAGTCGTCGCAGGAGATCCGGGCCAGGAAGCACGGCAACCCGGTGGGCGACGGCAGGGACCTGACTTCGAGACAGACCCGGGCCCGCGCCATCGTCTCGCACAACTCGTCGACGACCGGCGACCCCAGAGTCGCCGGGTCGACGAGGACCCCCTTGTCGCCGGCGGCCAGCGCCGTGGTCACGGCGTCCCTCTCGATCACCTCGTACAGCGCGTGCAGGACGGCCTCGGCCGCCGTGTTTCCGCTGGCCAGGCCGTTCGTCGACTCGAAGAACACCGGCGGGTTCCAGCCGGTCTTCCGTATGAGGGAGAATCCCACCGAATCCCTGGGAACCAGGGTCTCCGAGCCGTCGGTCAGCGACCTGCCGGCGACCCAGTCCAGCGGCAGCCCGTCGTGCAGCACGGTCGGCGGGGAGAGCGGGAGGTCGCGGACGTCATAGCCCAGGTGCCCGATGACGTCGCGAGAGGGCGCCGTCGTCACCGGCGTCATGGGTTGCTCGGCATGCCAGAGCTCGACGGCCTCCATCATCGCGGACAGCCTCGCCAGCTCGGGGGTGATTCCTTTCCCCTGAGACACGGCGAGCGTCCGGGCAGTCGGCCGGATCGCCTGAAATGTTGGGATTCCGATGGTGTCCAGCCGGGTGATGTCCGCGACCCTGGTGATCCCGACCATCCGGGCCGCCCGGTCGGCCATCTCCCGCGTGGCCGTCGGGTCGTGAGCTCTGTCCGTGCCCGGCAACCGGACCTTGGACCGGTCGGAGTGCGAGAGGAGCCACGAGAGAGAGGAGTTGTCTGTCCGCATCGTCCCTTGTCCTTGACGAGATCAGATGTTGCGAGCGCGGTTGATCAAGGCGCGGCCGCCCACGTAGTAGCTGATGGCCGCCAGGACGGCCAGCACCAGGAGGTCCTGCCACGCGTCGGCGAACCCGAAGAAGGCGGCGTCCCGCATACCGTCGATCGCGTACGTCAGCGGGTTGATCACCGATACCCACTGCAGCACGGTGGGCATGCTGTCGACCGGGTAGAGCGACGGGGCGCTGAAGACGAGAACGGGGATCGACACGTTCGACAGCAGCATGAAGACCTGGTAGTCGGTGATCAGGATCGCCGTCGCCAGATACAGTCCGTTGAAGGCCAGGGCGGCCACCGTGAGCACCGACAGCAGGCCGGCCCAGGCTTGCAGGTCGAAGGGCAACTCGAAGACGAACACCGCCACGCCCAGGGCCAGCAGGGCCTGGCCCAGCACGAGCGACACGCCCGCGATCACCTTGCCGAGCAGGAACCGCGACCTGCGTAACGGGTAGGACCACAACTGTGTGGCCGCGCCGCTCATCTCCTCCTGGAACACCGCCATGCCGGAGGTTCCCGCCGCGCTGACGACCGACATCGCCAGCGTCATGGGCAGCAGGAAGATCGCGAACGGCACCTGGATGCCCTTGTAGTCGACGACCTTGAGGAGGTTGCCCAGCGAGGTGTTCACGAGCAGCAGGTAGATCAGCATCGGAGCCAGTCCGAGGACGAGATACACCCGGTTGCGGGCGAGCAGCGCGTACTCGCGGTAGAGCACCGCGGACAGGTCGGCCGCCTTCGGGGTCCCGGTCGGAGGAGTGTTGTTGAATACCAGCTTGGCGGCCACGATTATCCCCTTTGCCAGTCAGTCCTCGGCCTCCGTCATCCGGAGGAACACCTGCTCCAGCGAGTCCGAGACGGTCGAGACGCCGGAGATCGCGACTTCGCGCTCCTGGCAGTGCCGCGACAGCTCCGGCAGCACCTCCTGCGCTCGCGCACCGTGGATCCGTACGTCGGAGTCCTCGGCCGTGGCCGTGAGCCCGGCTGCCTCCGCCCAGGCCAGCACCACCAGGCCGGCCGCGGGATCATCGAGGGCCACCAGCAGGTGGGTGGTGCCGAACTCCTCGACGAGTTCGCGCGGTTTGGCGAAGCGCAGCACCCGTCCCTTGTCGATGACCAGGACACGCTGGCTGTTGCGTTCCAGTTCGTCGATGTGGTGGCTGGTCCACAGCACGGTCACGCCGTGCTCCTCGCGTAGCCAGGTCACGAAGCGCTCGATGTGACGCCGCCCCACGACGTCCAGTCCCGCGGAAGGCTCGTCGAGGACCAGCAGTCGCGGAATGGTGAGCAGTGCCCGCACCAGTTGCAACCGCTGCCGCTGACCGCCCGACAACTGGAAGCAGAATCGCGGCAGGGCCTCCGTCAAGCTGAGGAAATCCGCCAGTTCGAGGGCCCACGGCCGCACGGCACGCCACTTCAGACCGCGGAAGCGGGCCGCGATCCGCAGGTTGTCGAGCGCCGGCAGCATCATGTCGAACGGGCCTGACTGGTGCATCGCCCCGATGCCGCTCTTGGCGGCGACCGGCTGACGCACCGGGTCGGCGTCGAAGACACGGACCTGACCGGAGGTCGGGGTGGTGACCCCGCAGATCATCTTGATCAGGGTCGTCTTCCCGGCGCCGTTGGGCCCAAGGAGCCCGATGGTCTCTCCCCGTGCGATCTCGAACGAGACATTGTCCACCGCCGGTCTCTGGCTGCGCCGATAGCGCTTGGTCAGCCCTACGGCCGTCACCACGTCGCTCGACACGGCACCACCCTTCACCTCGACTCGCTCCACCAAAACGTGCAGGCGGCGGCTTCTGTTGGCGCTGGAGATGTGTTGCTGGTTGAGTATGGACCGGCGATCAGCAGGTGACACAACCCCACAAATGTGGGCTAGCCGGGACGTTATGCCGAACGACAGAGGGCGCGTTGTGCGATCACACCGAGTCTGATCATCATCGGCACATGGACCGGTTCAGTCGCGCATTTCGTAGTCGAGTGAACGCCAAGCCACATGATCCGTACACGCTGCGTATGCCCACCGGCAGTCCCGGCGTGACCTGGCAGCTCCCGGAGGAGAGCGACCCCGCGACCGCCCTGCCGTGCGTGGTCCTCGTGGATCGTGCGGGGCTCGCCGAGTTCGCGGTGCTCCAGCGCGGGCTGCGCACGCTCGGCGTGCCGAGCGTGCGGGTCGACGCCGGGTCGATCAGCGGCCTGCGGATCATCACCCGGCTCGACGACGGCTCGCTGACGGTGAACGGGCGCCGCATCATCCCCACCGTCACCTGGGTACGGCACTTCTCACCGCGGGCCGTGCGGGGAGGGAACGGCTCGGCGCCGTCCCTGTTCCGGGCCGACTCGTGGGGCGCTTTCATCGACCAGTTGTCGTCGCTGTCGGCCGCCCGGCTGCCCGGCGGCAGCGATCTGGGGCGGCTGGTTCAGCTGGACGGCGCGGCACAGGCAGGAGTTCGTACTCCGCGAACGATCGTCACGACCGACCTGGGGGCGGCGAGCGCGGCGCTGGCCAGTGATCGGATCATCGTCAAGGCCCTCGACCGGCATTTCGTCGAGACCGAACCGGGCACCCTGCGCGGGGTCTTCCCGGAGATCGTGGACGGCGTCGTGGCCAGAAGCCTGCCCGCGCGGGACGCGCCCATGATCGTCCAGGAATACGTCGACCACTGGGCGGAGCTGCGCGTCTACTTCGTGGATGGCGAGATCCGGGCCTTCCGCGTCGGCAAGTCATCGCCGGAGGCGATCTGGCGCGACGCGGCGTCGGTCACGGTCTCTCCGGCGGCGGCGCCGGAGGCCGTGGTGGAGGCGGTGCACCGGCTCGCCGGGATCTGGGGCCTGCGTTACGGCGCCTTCGACTTCCTGCTGACCAGGCAAGGGCCGGTCTTCCTCGAAGTCAATCGCGACGGCGATTGGCGATGGTTCGAAGCGAAGGCCGGTGTCGACGATGTCTCCATCGCCACGCTGTCCACGGTGCGTACGCTCCACCGCCAGATGGCCACGTCGGGGTCGGCCACGATCGATCTGGCCGGATTCCTGGCGCTGGGCACCGGGCGGGCGAAAGTCGTGACCTCGCGCCTGGACGCCCGCGTGCTCGGCGCGCTCGAGGTGCGGGTGGACGGCACGATCGTGCACGTCAGCGCCAGGAAGGCCCGGCTGCTGGCCGCGATCCTGCTCTCCCGCCCGAACCAGGTGGTCCCGACGGACCAGCTGATCGATTCCTTGTGGGGAGAACGACCACCCCCCACAGCACGCAAGAACCTCCAGGTCTACGTCTCGGTGCTGCGGCGGAGATTCGGAGATCGGATCTCCTACCAAGGCTGGGGATACCGTCTCGACGCCGGGCCGGACGAACTCGATCTCCTCAGGTTCCGGCGGCTGGCCGGCACCGGCCGGGACATGCGGCGCAGAGGCGACACCGATGCCGCGTCGACCGTGCTCGATGACGCCCTGCGCCTGTGGGGCGGTCAGCCGCTCGCGGAGTTCTCGGGTGTCGCCCTGGTCGATGAGGCGGTCGGCGGATTCACCGACCTGTACCTCACGGTCAATGAGGACTGGGCGGAACTCGAGATCGAGCGGGGCAGCCACATCGAGGCGCTGAACAGGCTCGACGATCTGGTGCCCTTCTTCCCCGCGCGTGAGCGGCTCGTGGCGGCGAGGATGACCGCTCTCGCCGGTTGCGGCCGGGCGCCGGAGGCGCTCTCGCAGTTCGAGACGGTACGCCGGCATCTCGTGGCCGAACTCGGCCTCGACCCCAGCCCCGTACTCAGAAACCTCTACGAGGAGATCTTCCAAGGGCAGCTCGCCAGAGCCGATCCATAACCGGTCGCGTGCTCCGGCCATACCGCTGATTAAGCAGACGCTTCTAGCTTGCACACAGAGGCGCTTCCACCAGGAGCGCCTCCGGCCAAAGCGATCCGAACCGGGACTTGCTATGGATCTTGTATGCGGCGATCTGACAAATGATCGCGACACGTGGCTGATCGTCCTGCTGGCCAGGGGATATACGACAACAAGAATCGCCCGCGAGATGAACCTCAGCAGATATACGGTGGCAGAGCGGATCAGCAAGCTCCTCGACCGATTCGCCTGCAGCAACCGGAGCCAGCTCGTGGCCTACTCCTATGCTCACAAGCTCCTGGACGTCGGCATCTGGCCACCCGGCGCCTCCGACACCGCCGGCTGAATCCGGTCGTCGATTACCTGCCATGTAATGGACCTAAACCGTCAGACCAGGTAGAACCGGCCGTATGCACATGGATCAGCCGGTCGGGGAGTCGCTGCGGGACTGGCGGCAGCGGCGCGGGCTCACCCAACTGGACCTGGCCCTCCAGGCCGACGTGTCCGCGCGGCACGTCAGCTTCGTCGAGACCGGGCGGACGATTCCCAGCCGGTCCATGGTGCTGCGGCTGGCCGAGCAGCTCGACGTCCCGCTGCGGGCACGCAACCGGCTGCTGGTCGCGGCCGGGTACGCGCCCATCTATCCCGAGCGCCCGCTCGACGCTCCCGACCTGGGCAAGGCGTACGAGGCGCTCCAGCAGATCCTGCGCGGGCACGAGCCGTATCCGGCGCTGGCCCTGGACCGCCATTGGAACCTGTTGCTGGCCAACGACGCCATGAACATCTTCCTCGAAGACGTGGACCCGGCCCTGCTGGAGCCGCCGGTGAACATGATGCGGCTGGGGCTGCATCCGGCCGGGTTCGCGCCGCGCGTGCGGAACCTGGCGCAGGTCCGCGCGTTCCTGCTGCCGCGCCTCGCCAGGCAGGTCGCCGGTACGGGGGACCCGGAGCTGAGCGCGCTCTACGAGGAACTGCTGGCCTATGGAGACGATGGCGAGGCGCCGCTGCCCGACCCCGCCGACATCGCGCTGCCCGTCCGGATCACGCACCGGGGGGACGAGCTCTGCTTCTTCAGCACGATCACGACGTTCGGCGCGGCGTTCGACATCACGCTCGAAGGGGTCGCCGTCGAGGCGTACTTCCCCGCAGACGAGGAGACCACACGACTGGTCGGGAATCTGCGCCGCTGATGCCGCAGATCGGCCACCTGGCCGATGTTGTCGGGCACGGTTCGCCCAAGGATGGCGGTACCAGATCAACAGCTGAGGAAGCGACTCATGAGCGAAGCGAAGAACGCCGGCCGTATCGTCATCGGCAACATCCTCCTGTCCCTGGACGGCCGCGTCTCGGGCCCGGCGGGCGAGTACGACATGAGCTGGATCGTGCCGCACGCGATCAGCGAAGGCGCCAGGGAGCACGTCGCCCGCATCACCGCGACGGCCACCACGGTCCTGCTCGGCCGCAAGAACTACGAGGGGTTCGGCGGCTTCTGGCCGGCGGTCGCCAAGGACGACGCGGCCGACCCCCGGGACCGGTCCTTCTCCGAGTGGCTCAACGCGGTGGAGAAGGTGGTGTTCTCCTCGACGCTCAAGGAGGCGCCGTGGGAGAACAGCCGCATCGCCGACGCCGCCCCTGCCGAGGTGGTCAAGGATCTGCGCCGGCAGGAGGGCGGCGACATCGTCGTGCTCGCCAGCGGCAGCGTCATCAAGGACCTGCTGCGGGCCGACGAGCTGGACCGGCTGAGCATCATCCTGGCCCCGGAGCTGGTCGGCGGCGGTACGCGCCTGTTCGAGGACGGGCTGCCAGGATCGAGCTGGCGCCTCGCCGGCGAGGTCGCGACCACGGCGAGCGGCGCCCTGGCCCTGTTCTACGACCGTGTCCGCGAAGGCGGCTGACGTCAGTACGCGGCGGTGAACCTGACCCGGTGGTGCCTGGGCCGTTCCGCCTCGTCCAGCAGCACCACCGCGAGATCCTCCATGGAGATCGCCGAGGTGCCCTCGGCGTCCATGAGCAACTCGTCGGCGCCCAGCCGGTAGGCGCCGGTGCGCTCGCCCTGCGCCAGCAGCGCGGCCGGGCTCAGATAGGCCCAGTCCACGCCGGTCTCCGCGCGGCAGGCTTCGAGCTGGCCATTGCAGGCCAGCGCGATGTCGCGGTAGGCGTCGGACATGAAGCGCGGGTCGTCGAGCACGGTACGGCCGCCGGAGCCGGGTACGGTCAGGCCGGCCGCTCCGCCGACGAGCAGCAGCCGGACGCCGGCCCCCGCGAGTCCGGCCAGCAGCGCCTTGGCGGTCGTGACGAGGTCGTGCTCGCGGCCGGTGGCCGGACGGGTCGCGCTGATCACGAGATCTTGACCGGTGCCGAGCCTGGTCACGTCCTCGACCTGAGCGGCGTCGCCGACCTGGGGATGGGCGCCGGGGTGCAGGGAGGGGAAGCGGGCCGGGTCGCGTACGACGGCGGTGACCTCGTGGCCGCGGGACAGCGCCTCGGCGACCACGCGAGCGCCGACATTACCCGCCGCTCCGAACACGGTGATGCGCATGGTTTCTCCTTGGGGATCAGAGGCGGTTAGCGGGGGTCAGAGGTGATCAGAGGTCGTTGGCGGGGATCAGGGGTGGTCAGCGGGGTCAGACGGTCAACGACCGGGTGTGGCCGCTTCGCTTGGCGGCGCTGGGTCTGGGCCGTGATGAGGGCCGCCACGACGACGAGCCCGCCCACGACCTGGGCCACGCTGAGCGACTGACCGAGGGCGAGCCAGCCCAGCGTGGTGGCGACCAGCGGGCTGAGCAGGCCGAGGAAGGTGACGTGCGTGGGGGACAGGGCGCGGATGCCGCGGAACCACAGGGCATAGGCGACGGCCGAGCCGATGATGGCGAGGTAGGCGTACCCGGTCAGGTTCGCCGAGGTCAGCGTCGCGGGCGGCGGTCCCTCGACGAGGAGCGCCACCGGGAGCAACAGCAGGCCGCCGGCCACCAACTGCCAGCCGGTGGTCGCGAGCAGGGGCGCGGGTGAGGTCCACCGCTTGCTCAGAACCACTCCGGTGGCCATGACGACCGCGCCCCCGGCGGCCGCGGCGACGCCGATGGCGTCCAGCCGGGCGTCGGCCCGCAGGACCAGCAGGCTGACCCCGGCCACACCCGCCACGGCGGCGATCGCCGTACGCGCGGAGAAACGCTCACCGAGCAGGCCGGCGGACAGACCGGCGACCAGGAGGGGCTGCACCGCGCCGATGGTCGCGGCGACCCCGCCGGGCAGCCGGTAGGCGCCGATGAACAGCAACGCGAAGAACACCCCGATGTTGAGCGCGCCGAGCACGAGGGCGCGCCACCACCACACCCCCTTCGGCAGCCGCCGGGTGAGCACGACGAGCAGCAGTCCGGCGGGGAGGGCGCGGACGACCGCCGCCAGAAGCGGGCGGCCGGGTGGCAGCAGTTCGGTGGTGACGAGGTAGGTGGTCCCCCAGATGGCCGGGGCCAGCGCGGTCACCATGATCATGGCAAGTCGATTTCTTAGCACTAAGACAATGTATCTCATCGCTAAGGTATTTGTCTCACCGCTAAGATGAATGGGTGGCAGATCATGTTGACCGTGTGCTGGAGCAGTGGGCCGCGCAGCGCCCTGACGTCGAGGTGTCGCCGATGGCGGTGATCGGGCGGTTGTCCCGCCTGTCGCGGCTGATCGGCCTGGAGCTGGGCCGTACGTTCAGCGCCCACGGGCTGGACTCGGCGTCGTTCGACGTGCTCGCCACGCTGCGGCGCAATGGACGGTCGTTGACCCCGGCCGAGCTCATGAAGTCGGCCATGGTCACCTCGGGGGCCATCACCCAGCGCCTCGACCGCCTCCAGGCCCGCGGCCTGGTGTCCCGTACACCCAGCGAGAAGGACGGGCGCGTCGTGCACGTCGCCCTCACCGACGAAGGGCGGGAGCTGATCGACCGGGTGCTGCCCGACCACGTCGAGACCGAGCGCCGACTGCTCGCCGCGCTCTCCGAGAACCGGCAGGCTGTCCTGGCCCACGAACTCCGGGAACTCCTGGAGTCACTGGGCGACACCGTGGACCCTGCCTGACAGGTCAGACAGGTGGGACGAGGGTGAAGTAACGGTCGAGCACGGCCCGGTCGCCACGCACGTCCAGCCGCTCGGACGGGACGCGATTCCAGAGGAACAGCATGAGGTCCGACGCGGTCCCGGCCACCTCGACGTCGCGGCCGCCGGTCCCCGCGTCGGCTACCTCGGCCGCCTCCACGTCGCTGCCGCCGGTCTCCGCCTGGGTCACCGTCACGGCCGGTCCGTCGAAGCGGACCGTCCACCGTCCCGGCCCGTCGGTCTGCCGGAAGCCGTACGACTCGCCCGCTCCGGGCGGCGCCGCGGTCCAGGCCCGCCGGGCCGGGGCCATCACCTCGAACGTCTGCCCCACCGCGTCGGCCGCCAGCTCGGCGTCCATCGGCCCGGCGGTCCCCGCCACGCCCTCGGCGTCCCAGCGGTGGACGGCCGCCTCGATGCTCTGCATGCGCACCCAGAACCTGACGCTCCGCTCGCCGGACCACGTCCACACCGGAACGTCCGGATCGGTGGCCGCGAACAGGGACTCCAGCCTGGCGGCCCCCTCGGCGAACCAGTCGGCCAGACCGGCCGGCAGCGGCCCGGTCGCCGGGGCGTGCGCCGGATCCGGCCAGCCGGCCGACTCGGGTGGCCGCCCGAGGAAGGACGGGTCCGAGGGGTCCGGCCGCTCGGTGAGACCATCGCCGATGACCCACGCGAGGTAGCGGTGCACACCGCCCAGATGCATGACGAGATCGGGCACGCCCCAGCCTGGGCAGGACGGCACCAGACCGGATCCCGCGGTCCGGACCGCCGCCTCGAACGCGCGGATCTCGCGGCCGAAGTGGGAGAGATGATCCACGCCCTCACTCTGCCAGCCCCGCTCGGCCGCCGCCGGATCTTTGGGCCTAGCCTGGTCAGAATGAGGATCGGCGGGACACTGGCGGTGCTTCTGTCGGCGTGGTTCATGGCCCAGTTCGACTTCTTCGTGGTCAATGTGGCGGCTCCGTCGTTCGAACGCGAACTGCACGCGAGCCCCGCGGCACTGGAGCTCATCGTGGGCGGCTACGCCTTCACCTACGCGGCGGGCATGATCACCGGTGGGCGGCTCGGCGACCGGTACGGCTACCGGCGGATGTTCATCGGCGGCGTGATCGCGTTCACGATCGCGTCGTTGCTCTGCGGGATCGCGCTGAACCCGGCCCAGCTCGTGGCCGCCCGGCTGCTGCAGGGGCTGGCCGGCGCGGCGATGGTGCCGCAGGTGCTCGCCATGATCTCCGCGGCCTTCCCGCCGGACGAGCGGCGCCGCGCGGTGGGCTGGTACGGCGCGGCCGGCGGGCTCGGCTCGATCGCCGGGCAGGTGCTGGGCGGGCTGCTGCTGTCGGCCGACCTGTTCGGGCTCGGCTGGCGAGTGATCTTCCTGATCAATCTGCCCGTCGGCCTGGTCGTGGTCCCGCTGGCCGCCTGGCTGCTGCCCAGGGTCGAGCCGGCCAGGCGGTCGCGGCTGGACCTGCTCGGCGCCGCCGGTCTGGCGGCCGGTCTGGCGCTGATCCTGGTGCCGCTGGGCCTCGGCAACAGCGCGGGCTGGCCCGCGTGGACGTGGATCTGCATGGGCGCGAGCGTGCCCGTCCTCGTTCTGACGGGCCGCTGGCAGTACGTGCTCGGCAGGCGCGGCGGGCAGCCGGTGCTGGACCTGGCCCTGCTGAAGGTGCACTCCTATCTGGCGGGCGTCGGCGCGATCACCGCGTTCATGGCGTACTTCGCGTCGTTCATGTTCACGCTGACGCTGCTGCTCCAGGGCGGGCTGCGGCTCACCGCGTTCCAGGCCGGGCTGGCGTTCGCGCCGATGGGCGTGCTGTTCACGATCAGCTCGCTGCTGGGCACCCGCCTGGTCAGGAGGTACGGCCTGAAGGTCGTCATGATCGGCGGAGCCGTGACCGCGTCGGGCCTGACGCTGCTGCTGTGTACGGCACCGGCCGGACTGCCGTGGATCATGGCCTCGCTCGTGCTCGTGGGACTCGGCAACGGCCTGGTGATCCCGCAGCTCATCGGGGCGGCGCTGGTGGAGGTCGCGCCGCACCAGGCGGGCATCGGCTCGGGGTTCCTCAGTACGGCCCAGCAGTTCGGGGGCTCGGGCGGGGTCGCCGTGATCGGCGCGGTCTACTTCGCGGCCGTGGCGGGCGGCGACCACATCGGCGCGATACGCTCCTCGGCCGCCATCGACCTGGCGCTCATCCTCGCCGTGGTCGCGGTGGTCGACTACAACAGGCGGCGCGCTATCCGGCGGACGGAGCAGGCAGCGACGTCCCGTACAGCCGCGACACCCGGAGCCTGATCACCAGCCGCTTGTCCGCGACCACCTGCCCCAGGAACGCGGCCTCGGCGCCCGGGTCGGCGTAGCCCCCCGACCGCATGGCCAGCAGCTCCCGGCCGACCTCGTCGCCGGGTTCGACGCTCACCGGCGACAGCTCGGCCAGGCCCTCGGCCACGGCGTACGACCAGAAGTCGTCGCTGGCCACGTACAGTGCGGCGCGTGGGTCCTTGTGCAGTTGGCGCACCTTCGGCCGGCCGTCGGCCGTCGCGACGCGCACCACCCGCTGGGCGGGGTCCCAGGCGTACACGACGGTGGACAGGTGGGGGTGGCCGTTACCGCCCCGCGTCGCCAGCGCGCCGAAGCGTTGCCGGCTGAGCAGGTGTGACAGGTCCTCGTCCGGCAGGCCGCTGGGGCCGAGCCCCGCTCCGGGACCGTAGGCGGCCTGGTCCTCGGCCAATTCATTCTCCTTTGCCCTGTTGTCGGAACCTTACCGAAGGCAAGGGGGAGGAGCGAAGCGCCGTGTCCGCCCTATGCCGAAATATCATCCAATGTAGGTTGCTGACATGAATCTTGCGATCACCAGCGGATATGTCGTCCCGGTCGACGGCGATCCCATCGATGGTGGCACCGTGCTGATCCAGGACGGGAAGATCGCCGCGGTCGGCCGCGACATCGAAATACCTGCGGGAACCCCCGTCGTCGACGCGGCCGGCGGCTGGGTGCTGCCGGGCTTCGTCGAGGCCCACGGCCACCTGGGCGTGCACGAGGAGGCCGAGGGCTGGGCCGGCCAGGACACCAACGAGATGACCGACCCCAACGGGGCCCGCATGCGCGCCCTCGACGCCATCAACCCCGCCGACCTGGGCTTCGCCGACGCGCTGTCCGGCGGCGTCACCACCGCGGTGATCAAGCCGGGATCCGGCAACCCCATCGGCGGGCAGACGGTGGCGGTCAAGTGCTGGGGCCGGACCGTCGACGAGATGCTGATCCGCGAGCCGGTGAGCGTGAAGAGCGCCCTCGGCGAGAACCCCAAGCGCGTCTACGGCGACCAGAAGAAGCTGCCGTCCACCCGCCAGGGCGTGGCGGCGGTGATCCGCGACGCGTTCATGAAGGCGCAGGACTACAAGGCCAGGCGGTCCGTCGCCTACGACGAGGGCAAGCCGTTCGATCGCGACGCCACGCTGGAGATCCTCGTCCGCGTGCTCGACGGCGAGCTGCCCTGGTGCCAGCACACGCACCGGGCCGACGACATCGCGACCGCGCTGCGGCTGGCGGACGAGTTCGGCTACCGGTTGGTGATCAACCATGGCACGGAGGGGCACCTGATCGCCGACGTGCTGGCCGAGCGCGGCGTCCCGGTCATCATCGGGCCGCTGTTCACCAGCCGTTCCAAGGTCGAGCTCCGGCACCGCTCGCTGCGCAATCCGGGCATCCTCGCGCGGGCCGGGGTCGAGTTGGCGATCACCACCGACCACCCCGTGGTGCCGATCCACTTCCTGGTCCACCAGGCGACGCTGGCGGTCAAGGAGGGGCTGGATCGGGACGTGGCGCTGCGGTCCATCACCGTCAACCCGGCCCACATCATGGGCCTCGACGACCGGGTCGGCGCGCTGCGTCCGGGGCTCGACGGCGACGTGGTGATCTGGTCCGGCGACCCGCTGGACATCATGAGCCGGGCGCTGCGGGTCTTCGTCGACGGCCGCGAGGTGTATTCGTACGAGGGCGGGGTCGCCGATCCCTACTACCGCGAAGATCGTTGATCAAGGTCGTCAAGTAATCGTCAAGCGTCTGTCGACGGGTCCGCTCCATAGTGGGACTCTGCCCGAAGAGAGGTATGGCGATGACCGTACGGACCCGGCCCCCCTCGCTCCCGCGACGGCCCAGCAAGGCGCTCCTGATCGGCCTGGTGATCTCGAGCGTCCTCGCGGTGATCGTGCTCGTCGGCATGCTGCTGGAGGGCGGTCCGCTCGGTTTCGGCCTGTCCATGCTGCTGGCGGTGGCGCCCCTGCCCCTGCTGCTCGCGGCGGTCCTCTCGCTCGACAGACTGGAGCCCGAGCCCCCGCTGCACCTGGGCTTCGCGTTCGCGTGGGGCGCCGGCGTGGCGATCGTGCTGGGCGTCGTGCTGACGATCGCCGGCCAGGCCATGTTCGCCAGGGCCGGCTACGGCCCGCAGACCGTCGAAGAGGTGGGGACGGCCTACCTGGCCCCGGTGATCGAGGAGGCGCTCAAGGGCTCGGCGCTGCTGCTGCTCCTGATCAGAAGGCGGGAGATCGACGGGCTCACCGACGGCATCGTGTACGGCGCGATGGCCGGGCTGGGCTTCGCGGTCGTGGAGAACGTCGGCTACTACGTGACCGCGTTCACCGAGGACGGCGTGGGCGGGGCCGTGCAACTGTTCGTGATCAGAGGGCTGATCGACCCGCTCGGCCACCCCGTGTACACCGCGATGACCGGGCTCGGCGTGGCGTACGCGCTCACCCGCCGCGGCCCCGCGAGGTTCGCGGCCATCCCGCTCGGCTACTTCGCCGCGGTCCTCTTGCACGGGCTCTGGAACGGCGCCGCCTTGCTCCAGTCGATCGGCTGGCTGGGTCTGGCCTACCTGGTGATCATGGGGGCGCTCGTCGGGCTCGTCCTGGTGACCGTACGCGACCGCCGGCAACTGCTGGCCAAGATGGGCGGCTACCTGCCCACCTACCAGGCCACCGGGCACGTCACCCCACCGGACATCACCATGCTGAGCACGCTGTCCGGCCGCCGGGCCGCGCGCAAGTGGGCCAAGGGCGTGGGGCTCGGACGGGCGATGGGCGACTACCAGCAGGCGGCGACCGAGCTGACCATGCTGCACCTGCGGGCCGAACGCGAAGGCGCGGACCCGGCCTTTGCCGCCGAACGCGACGCGCTGCTCGACGTCATGGCCCAGGCCCGGCGCTGGTAGGTCACCACGGTTACTCCCGCCACCGCGCTGATCGTCGCCGCGATCGCCTGGGCCGCCCACGAACTCCCCGCCCGCCGTCTGATCAGCCGGGCGTGAGGAAGTCGCGCAGGTGCGACAGCACGATGTCGGGGCGTTCCTCGGCCAGGAAGTGGCCGCAGTCCGGGATCTCGGCACCCCGCACGTCGCGGGCATACTCGCGCCAGATGTCGAGCACCGGCACCCGGCTCGGCAGCCCGGCCGACCCCCACAGGGCCAGTACCGGCATCTCCAGGCGTTTGCCCGCGTCCCAGTCGGCGTCGTCATGGGCGGCGTCGTGCGGGAAGGAGGCCCGGTAGTCGTCGAACCCGGCCCGCAACGCTCCGGGCTGGGAGAAGGCCCGTACGTACTCGTCCACCTCCAGCTCCGCCCGCCGTACCGTCCATTTCTCGAAAAAGTAGCCCAGATAGGCCGCCACGTTCGCCCCCGCGAGCAGTTCCGGAAGGTCGGGCTGCAGGTGGAAGGTCCAGTGCCAGGTGCCCAGCGCCATCCCCGACCGCATGTCGAAGCGGCGCCACATCTCCCTGGTGGGGATGATGTCCATGACGATCAGCCGTTCGACCTCGCCAGGGTGGTCCAGCGCGTAGCGGTGCGCGACCCGGCCCCCGCGGTCGTGTCCGGCCAGCGTCAATGTCGAGTGGCCGAGCGAGCGGGCCAGGGCGCGGATGTCGGCGGCCATGGTCCGCTTGTCGAAGCCGGCGGTGGGCTTGTCCGTCCGGCCGTATCCGCGCAGGTCGGGTGCGACCACCGTGTAGCGCTCGGCCAGTTCGGGCATGATCCGCCGCCAGCAGTGACCGGTCTGGGGCCAGCCGTGCAGCAGAACGAGCAGCGGCCCGTCGCCTTCGATCAGGTAGTGCATCCGGAGCCCGTCGAGCTCGGCCATCCTTGATTCAGCCATTGCTAACTCCATGATGAGGTTACCCGGTAACCGCATCATATAGTTAGGGGATGGACTGGGTGTGGGACGGGGGCCGGTCGAGTCTCGATCTGATCAACACGTACCGCGAGAGGAAGACCGGCGGCCGCGAGATGCTGCGCGAGCCCGCCGACCTGGCCGCCTGGCTCGACGCGGCGGGCTACGCGGGCGTGCGGGCGGACGAGGCGCTACTGCGCCAGGCCCGCGACCTGCGGGACGCGATCAGCCGGTGCGTGGACGCCGTCCTCGCGAGCTCCGCCGACATGGATCCGGTTGATCTGGAGGTGGTCAACGCCTGGGCCGCGCGGCGCCGGGCGCCGGTGGTGCGGCTCGCTCCCGACCTCTCCCTCGTACGGGTGCCGCCCCCCGATCCGGCGGGCGCGGCGCTGGCCGACATCGCGTACGACGCCGTGACGTTGCTCGGCGGCGACGACCGGCAGCACATCCGGGTGTGCGCCAGCCCCACCTGCGGGCTGCGCTTCACCGACCGGTCCAACGCGGGCAAGCGTCAGTGGTGCTCCATGCGCAGATGCGGCAACCGCGAGAAGGTCCGCCTCCACCGCACCCGCCTCAAGGACGGGTGACGAGGGCGGCCACGGCCGTGGCCCCCGTCAGTGTGATGCACGCCGCCACCGCGATCACCATCCCCTGCTGCGCCCCGAACCCCCCGATGGCCCCCGCCACCCCGGCCGCCCCCAGCGAGCTGCCCACATAGCGGGCGGTGTTGTTCGCCCCCGACCCCATGCTGACCCGGTGAGACGGCACGCTCTCGATCGCGAGGTGCGTGATCGAGGAGTTGATCAGCCCGGCCCCGGTCCCGCTCACCGCCAGCCCGCCGACCACGAGAACGGGCACGAACGTCCCGCCCAGACTCAGCAGCCCGCCGAAGCCCAGCGCGGTCAGCGCCAGCCCGAGCGCCAGCCGCGCCGCCGTGGCCAGCCGCAGATGCCGCGACAGCAGCGCGGCCAGGAACGACAGCCCGGACCACAGCATGAACAGCAGCGCGGTCGCGAGCGGCGTCAGCCCGTGCGCCGTCTGCAGCATGGTCGGCAGATAACTCATCAGCCCGACCACGGCCGCCCCGACCACCAGCGCCCCACCCGTCGCCACCAGGAACACCGGCCGCCGGAACAGCTCCAAGTCGATCAGCGGCTCCGCCCGCCCCCGCTCCACCAGCACGAACGCCGCCACCAGCACCACCGCCGCCGCGAACGCCACCAGCACCACCGGCCGCGACCAGCCGAGACGCCCTTCGGTCACACCCGCGAGCAGCGCGGCGACGCCCAGGCTGAGCAGCACCACGCCGGGCACGTCGAACCGCCGGGGCACGGCCGAGCGCGACTCCTCCAGCGTGCGCGCCGACACCACGGCCAGGGCAAGCGCGCACACCGCCATCAGCCAGTACGTCGCCCGCCAGCCGGTCACCTCCGCCAGCACCCCGGACAGCAGCGGCCCCACGGCGGTACCCAGCCCGATCATCGCGCCGTACCGACCGGTGGCCCGCACCCGCTCGATCCCCGAGGGGAAGGCATGGCCCACGATGCCGAGGCTCGCCGCCAGCATCGCCGCGCTCGCGCCGCCCTGCACCAGCCGGGCCGCCACGAACACCACCACGACCGGGCTCACCGCGGCCACCACGCTGGCGATCGCGAGCACGGCCGTGCCCGCCACCAGCACCCGCTTGCGGCCGTAGTCGTCGGCCAGCCCGCCGGAGACCAGCAGCAATGCCGACAGGCCGAGCGCGATCGAGCCCAGAATCCACACCGGCCCGGTCGGGCCCGCGCCGAGCTCCCGTGCGGTCTGGGGCAGCGTGACCATCGGCACCGTGTAGTTCGTCAGCACGAGCAGGGGCGCCGACGACGCCACGGCGAGCGTTCGACTACCGGGCACGAGCACCCGAGTTGGTTCAGTGATTGAACTCATGTCGGGCAAGCTACCATGGTTCAATGAATGAACCGAAGGGGGTGGCATGGCGCTAGGCAAGAACTACGACGCCCAGGACTGCTCGCTGGCCAAGGCTCTGGAGGTGATCGGCGAGCGCTGGACGCTGCTTGTCGTGCGCGACGCGATGTACGGCGTACGGCGCTACGGCGACTTCCTCGCCCACCTCGACATCCCCCGGGCGGTGCTCTCGCAGCGGCTGGCCGCGCTCGTCGAGGCGGGGGTCCTCGACAAGCGGCGCTACCGCGATTCGCCGCCGCGCGACGAGTACATCCTGACCCCGATGGGCCACGAGCTCTGGCTACCGGTCCTGGCCCTGGCCGAATGGGGTGAGCGGCATCTGACCAGCACCGGACCGCGCCGCGTCTTCCACCACCTGACCTGCGGCACCCGCATCGACGGCGCCGCTCGCTGCGCCACCTGCGGCGTGCAGGTTCCGATCGGGGAGGCGGAGGTACGGCCAGGTCCGGGGTTGGCAGGCATCAGGGATGATCCGGTCAGTGAGGCATTGCGAACCCCTCATCGGATGCTCCACCCGATTCCCTGACAGAATTACGCGTAATCCCCGGAAGGAGACGGCATGGGCTGGGCGGAGATCGACTCGGAGACGGAACTACGCGAACTACTAGGTGAGGTAATGCCGCGAGCGGCCACCAAGGACCGGTCGCGGCTGCACGAGCGCGACCGGGAATGGCTGGCGAACTCGCCGTTCTGCCTGATCGCCACCTCCGACGCCGATGGCAACTGCGACGTCTCGCCCAAGGGCGACCCGGCCGGCTTCACGTACGTCATCGACGACGCCACGATCGCCATCCCCGACCGGCCGGGCAACCGCCGGGCGGACGGCTTCCTCAATATCCTGAAAAATCCGCATGTGGGGTTGATCTACTTGATCCCCGGCCGCAACGAGACCCTCAGGCTCAACGGCCGCGCCCGGCTGATCCGCGAGGCGCCGTTCTTCGACGACATGATCATCAAGGGCCACCGCCCGCAGTTGGCGCTGGTCGTGGAGATCGAGCAGATCTTCTTCCACTGCGCCAAGGCTTTCCTGCGTTCCGCGCTCTGGAAGCCCGACCGCTGGGCCGCCGATTCGCTGCCGTCGCACGCGACCCTGGTCAAGGACGTACAGAAGGTCGAAGAGACCATCGAGCAACTCGAGAACTACTACGGCGAGACCTACGCCAAGAAGCTCTACGGCTGACCCGCGGGCGATCAGGCGGCGGGGGTGGGACCTCCGGGGAACCGGATCACGTTACGGCCGCTGTAGGCTCGGAGATCGACGACCTTGGGGTCGTGATCGTGCACGACGGGCCTGCGGCGGTCTCCCGACCGGATATCGCGGATCTTGTGCCGGGCGACTTGTGGCGGCACCACCACTAGTCTCTTCATCGTGAGCCCCCCGTGACGTTCTTGTTACCTATGTTATCTACAGGTACCCCGGTAAGTTTGATGTAAGTATCGTTTCAGTAAGGTAGCCGACGGCCCGATGGGGTACGCAGGTCCAGGCCCGTGTTCCGGTCCTGTCGCCGCTTCGCCGACTTGATGATCCGCACGCGTCTCATGGTCTGCCCCCTCTCGTGCTCTTGTCCCTGTACTGTGCGCGCCGCCGCTTGACAGCGGCTTGGCGGGCGGTTGCAGCCGCCATGTGCCACAACCTAACCGGAGGACGTCCGGTCGTTCCATGCATTTCTACCGGGGAGAGCGATCTCCCCTCGGCAGAAATGCTCGGCCGCCGTCTGCCAGGCGGCTACGGACCAGAGCCGCTGAGACATGGGAACCTCCACCGTGACTGGGCGCCGGTGTGTCGGCTGTCATCTCATCCGCCGTGGAAGGGCTGAGCGCAGCGCATCGGCGACTGCTGGCCGGCCGGACGCCTCGGCGCCGGCGGGCAGGGCGTCGTCTATGAGGCGTACGACATCGAAGGCAACCAGGTGGCGGTCAAGGTGGTTCACCGGGGACGCCCCGCACCGGCCGTCGCGACCGCGCTGTCCGCGATCCACGACGCGGGCGTCATCCACCGCGACCTCAAGCCCGACAACGTGCTGCTCGGCCCCGACGGCCCGCGAGTGATCGACTTCGGCCTCGCCCGTACGCTCGACATGTCGCTGACCAAGACCGGCGAGGCGGCAGGGACGCCCAGCTACATGGCGCCCGAGGTGTCCACGGGGCAGCGGGCCGGGCCGACTGCCGGGGTGTTCATGGGGCGGCGGGCCGGGCCGGCCGCCGATGTGTTCGCGTGGGGCGCGGTCCGTCGGCGTTCCGGACGTACGCTCTCCGTCGCGGAGCGGGACGCCGCCTTCAAGGGACGTCCCGTGTCTCGACGTCTGCCTGCGGTAGCCGCCCAGCCCGCAGGTCCGGCCCGCAGGTCCGGCCCGCAGGTCCGGCCCGCATGCCCGGCCCGCATGCCCGGCCCGTCCGCGCGGGTGCTCCGGTCGGGCGGACGGGCCGGGTGGGGTGCTCCGGTCGGGCGGCCTGGGTGGGGTCAGCCGGCGCAGTTGCCCCAGGAGTTGCGGCCGCCGCCGGCCTCGACGCGGCCGCTGGGGTCGCGGGTCCAGCCCCAGAACTTCACGCACTTCCAGCTACCGTTGACGTGCCCGGTCTCGGCGTAGAAGCGGTACTTCTGTACGTCCTCCGACCGGCCGCCGCCCCGCACCACGATGCTGGCACCGGTGGTGGTCTTGGTGCCGAGGTAGGCCGTCTTGATCGCGGCCACGCAGTTCTTGCCGGAGCGCTTGCTGTACATCAGGTACACGTGCCCGAACACCGCGCCCTCGCGTGTCGTCATCGCCCGGTGGCCGTCCTTGACCCTGCGGAAGCCGGGTCCGCAGACCCGCTCCGGCGTGTAGGGCGCGGCCGTCACCGACGAGGCGATGGAAGTTGCGGTGGTGGGGGTGACAGTGGCGGCGGCGGGGGTGGCGGCGAGGCCGGCGGCGGCCAAGCTGGCCGCGATGACCGTTCGCGTGAGCACGAGAATCCCTTCGATTGGGGATATTAAGGACGCTATAGATCTTTGCTGTGCATAACCGTAATGCATGACAAGGGGGGCTGGTGGGGGAACGCGGCATACCGCTCATCGCGGTCAGCGCGGCCTGGGGCGGGTTCTGGGGCTCGTGGTCGGCGCTGCTGCCGGCGATCAAGGAGCAGCTCGGCGCGTCCCCCGCCGAGCTGGGACTGGCGCTGAGCGCGGTGCCGGTGGGGGCGATTCCGGCGATGGCGGTGGCCGGGCGGCTGGCCGGGGGCAGGGAACGTACGGCGTTGATCGCCGTCACCGTGGCCTTCGCGCTGAGCGTCGTGGCCATCGCGCCCGCCGGCTCGCCGACGGCACTCGGGCTGACGCTGCTCCTGGTCGGCATGACCAGCGGCGCGCTCGACGTGACGCTGAACATGGCCACCGGGCGGGCCGAGCGGGAGCACGGGCGCAGGCTGTTCCAGCAGGTGCACGCCGCTTTCCCGCTCGCCGTGATAGTCGCGGCCCCCGCCACCGGGCTGGCCCGCTCGCTCGGCCTGGGCACCGGCACGGTGCTGGTGGTGACCGCGGCCCTCGTGCTCGCCTCGTCGGCGTCGCTGCCGGCCCTGCGCCTGGGCCGGGGCCTGCCCGCCACCGGGGGAGCGGGCGGCAGGCGGCGCTGGACGGTCGCGATCGTGCTCGGCGCGCTGACCGGGTGCGCGCTGATCATCGAGAACTCGATCGAACAGTGGTCGGTGCTGCTCCTCGAAGACCACCGCGGGGCCTCGGCGCTGGTGTCGAGCGCGGCCCCGGCCGTCTACATGGCGGCGCTCACGGTGGGGCGGATCGCCGCGCAGGCGCTGCCCCGGTTCACGCTGCGGACGTTCTACCTGGTGGGCGGGGTGGGCGGACTCGCGGGGATGGCGCTGGCGGGGCTCGGCGGCTCGGTTCTGGCGTCGATGGCGGGGTTCGCGCTGACCGGGCTGGCGCTCGGGCCGCTGGTGCCCGCCGTGCTCAGCCGCGCGGCGGCCGACGACGCGAGCGGCGTGCTGGTGTCCACGGTCTCCGCGATCTCCTACACGGGCTTCGTCATCAGCCCGCTGCTCGTGGCCGCCCTGACGGACCGGCTCGGCCTGCCGGGCGCACTGGCCGCCCTGGGGCTCCTGGCCGTACCCCTGGTGGGCCGCTATTTCGCGGAACGGCCCCGTCGGCACCGACCTCGTGGTCGATGGAGGCGCCCCCGCCTGACGGATTTTCAGCGGAAATAGCCGTCCCATGGGACAACGAGTACCGGCATCCGGGTATCCCCGGGCCATGGCTGTCTGCGAAGCGTGTGGCAACGATTACGACATGTCCTTCGAGGTGCACGCCCAGGGCGCGGTGCACACGTTCGACTCTTTCCAGTGCGCGATCCAGTCGATGGCGCCGATCTGTGAGCACTGCGGCACCAAGGTGATCGGGCACGGCGTCCAGTCGGGCGAGCACTGGTACTGCTGTGCTCACTGCGCCCGCCAAGAGGGCAGCCAGGGAATCGTCGATCGCGTCATGGCGGGGATGTCCGGATAGGTGGACACTTGATGTGTGGCCGATTTTGACGTTGTTGTCGTAGGTTCAGGACCCGGCGGGCAGAAAGCGGCCATCGCGGCCGCGCAGCCCGGCAACCGGGTCGCCGTTCTCGCGCGCCCTCACCTGATGGGCGGCGGCACTCATGTATGACTTCGATGTCCTCGTGCTCGGCAGCGGTCCCGGCGGACAGAAGGCGGCGATCGCCGCGGCGAAACTCGGCCGGCGGGTCGCTGTCGTGGAGAAGACCCACATGCTCGGCGGCGTGTGCATCAACACCGGGACGATCCCCTCCAAGACGCTGCGCGAGGCGGTCCTCTACCTCACGGGTCTCAACCAGCGGGAGCTGTACGGGGCGAGCTACCGGGTGAAGGAAGAGATCACGGTCGCCGACCTCGGCATGCGCACCCAGCACGTGATCGGCCGCGAGATCCAGGTGATCCGCAGCCAGCTCGGCCGGAACCACGTGACGGTCCTGCAAGGAACCGGGCGCTTCCTGGACCCGCACACCGTCGGGATCGCCAGCGACGAGGAGAAGGAGGAGAAGAAGGTCACGGCCGAGAAGATCGTGATCGCCACGGGCACCTCGCCGGCCCGTCCGTCCACGGTCGAATTCGACGACAAGACGGTCATCGACTCCGACGCGATCCTGCACCTCGACCATGTGCCCGAAACGCTCGTCGTCGTCGGCGCCGGGGTCATCGGCATCGAGTACGCCTCGATGTTCGCGGCGCTGGGCACCAAGGTCACCGTGGTCGAGCGGCGCGACCGGATGCTGGAATTCTGTGATCTGGAGATCGTGGAGGCGCTGAAGTACCACCTGCGCGACCTCGCCGTCACCTTCCGGTTCGGGGAGAACGTCGCCGCGGTCGAGCGGCGGCCCCGCGGGGCGCTGACCGTGCTGGAGAGCGGGAAGAAGATCCCCGCCGACTGCGTCATGTACTCGGCCGGACGTCAGGGAAAGACGAACGAGCTGTGCCTGGAAGCGGCCGGGCTCGCCGCCGACGACCGAGGCCGGATCAAGGTCGACGAGAACTACGCCACGCCCGTTCCGCACATCTACGCCGTCGGCGACGTGATCGGCTTCCCCGCGCTGGCCGCCACCTCGATGGAGCAGGGCCGGCTGGCCGCGCAGCACGCGTGCGGCGAACCGGTCGGGGAGATGAAGGGCCTGCCGCCGATCGGCATCTACACCATCCCGGAGATCAGCTTCGTCGGTAAGTCCGAGGACGACCTGACCCGGGACAAGATCCCCTTCGAGGTGGGCATCTCGCGCTACCGCGAACTGGCCCGGGGACAGATCATCGGCGACTCGTACGGGATGCTCAAGCTCCTCGTCTCCTCCGAGGACCGGCGGCTGCTCGGCGTCCACGTGTTCGGCACGGGCGCCACCGAGCTCGTCCACATCGGGCAGACCGTGATGGGCTGCGGCGGCACGGTCGACTACCTGGTCAACGCCGTGTTCAACTATCCGACGCTCGCCGAGTCCTACAAGGTCGCCGCCCTGGACGCGATGAACAAGATGCGGGTGATCGCCCGGCTGACAGCCGAGCTGTGACCCGGGTGATCGCCACCCCGCGATCCCATCGGTCGCGGGGACGGTCACCCGGTGGGGATCACCCGGCAGCGATTCCTCGGTGGGGACCCCAAAGCGGGGACTCCGCGGCGGGGATCCCTCGACAGGGATCACTCGTCGGGGGACGTGCGGCGGCCGCGGGCGGGCGGCTTCTTGCGCCCGGCCACCAGCGTGTCGCCCGGTGCCGCCGAGGGGGCGGGTTCGTCCGTGGGCTCGGTCCCCGACCGGCGCGGCCGGGCATGCGGGGCCGTGTCCTCCAGTCCGGGCCCGTCCGGCTCGCCCTCGGACGAGCCGGAGCGCGAGCCCGATGACCGGCCCCCCGACGGCTTGCCGCCCGAAGAACCGCCCGAACCGCCAGAAGAACCCGAACCACCAGAACTTGAGGAGCCCGAAGAGCCACCCTTGGGCCGGGCAGGCGCGCGGAACCCGGGGGAGTCGGGGTCGCGCAGCGCCGCGATGACCTCATCGGCCTCCGTGTCGGCGGCGAACTCGTTCGCCGCCGCCGATTCCCTGCGCCGGATCACCACCAGATGGTCCACCGATATCCGCCCGGCCCCCACCACGGCCAGCAGCAGCGCGGCCACGCCCAGCAGGATCAGCTCGTTCGTGCTGATCGGATTGAGCGGCGGCGCGATCAGGAAGACGGCGAGGGCCTCGGCGAAGAGGATCAGCCCCATCACCGACACGATCAGCCCGGCGATCAGTAACGCCCCGCCGATCAGCTCGGTCAGCATGGTGACAGTGGCCCAGGCACGGGGCGCGGGCGCGCCCTGCGCGAGGAACTTCGCCCCCGTGGTGTTCAGGCCGTCCTCGAGCTTGGTCCAGCCGTTCGAGAAGAAGATGCCGCCCACACCGAGGCGGGCGACCAGCGAAGCAAGATCACGAAAGGCCTGTTTCACGGTTGTTGTCTGCCCTAAGCGGGACATCACACACCTCAATCACGGCGGAGCAGCGTGGCCACGGCGACGGCGGTCAGGCTGAGCAGGACGACGCTCACGACGACGGTCGTGTGCAGGGCATGGACGAAGGCCCACCGGGCGGCGTCGAGCAGCGCGCCGCCGGCGCCGCCGCCGATCTCGTCGGCCACGTGCGCGGCGCTGGCGAGAGACTGCCTGGCCTCGTCCATGCCGCCGTCGGACACTCCGGGAACGGCGGGCAGCGCGGGCGCGTAGGCGATCGTGGTGATCGTGCCGAGCACGGCGACCCCGAGCCCGGCGCCGAGCTCGTAGGCGGTCTCCTCGATGGCCGCCGCTCCGCCCGCATGGGACTCGGGGGCCGAGGACATGATCGTGTCGGAGGCGGCGAGCAGCGCCACCTGGACGCCGAACCCGATGCCCACGAAGCAGATCGCCAGCAGGACGGGGTGCGCCTCGACGCCCCAGGTGAGCGTGGGGGTGAGCGCGAGCGCGACGAGGCCGAGGCCGCCGCTCATGGTGGCGCGCATGCCGATCTTGGGCAGCATGTGCGCCGCGGCCAGCCCGCCGGAGATCGCCGAGATCACCAGCGGCAGCATCCGGATGGCCGCGCGCAGCGGGCTGTCACCGAGCACGAGTTGCAGGTATTGCGCCAGCATGAGCTGCAGCCCCACCAGCGCGAACACGCCCAGCAGCACTCCGACGACGCCGGTGGTGAACTCGCGCCGCCGGAACAGCCCGACCTCCAGCAGCGGCGACGCCAGCCGGGCCTGCCGTCGTACGAACCAGACCAGCAGCGCCACCCCGGCGAGGAAGACCAGGACGGAGGCCCCGAACGGGATCAGGCTGCCCGCTCCGGCCTCCTTCAGCCCGAACGCCAGCGCCAGGATGCCCAGCACGGACAGCGCGGCGCTGAGACGGTCCCACGGCTGCCCGCTACGCTCCCGCGACTCCGGCAGCAGCCGGGCGGCGGCGGGCAGCAGCACGAGCAGGATGGGCACGTTGATCAGGAAGACCGCGCCCCACCAGATGCCGACGAGCACTCCGCCGATCAGCGGTCCGACGGCGGCTCCCGCGGCGGCGACCGCGCTCCAGACGCCCAGTGCGATGGCCCGCTCGCGCCGGTCGGGGAAGACCTGGCGGATCAGCGACAGCGTGGCCGGCATGATCATCGCGCCGCCCACCCCGAGCAGCGCCCTGGCCAGGATCAGGACCAGGGGCGTGGGGGAGAAGGCGGCGACGGCCGAGGCCACCCCGAACAGCACGAACCCCGCGAGCACCAGCCGTTTGCGCCCGTAGCGGTCGCCGAGCGCGCCGAACATGACCAGCAGCGGCGCCACGACCAGCGAGTAGACGTCGATGATCCAGAGCAGTTGCACCGCCGTCGGCTCCAGCGCCGCGGTGAGCGCGGGCACGGCGATGTGCAGGACGGTCGCGTCGACGGTGATCAGGAGCAGGCTCAGGCAGAGCAGCACCAGGATGGACCAGCGGTTGTCCCGATGTTCCTGAACCGCGCGCCGGAGAGCCGGTGCGGCCTGAGTGACGGTCATGGGCCTCCTTGCAGGCCGATCCGATCTCATGCAAGGCCCACATGAACTTGCGTGGCAGCTTAGGCCATGCCATGCGATCGGGACAGCCGTATCGGGCGATCCACGGCCTGAGGCACCTCTCTAGAGAGACACAGCCATATGTCCCGGCCTATCCAACTCTGTCCGGTCAGCCGATCATGGACTCCGTGGGGACCGCGGAAAGTGCCGACAGGACCGCCAGATCTCCCCGCGAATGGTGCGAAGAGGCGGTTGCCAGACTAAGAACCGGACAGCCCGACACCGCGCTGGAGGCCGCTCGCCTGGCCGCCGACCTGGAGCCGGCCAACGAGTGGGCCTACCGCCTGATCAGCCTCGCGCTGGAGCGCCAGGGCCGCGACGCCGACGCGGTCGCGCCCGCGGAGCACGCGGTGAGCCTCGCCAGAGGGTCCTGGCCGGCGCGGCTGCGGCTGGGCACCGCGCTGCGCCGCGTCCCCGGGCGCTGGGACGAGGCCGTCGAGCAGGCGGCGCTGGCCCGCAGGTACGCCCCCGAGGAGGCCGACCCCCACGTGCTGCACGGCGACCAGGCGCTGCTCCGCGCCGAGCACGCCCCCGCCGAACGCGCCTACCTGACCGCGCTCGACCGGGATCCCGCGCATCCGCAGGCCCGCGTCAACCTCGGACTGACGCTGCTGCGCTGGGACCGCTTCCCCGCCCACCGCGACCCCGCCTGGCCGATCGACCCGCGCGAGAGCGGGCGGGCCAGACGGGCGCTGGAGGTCTGGTCGCGCCAGTCCCGCCTGCTGGTCGCGCTCGCGACCATCGCCATCGTCGTGGCCGCCCTCGCCTTCGACCGGGGCCGCGAGGGCCGGCTCGGCGGCCTCGTGGTGCTGGTCCTGCTCGTCCCGATCACGCTCAGGCAGGCGCGCCGGGTCAGGGTGTGGTCCTACGTGCCCGCCATGCTCGGCCGCGACCCCTGGCTCGGCGCCGCCCTGGCGTCGGCGGCCGTGTCGGTGGCCGCGTTCGCGGCCTGGCTGACGTTGGGCGCACTGCCCGGCATGCCATCGGCGTTCGACCCGTTGTGGGCCGCTCTGGCGGGCATCGTGGTGCTCGGCTGGCCGGTGTCGGCGGCCGTCCGCGCGCTGGCCGAGTTGTGGCGCGGCAGCCCGCTGCGGGCCTTGGCCCAGTTCGCCCGGGTGCCCGCCGAGCGCACGGCCAGGCGGAACGGGGGAGTCGCGCTCTGGATCGTGCTCGGCCGGACGTGGTCGGTGCTGGTGCCCCTGGTGTGCGGGGCGCTGGCCGTGGAGCCGCGGGCCGCCGTGCTCGCGGTGGCGGTGCCGTACCCGATGCTGGCCTCTTACCGGCGGGCCCGCTACGGCGAGGACGGCTGGCTGGCGGTCGCGACCGGTCTGGTCGTGCTGGCGTCCGTGGCCTGTGCGGCGGCCGGCCTGCTGGGGCTCGTCTGGGCGTGGCGGGCCGGGCTCGGCGCGCTCGGCGCGGCGGTGGTCGTGTTCGCGCTGCGTGCCGCGCGCGCTTGGTGGCGCGGCGGGCCCGGCCCCTGGCGCGCGTCACTGATCATGTGCGACCTGCCCACCGGGGACGCGCCATCGGTCGCGCTCACTCCGGAGATACGTCAGGCGTTCGCGTACGCCAGGAGCGTCGTCCTGTCCTTCGGCGACTCCCTCGGCCCGCGCGTCGTGGGCACGGCGGCGACCGTCACCCCGTCGGGAGAGCTCCGGCTGGTCCCCGAGCCGCAGGCCCGCGCGGCCGTCGAGGCGGATCCGCGGGTGGCGGTGTTCGCCGCCGATCCGTTGCAGCGCAGGTTCTGGGTGGAGGTGCGCGGCATCGCCGTGGCCGATTCGGACCTGCTGCGGGTCACCCCCAAGCAGGTGCTCATGGGGGAATTCCCTGGGCGGCACCAGCGGCGCTAGCTAGAATATCGTTCTATGCGGACTCTCCGTACCCCCGAAGAGCGTTTCGCCGACCTGCCCGACTTCCCCTACGAGCCGCGCTACGCCGAAGTGGCGGACGGCCTGCGCATGGCCTACGTCGAGGCGGGCCGCGCCGACGGGGCGCCGGTGGTGCTGCTGCACGGCGAGCCGACCTGGTCCTTCCTCTATCGCCACGTCATGCGCGAGCTGGCGGCGGCCGGGCTGCGGGCCATCGCCGTCGACCTGGTGGGGTTCGGCCGCTCCGACAAGCCGGCCGAACGGGCCGACCACACCTACGCCAGGCACGTCGAGTGGACGCGCGCGCTGCTGTTCGACGCGCTCGGGCTGACCGGCGTCACCATGGTCGGGCAGGACTGGGGCGGCCTGATCGGGCTGCGGATCGCCGCCGAGCACCCGGAGCGCGTCGCCGCGATCGTCGCGGCCAACACGGGCTTGCCGACCGGTGACATTCCCATGCCCGAAGTGTGGCATCGCTTTAAAGATGCGGTGATGAATGCTCCCGCGTTGGATATCGCCAGATTCGTTCAGGCGGGTTGCAAGAGCGAACTCTCCCCGGCGGTGCGCGCCGCCTATGACGCCCCCTTCCCCGACGAGTCGTACAAGGTCGCCGCGAAGGCCATGCCGGGGCTCGTCCCGATCACGCCCGACGACCCCGCCGCGCCCGCCAACCGCGCCGCCTGGCAGGTCCTCACCACGCTGGATCGCCCTTTTCTGGTGGCTTTCTCCGACGGAGATCCGATAACTGGAGGTATGGCGCCGATCCTGATCAAGTCGATGGCGGGCGCCGCGGGACGCTCCCATCCGGTGATCACCGGCGCCGGTCACTTCCTCCAGGAGGACGCGGGCGGCGAACTCGGCCGCCACATCGCGGAGTTCGTCATCGCTACCTAGCGTGTCAGGTCCGCCCAATCGTCGGTCTGGTGCGGTATAACCAGGGGCGGACCGGGGAGGCGTGATGCGTGAGTCCGGCAGGGCCCAAGCCGCAGGGCGGACCGCGGCGCGGGATCTGTTTGAACAGGTGCGGCTGCGCTATTTCCAGCTTCCCCCGGCGGTGCGCCGGGTGATGCACGTGGTGGTGCTCATCGCCACCGTCGGCGTGGCCGCCGCGCTCGGCTGGGACCTCTTCAAGACCTTCCTCATCACCCTGCTGGTGCTCGCGTTCCTCGCGCTGACGCTGCGCTTCCCGCGCGCCGCCGCGACCGTGCTGGTGCTCGCGGGCTGGTGCGCGCTGCTGCCGGTGTTCTACGCGCTCTTCCCGCCGCCCTCGATGGCCCCCACGCTGCTGATGCTGCTGGCGGTGCCCGTCGCCGCCGCCGCGCACCTGATCCGCTGGGTGACGCCGTGGCTGACCGTGCTGATGGCGCTCGTCCCCGCCGGGGCGCTGGCCGCGGCCGTCTCGCCGGTCTCCGGCGCCGTGGCGCTCTGGGTCGCCTACGCCGCCGCCGCCGCGGTCCTCGTCCACCGCTTCATCGCCGCCCGCCGGGCCAAGGGCGCGCTGAGCGCCGAGGAGCAGGTCCGGGTCAGGGCCCGCGAGGGCAGGCCGGAGCCGCCCGCCGAGAAGGCCGGCGGGCTGCCCGACATCTCGGTCGAGGACGCGCTGGCCGAGCTGGAGAACATGATCGGGCTCGTCCCGGTCAAGGAGCAGGTCCGCTCGATCGCCGCCTCCATCGAGGCGTCCCGGCTGCGGGCCGAGGCCGGCTACAAGGCCGGCCGCCCGACCAGGCACTTCGTCTTCCTCGGCCCGCCCGGCACGGGCAAGACCAGCGTGGCCCGCACGGTGGCGAAGATCTTCTACGCGTTCGGCCTGCTCGACACCCCCTACGTGGTCGAGGCGCAGCGGGCCGACCTGGTCGGCGAGTTCCTCGGCGCGACGGCGATCAAGACCAACGAGCTGGTCGACCGGGCGCTGGGCGGCGTGCTGTTCATCGACGAGGCGTACGGCCTGATCAACTCCTCCGACGGCCAGCCCGACAGGTTCGGCGCCGAGGCCGTGCAGACGCTGCTCAAACGGGCCGAGGACGACCGCGACCGGTTGATCATCATCCTGGCCGGATACGAGCAGGAGATGACCTCGTTCCTGTCCACCAACCCCGGCCTGGCCAGCAGGTTCGCCACCCGGGTGCGCTTCCCGAGCTACTCGCCCGGCGAGCTGTCGGAGATCACCGAGGTGCTCCAGCGGCACCGGGGCGACACGATGGCGCCCGACGCGCGCGCCGCGCTGCTCGGCCTGTTCGAGGACGTCCAGCGGCGCGGGCTCGTCGACGAGCTGGGCAACGCCCGGTTCGTCCGCAGCCTCATCGAGGCCGCGGCGACGGCCCGTGACGTACGCGTCGTGGGCGCGGGCGGCACACCGACCACCGAGGACCTGGTGACCACCACGACCGCCGACGTGACCAAGGCGTTCGACGAGCTGACCGCCCGCTTCCGCGGCTACGAGGACACCCCCACGATCGAGGAGGCGCTGGCCGACCTCGACAGGATGGCCGGGCTCGCGCCGGTCAAGCGGCAGGTGCACGCCATCGCCGCCCAGCTCCAGGTCGCCCGGATGCGGCAGGAGCGCGGGCTGCCCACGCCGCCGCAGATGCGCCACTTCGTGTTCGCCGGCCCGCCGGGCACCGGCAAGACCACGGTGGCCAGGGTCATCGGCCGCATCTTCGCCGCGCTCGGCCTGCTGGCCAGGCCCGACGTGGTCGAGGCCCAGCGAGCCGACCTGGTCGGCCAGCACCTCGGCGCGACGGCGATCAAGACCAACGAGCTGGTCGACCGGGCGCTGGGTGGCGTGCTGTTCATCGACGAGGCCTACAGCCTGGTCAACACCGGCTACTCCGGTGGCGACGCGTTCGGCGCCGAGGCCGTGCAGACGCTGCTCAAACGGGCCGAGGACGACCGCGACCGGCTCGTCGTCGTGCTGGCCGGCTACCAGCGCGAGATGGACACGTTCCTGTCCACCAACCCCGGCCTGGCCAGCCGGTTCAGTCAGCGGGTCGCCTTCCCCAGCTACTCCGCGGGGGAGCTGTCCGAGATCGCCGTGCTGCTGGCCGACAAATCGGGCGACCGCTTCGACGAGGCCGCGCTGCGCGACCTCGACGAGGTCTTCGCCTGGGTCTGCGACGAGCGGCTCATCGACGGGCTGGGCAACGGGCGCTTCGCCAGGTCGCTGTTCGAGCGCGCGGCCATGCGCCGCGACGTACGACTCGCCGCGCTGGCGGGTGGCGGCGGCTCGGCCAGCTCGGCCGAGCTGACGACTATCACCAGCGACGATGTCCGCATGGCCGTAGACGAACTTTCCGGACGTTAACCAGACTCCAGTTTGGCAGTTCCGTGCGCCCCGATGCTCGCATGGTGTAGCAATATGACTACACATCGTGCGCGCCGAAGGGGAGGGCGATGGCGGGGTTCCTGGCCCGCAGGCTGCTCAACTATCTGGTGCTAGTCGCCGTCGCAGCCAGCCTCGCCTACATGCTCGCGGCGAGCGCCCTCGATCCGCGCTCCAACTACGCAGACCGGACGCCCAAGCCGCCGCCGGCCGTCGTCGACGCGCAGCTCACCGAGCTCAATCTCAACGACCGCACGCCGCTGCTCCAGCGCTACGCGACGTGGGCGGGCGGCGTGGTGCAGGGCGACTTCGGCCGTACGGTGACCGGCTCGCCGGTCAACGAGGACCTCAAGCGGCGCATGGGCGTCACCTTCCGGCTGGTGCTGCTCGGGGTCATCTGCGGCAGCCTGCTCGGGGTGGTCGTGGGGGCCGCCGCCGCGGTCAAGCAGTACGGGTGGTTCGACCGGCTGTCGACCGGGCTGTCGTTCCTGGTGCTCGCGATGCCCGTGGTCGTGCTGGCCAACGTGCTGATCCTGCTCGGCACCGCGGTCAACGAGCGGCTCGGCCACCGGCTCTTCCTGGTCAGCGGCGAATACAGTGACGGGCTCGACACCGGTTTCTGGGGGTCGGTGGCGGACCGGCTGAAACACCTGATCCTGCCGACGATCTCGCTGTCGCTCGGGCTCATCGCGATCTTCAGCCGCTACCAGCGCAACACCATGCTCGACGTGCTCGGCGCCGACTTCGTCCGCACCGCCATGGCCAAGGGGCTGAGCAGGAGCCAGGCGCTCATCCGCCACGCCCTGCGCACCGCGCTGATCCCCGTCGCGACCTACTTCGCGTTCACGTTCGGCGCGCTGCTGACCGGCGCGACGTTCACCGAGAAGATCTTCGGCTGGCACGGGCTGGGCGAACAACTGATCAACTCCATCTTCACCAATGACGTCAACACCGTGGCGGCCATCGCCTGCATCGCCGCCATCGCGGTGCTGTGCGCGTCGCTGGCGGCCGACCTGCTGCACGCCGCCCTCGACCCGCGGGTGAGGGCCGGATGACGCTGCTCACCGCTCACAGGGTGCCCTCACGGCTGCGGGTGGTCGCCTGGCGGTTCTTCCAGTCCGCGCAGGGGCGGATCGGCTTCGCCGTGCTCGTGCTGCTGTTCCTGCTGGCCTTCGCCGGGCCGGGCTTCAGCCTGTGGTCCTACACCGACAAGGACTTCACGGCCTTCCTCAGCCCGCCGTCGGCCGAGCACTGGTTCGGCACGCTGCAGACCGGCGCCGACGTCTACGCGGTGACGCTGCGCGGCATGCGCAAGTCGCTGGTCGTCGGGCTGCTGGCGGCGCTCGTGTCCACCGCGCTGGCCGCCGTCGTGGGGGCGTTCGCCGGCTACTTCCCCGGCTGGCCCGACCGGGTGCTCACCTGGGGCACCGACCTGCTCCTGGTGCTGCCTGCGTTCCTGGTCCTGGCCGTCATGTCGCCGCTGTTCGGGGCGGGACAGTGGGTGCTGTTCGTGATCATGCTGGCGCTGTTCCTCTGGATGGTCACCTCGAAGATCGTCAGAGGGATGACGATCTCGCTGAAGCAGCGGGAGTTCATCCAGGCCGCCCGCTTCATGGGCGTCTCGCCGGTGCGCATCATCTTCCGGCACATCATCCCCAACCTGTCGTCGCTGCTGATCGTCGACGCCACCCTCAACGTCAGCGCGGCCATCCTCACCGAGACCTCCCTGTCCTACTTCGGCTTCGGCATCCAGCCACCCGACGTCTCCTTCGGCACGCTCATCGCGGACGGCTCCAGGACCGCCATCTACGCGCCGTGGACGTTCTGGTTCGTCGCCGGGCTACTGGTGATCACCGTGCTCGCGGTCAACCTCATCGGCGACGCGCTGCGTGACGCGTTCGACCCCGCCTCCCAGAGGCCGCGGTGACCCCCGTCCTGGAGGTCACCGACCTCAACGTCTCCTTCGGCGACGTGCTCGCCGTACGCGGTGTCGGCTATTCGGTAGGCCAGGGCGAGGTGCTCGGCATCGTCGGCGAGTCGGGCTCCGGCAAGTCCGTCACCTCGGCCGCGGTCATGGGCCTGCTGCCGCCGGGCGCCAAGGTCACCGGCTCGGTGCGGCTGCACGGCAGGGAGCTGATCGGCGCCCGCCAGCGGGAGCTGACCGCCTTCCGCGGCAAGACCATGTCGATGGTCTTCCAGGACCCGCTGTCCGCGCTCACCCCCGTCTACCGGGTGGGCGACCAGATCGCCGAGGCCGTGCGCATCCACCAGAAGGTGACCAAGGAGCAGGCCGCGGTCAAAGCGGTCGACCTGCTCGACCTGGTCGGCATCCCCAACCCGGCGGAGCGGGCCCTGGCCTTCCCGCACGAGTTCTCCGGCGGCATGCGGCAGCGCGCGGTGATCGCGATGGCCATCGCCAACGACCCCGACGTGATCATCTGCGACGAGCCCACCACCGCGCTCGACGTCACCATCCAGGCGCAGGTGCTCGAAGTGCTGAAGAAGGCGCAGCGGGAGACGGGCGCCGCGATCGTCATGATCACGCACGATCTCGGGGTGGTGGCCGGGTTCGCCGACCGGGTGCTGGTGATGTACGCGGGCCGGCCGGTCGAGGTGGGCGACGTGGACGACATCTACTACGGGCCGCGCATGCCCTACACCGTGGGGCTGCTCAGCTCGATCCCGCGCGTCGACCGGGACGGGCGGCAGCCGCTCGTGCCCATCGAGGGCGCGCCGCCGTCGCCCGCGGCGCTGCCGCCGGGCTGCCCGTTCGCACCGCGCTGCCCGATGCGGGTCGACGCCTGCGACGCGGCCGAGCCGCCGCTGTTCGACGTCGGGCCGGCGCACCGGGCCGCGTGCATCCGCTGGGAAGAGGTACGCCCGCGCAGCGCGGCCAAGCACGCGGTCCCCGTCCATCTCGGCGAGCTACGGCCGCGCCTGGACCGGCAGGCGGTGCTGGAGGTCGACGGGCTGGTCAAGCAGTATCCGTTGCTGCGGGGGTCGGTGTTCAAGCGCCGGGTCGGCACCGTCCAGGCGGTGGCGGGCGTCAGCTTCGACGTACGCGAGGGCGAGACGCTCGGGCTCGTCGGCGAGTCGGGCTGCGGCAAGACCACGACGCTGATGGAGATCCTGGAGCTGACCGAGCCGCAGGAAGGCCGCATCGTCGTGCTCGGGCACGACACCGCGCGGCTCGGCGGCGCGGACCGGATGGCGATCAGACGCGACATGCAGGTGGTCTTCCAGGACCCGCTCGCCTCCCTCGACCCGCGCATGACCGTCTACGACATCCTGGCCGAGCCGCTGCGCGCCCACGGCAGGGGCAATCCGGGCCTGCGGGTGGCCGAGCTGCTCGACCTGGTCGGGCTCGACGCCTCCCACGCGGCCCGCTACCCCCAGGACTTCTCCGGCGGGCAGCGGCAGCGCATCGGCATCGCCCGCGCGCTCGCGCTCGAACCCAGGCTCCTGGCGCTCGACGAGCCGGTCTCCGCGCTCGACGTGTCGATCCAGGCCGGTGTGATCAACCTGCTCGACGCGCTGAAGACCGAGCTCGGGCTGTCCTACCTGTTCGTCGCGCACGACCTGGCCGTGGTGCGCTACATCGCCGACCGGGTGGCCGTCATGTACCTCGGCAGGATCGCCGAGATCGGGCAGGTCGACGCCGTCTACGGCGCCCCCGCGCACCCCTACACGCAGGCGCTGCTCTCGGCGATCCCGCTGCCCGACCCGGTCCGCGAGCGCTCACGCCGGCGGATCCTGCTCGAAGGCGATCTCCCCAGCCCGGCCGACCCCCCGTCGGGCTGCCGCTTCCGTACCCGATGCCCGAAGTTCAAAGCCGCGCTGACCGACGACGAACGCGTCTTGTGCGTGACCGTCGAGCCTTCGGTGCGGCTGCTCGATCGGGACCAGGGCGCGGCCTGTCACTACGCCGAAAAGCTCGAAGTCACTTAAGCGGGAGGATTCGCTCGATGAAAGCATCACGGCTGATCGCGGCCGCCGCCCTGGCCGGTTCGCTGTGCCTGGCGGGCTGCGGCGGCGGGCCCGGGAGCCACGGCGGCGGCGCCGCGGGTGGCTTGCGGGGAGACGACATGGGCTTCAAGGCGTACGACGTCAACCCGCAGCCGCGTGACAAGGTCAAGGACGGTGGCACGCTGCGCTGGGGCATCAACGAGTTCCCCACCCAGTGGAACCGTAACCACGTCGACGGCAACCTCGCGGTGGCCGCGCTGGTCAGCAACGCGCTGCTGCCCGCGCCGTTCAGGTCCGACGAGAAGGCGGACATCACCCCCGACCCCAACTACCTGCTCGGCGCCGAGGTCACCGATCGCGACCCGAACCAGGTCGTCACCTACACGCTCAACCCCAAGGCCAAGTGGTCCGACGGCAAGCCGATCACCTGGGCCGACTACCAGGCCCAGTGGAAGGCGCTCAACGGGACGAATCCCGCCTTCCACATCGTCTCGTCGACCGGCTACCAGGACATCTCCGACGTACGGCGGGGCCGCGACGACTACTCGGTCGTGGTGACCTTCTCCCGGCCCTTCGGCGACTGGATGTCGCTGTTCGGCCCGCTGCTGCCGGCCTCCACCAACGGGACGCCCGAGGCCTACAACACCGCCTGGCTGAACAAGATCCCGGTGACCGCCGGGCCGTTCAAGTTCAAGAGCTTCGACCAGACGGCCAAGACGATCACGATCGTCCGCGACGACGGCTGGTGGGGCGACCGGGCCAAGCTCGACCAGATCATCTACCGCGCCTCCGAGCAGGACTCGCTGGTCGGCGCGTTCAGCAACGGCGAACTCGACATCACCGACGTCGGCCCGTCGGCGCCCGACTACGCGCGCGCCAAGTCCACCCCGGGCGCGGCCGTACGCCAGGCGGCGGGCCCCGACTTCCGCCACTTCACCTTCAACGGCTCCAGCGAACTGCTGAAGGACCAGCGGGTCAGGCAGGCCATCCAGCTCGGCATCAACCGCCAGGCGATCGCCCAGTCCGACCTGCAGGGCCTCGACTGGCCGATCACGCTGCTGAACAACCACTTCTTCATGAACACCCAGGAGGGCTACCAGGACAACGCCGGCCCCCTGGGCGCCTACGACCCCGCCCAGGCCAAGCGGCTGCTCGACGCGGCGGGCTGGCGGGTGGCGGCCGGCGGCGTCCGCCAGAAGGACGGCAAGAGCCTCGACCTGCGCTTCGTGGTCCCGTCGGGTGTGCAGATCAGCAAGTCGGAGGGCGAGCTGGCCCAGAACATGCTCACGCAGATCGGCGTCAAACTCACCCTTCAGGCCGTGCCCAGCGACGACTTCTTCACCAGGTACGTCATTCCGGGGAACTTTGACATCACCCCGTTCGCGTACATTGGCACGCCTTTTCCGGTTTCGAGCAGTTATGGGATCTACGCGAATTCCCCGAACGGGCAGACCTGGAACGCCAATTTCGGCCGCGTAGGGTCGCCCGAGATCGACGCGGCGATGAACAGAGCCAGCCAGAACCTGGACCTGAAGCAGGCCCACGCGGACACGAACGTGGCGGACAAGCTGATCTGGCAGGAGGTCAACGTGCTGCCGTTGTACCAGAGGCCGCAGAATGTGGCGGCTCGGGCGACGCTGGCCAACGTGGGGGCCCGCGGCTTCTACGACCTCCGCTACCAGGACATCGGCTTCACCCGCTGATAGGGCCTCAGCCGTTCCAGATCCGCTCGTAGGCGGCGCGAAAGCCCTGGGGGTCCCACGACGTGGTGTCGTCGATGTTCTGTGTCGTGGTCAGATGTACGGGCGCGACATAGCCGCTAGGGGGCCGGCCGGCGAACGCGCGGTTGAACTCGTCGACGATCTGGCTGCCCTGCGCGTTCAACGGCTCGGGAACGGTCGCCGCCTGGAACTGCCGGCTTCGGATGCGCTGGAACGCCGACGGGTCGCCGTCACCCGCGCCGATCGAGAAGGGGGCCCCGTCGCCCGCCTTGCCCGCGGCGCGCAGGGCCGGCGCCGCGTCGGCGAAATAGAGGTCGTTGATGGCGGCCGAGTAGGTCCATCGATCACCGAAGCGCGACACGAGCGCGGCGACCGCCTGAGGCGTGCGGCTGCCCGTGTCGGGAAGCGGGATGTTCTGGTAGGAGAGCAGCTTGACGCCGGAGCAGCTCAGCAGGGTCTTCTTGATCAGTTGTGACTTGTTCTCCGCGAAGGGGATCGAGGAGTCGGTGAAGATGACGACTCCGGCGTTCCCGTTCGACTGGGCGATGATCCAGTACGCGCTGATCCGCGCGACGTCCTCCACCCGGGTGGTGATGTTGGTGAAGAGTCTCGGGTTCTGGCTGGGCCCGGGCCGGCTCGTCGCATGCCACCCGATCAGCGGGATCTGCGCGTCATTGGCCTGCCTGACCTGCTCGGCGGTGGAGTTCGGGTCGAAGCCGCCGATGACGATCCCCGACGGGCGCAGGGCGATGGCCTGGCCGAAGGCCGTGCGTGCCCCGGCGGGAGTGCCCTGGCCGTCGATCACCCGGACGTTCCAGCCGATGGACCTCCCGGCTTCCTCCACCGCCTTGGCCGTGCCCGCGACGCCGGGATTGATCATGGTCTCCGCCACGAACACGATGCTCTTGCCCCGGACCGCTCGTGGTCCGCTCGTGGGGCCCTGCCAGGCGTCGATTCCCTCGGCCCGCGCGACGGCCTGCTTGGCCGCGGTCAGGACACCGGGGCAGGTGCTCGCCGGCCGTGCGGTGCCGGGAGCCGGGCTGGACGAGCCGAGCGAGCAGCCGCCGACGAGCACGGTGGCCACCGCCAGCGCCGACGCGGTGCGCGAGAAGCGGTTACGGGTGCGGTTCACGCTCGGCTCCTCACTCGGCGGGTGGGACGGTCCATGGCGGTGGCGGGCGGCCGGCCGGTGCGGCGGCTGACTCGGCCGATGTCTGCTCCGCCGGAGGTGGTGGCGTGCGGCGCGGCGCGCCCGGCCCGGTGCGCAGCCGGCGCCGGGTCGTGTAGCCGACCAGTCCGACCGCGATGAGCAGGGTGATGCCGTTGAACAGCGGCGTCACCCAGAAGTCCGCCCCCAACTGGCTGATGCCCGACAGGCCGATCGCGAGGATGGCGACGGCGACGACGGTGCCGAGCGGGTTGGGCCGCCCGGCTCTGATCGCGGTGGAGCCGAGCAGGGCGGCGACGAACGCCGGCAGCAGGTAGTCGAGCCCGACGCTCGGATTGCCGATCTGCTGCTGCGCGGCGAGCAGGACACCCGCGGAGCCGGTGACGAGGCCGGAGCCCATGAAGGCGTAGACGACGTACCGGCGGGTCGGGATCCCGATCAGGTCGGCGGCGCGCGGGTTCGAGCCGATGACGTAGAGGTAGCGGCCGAGGGGGAGGCGTTCGAGCACGACCCAGAGCACCGCGGCGAGGACGAGGACGTAGAACGCGGGAGCCGGCAGGCCCAGGAACTTCGCGTCGGAGATGCCGATGAACTGCGCCGGCAGGCCTTCGGGGCCGGGAACGATCCGGGCGCCCTTGGTCACCCAGCCCGTGATGGCGTACATGACGCTGCCGGTGCCCAGGGTGGCGATGAACGAGTCGATCCGCGCGAACTCGACGAGCAGACCGTTGATCACGCCGGTGAGCGCCCCGCCGATGAGCACGCCGAGGCAGGCCAGGGGCCATGGCCAGCGGGCGGCGATGATGAGTTGCAGGGTCAGGACGTGCCAGAGCCCGAGGCCGTAGCCGATGGACAGGTCGAACTTTCCCGTGACGATGGGGATCATCGCGCCCAGTGCCAGGATCGCGGTGATCGAATGAGTCGACAGGATCGACGTCAGGTTGGCCATCGTGGGAAAGGTGTCCGGCAGGACGAGCGCGAACACGATGAACAGGACGACCGCCAACGCGAGCAGTCCGTAGCTGCCGATGAGGTGGCCGGCGGTGGGCCGTCGCCGGCGCGGGAGCTCCGTGGTCATCGGCGGGTCGTCCCGGTGGCGGCGGGCGCGGCCGACGCGGCCCGGGTGAGCGCGGTGACCGTGAGGGCGTCACCGGCCAGCTCGGCGGTCACCGTCCCCCGGACGAAGACGAGGGCGCGATCACACACGTTCACGACCTCTTCGAAGTCGGCGGAGCTGAGGAGGAGGGCCAGGCCACCGGCCACGGCGTCGTCGAGGAGCCGGTAGATCTCGGGTTTGGCGCCGACGTCGACACTGGCCGTCGGCTCCTCGAGGATCAGGAGGCGACGGTCCGTGCCGAGCCAGCGGCCGAGGACGACCTTCTGCTGGTTTCCGCCCGACAGGGTGGCGAGCGGCGCCTCGGTGTCCGCGGGGTGGACGCCGAAGCACGCGACGAGCGCCGCCGCTTCGGCGCGCTCCCGGTGCGGCCGGATCCAGCTCAGCGGTGACCGGCCGTGCGCCTTGGCGTTCGCCAGGAAGTTCTCCCGGACGCTGAGGTCCGGGGCGATGCCTTCCTCCTGCCGGTCGCTGGTCACCAGACCGACACCCGCGCTGACGGCCGCCGACACCGACCTGGGCTGGTACGGACGCCCGTCAAGCAGGACGCGGCCGGCGAGAACGGGGTGCGAGCCGGCCAGGGCGCGGCCGAGATCCGCGTGACCGGCGCCCGTGAGACCGACCAGACCGATCGCCTCGCCGGCCCGCAGGTCGAGGCTGATCGGGCCGGCCTGCCCGGTTCGCACGCCGGCGAGGCTCAGCACGACCTGTCCCGCGTCGCGATGCGGGCGCTGGTGGGGCGTCGGTTCGTGCCCGACGATCTCGCGCACGAGGCGGGTGCGATAGCCGCCGGTGAGGGGCCCCTGGCTGACGAGGCGCCCGTTGCGCAGGACCGCGACCCGGTCGGCGATCGCCCGCACCTCGTCGAGCCGGTGGGTCACGTACACGATGCCGTGACCCCGGTCGCGTAGCGCGCGCAGCACCTCGAACAGGCGGGCGCAGTCGGGTGCGGGCAGGCTCGCGGTCGGCTCGTCGAGCACGATGAGCTCGGCCTCGGCGGCCAGCGCGCGGGTGATGGCGACGAGTGACCGCTCGGCGCGCGTGAGGTTGGAGATCCGTTCATCGGGGTCGAGGTGGATCGCGACGAGCCGGAGGGCTTCCGCGCAGCGGTCGCGCACCTGTTGCCAGGAGATGAGACCGCCACGCCGGCTGTAGCCGGTGCCCAGGGCGATGTTCTCGGCGACGGTCATCCACTCGACGAGGCCGAGGTCCTGGTGGATGAAGGACATGCCGTGGGAGGCGGCCTGGCTGTCCAGCGGATGGCCGGCCACCACCACCTCGCCCTCGTCGGCGCGGTAGATCCCGGCCAGGATCTTGATCAGTGTGGACTTGCCGGCGCCGTTCTGTCCGAGCAGGCCGAGGACGCCGCCGCGGTGGATGTCGAGATCCACCCCCTCCAGCGCGGCGGTGCCGCCGAACCGCTTGCTCACTCCACGGATGCGGACAAGCGGTTCGGAGGGGGCCCGCGATGCTCGGCCCGGGATCACTGTCTGCCGGCCCGCTGTCGCGAGCTCCAGGCTTTGGCGACCTGCGACCTGGAGGTGAAACTCAGCTTGCGCAGGATGTTCTCGACGTGGCCTTCGGCGGTGCGCTGGGCGATCACCAGGGTCTCCGCGATCTGCTTGTTGCTCAGCCCTTGTGCGACGAGTTCGGCGATCTGGCGTTCCCTGCGGGTCAGGACGGACGCGACGTCGGATTCGGGCTGGGGGCTCGCCGTGTCTCTCGACGGCTTCTCCTCCAGTGCATGGCCCACGGCCTGGTCGAGCGTGAGCTCCGAGCCATAGGTGAAGGCCTCGGTGAACGCTTCGTCCCTGAGGCTCTCCCGTAGCCGGGCCTCGCATCGGCTGTGCAGAGCCGCCAGGTGCCCGAGTCCGGACAGCGACGTCTCGATCGAGCGCCAGACCGTCTGCGCGGCGCCCAGCAACTGGGCGGCGCGTTTGTCCTGCCGCTGATCGGCCATGATCCAGGCGAGTCCCTCAAGGCATTGGGCGATGCCGAGATGGTCGTTGCAGCGCAGCTTGAGTCTCAGCGCGTCGCGCATCATGGTGAGGGCGGTGTCGGGATCGCCCCGCCGCCACCGGTCCAGGGCCGTGACCCACAACGCGTAGGAGACGGACCAGTCCGCGTTCACCCGCCGGGACAGCTCCAAGGCCTCCTGGCAGAGCGCCGTTGAGCGGGCGTCGCCCATGAGGACGGCGGCGATGCTCAGCTGGAAGAGGGCGACCCACGCCTGGCCTGGGGGGCCGAGGGCGCGGCGACGCATCACGGCGTCCTCCAGCAGGGTGAACGCTTGCGGGAAGTCTCCGGCCAGCAGCGCGGCGAAGCCGGTGATGTGGACCGTGCCGGCGAGCTGAGCCTCATCACCCAGCCGC
Source organism: Nonomuraea sp. NPDC026600 (assembly GCF_040638335.1). NCBI lineage: Bacteria > Bacillati > Actinomycetota > Actinomycetes > Streptosporangiales > Streptosporangiaceae > Nonomuraea > Nonomuraea sp. NPDC026600. The sequence goes on from NZ_JBEZYD010000006.1 coordinate 187,947, forward strand.
TCGGCCAGCGTGCGCGACTCCCGCAACAGTGGTTGCGCGGCCAGGGGGTCGCCTTGCAGCAGGACGAGCCAGGCCTCGACCCACAGGGCCTTGGCCCGCGCGGCGCTGGGCCCGGGCTCCTGCGCCAGCCCCCGCTCCAGCCAGTGGTGGCCCTCGCTGGGGGAGCTCCACGAAAGCCGGTGGCTCCACATTGCGGCGGCGATCTCGAGGGCGGCCCAGGCCTGGCCCGGCTCGCTCAAGCAGAATTCCAGTGCCGCCCGTACGTTGGCCTGCTCCTGGCGGATCCGGACGAGCCACTCCATCTGATGCTCGCCGAACCACTCGGCCTCCGCCCGCGCGGCCAGGTCGCGGCACCAGTCGCGATGCCGCAGCCGAAGCGCCGTCTTCTGCTCGGGGCCGGCGATCCGTTCCCATCCGTACTCGCGGAGCGTCTCCAGCATCTCGTAACGCGTCCCGGAGCCGTGCGCCTTCCGCCGCAGGATCGACTTGTCGACCAGTTCGGTCAGCACGTGGAGGACGTCTTCGCGGGCGAGCCCGTCCCCCGAGCACACCTCTTCAGCCGATTCGAGATCGCAACCGCCGGAGAAGACCGACAACCGTTCCCACAGTGTCCGCTCCTCGGGCGAGCACAGGTGATGACTCCAGTCCACCAGCGTCTGCAGCGTCCTCTGCCGTGGCACCGCGACCACGGGTCCCTTCGACAGCAGCTGGAACCGGTCGTTCAGCCGCTCGAGGATCTGCTCCACGGACAAGGCCCGCATGCGCACCGCCGCGAGCTCGATGGCCAGCGGGATCCCGTCCAGCCGCCGGCACAGTTGCGTCACCGCCACGCTGTTGGCCTCGTTGACGGTGAACCCCGGTACGACGGCCGCCACCCGGTCCGCGAACAGTCGCACCGCCTCGTAGCGCGCTTCGGCATCCGAGAGCACCGCCTCGTCCGCCCCGGGCACCGTCAACGGCGGCACCTCCAGCAGGTGCTCGCTCGGCACCTGTAGCGATTGCCGGCTGGTCGCGAGGATGCGCAGCTCGGGCGCCGCGGAGAGCAGCTTGCCGGCCAGGATGGCGCACTCGGTCAGCAGGTGCTCGCAGTTGTCCAGGACCAGGAGCAGCCGCTTGTTCGACAGGTGTTCGCAGAGAGCGGACACGTCCGGGTGGTGGCAGCCGATCGTTTCGGCGATCGTCTCCGTGAGCAGCTCTTCGGCCGTGAGCGGAGCCAGGTCGATCAGCCACATCCCGTCAGGGAAGGCCCGTGACATCTCCGCCGCGACTCTCATCGCCAGCCGCGTCTTGCCCACTCCGCCGACACCGGTCAGCGTCACCATCCGCCCAGCGGCAAGCAGACGCTTGGTCTCGGCCAGCTCATGCCGACGACCAACGAAACTCGTCAATTCGGCTGGCAGGTTCCCCGCATGCCGCCGTGTCATTGCCCCCATGACAATTTCAGGCTAGCTCATCCCGGCCCGGTGAGTTCGCTGAGCCCCTTTACCTCATGCCCCTCTTGACCTGCGGTGGAGGCTGCTTGTACCTACCTACGTAGGTAGAAGTGGGTGTTCGTATAGGCATTTATCCCGTCCTACACCCGCCGTTTGCCTGGGCATGATGGTTCCGTCAGTAAGAAACGCCGTGATACCGGCGAAGACATAAAGGAACGATCATGTGCCAGCACCAGCCCCGGTGCCCGTCCGCATACGCCTTCGACCATGATTCCGCCCGCCTGGTGGCCTTCCACCCGGAACAGGGGTGGGGCCTGCTGTGCAACGGCGTAGTGGTCTTCGAGGACAACGGCGAGATCCTGCCCGACGGGCGCTGCGTCGCCGCCAACCACGACTACTACGGACGGGCGGCATGAACCATCACTCAGGATCCGCGCTCATGGACGCGACTGTGACCCAGCAGGCCGGCTCGTGGGACGCGGCCATGCCCTGGAACGGCGACACCTCACTCTGGGACCGGCTCAAGGCCGGCGTCCAGCGCCTGGGAGAGCTCGCCACCGGCTCCGGTCAGATGGCCGGCGAGCCGCTCGCCTCGTGGTGGCTTTCGCCAAGTATGTCCACAGTGCCGCGGGTACGACGTCTCACCCGTGCCCGGCTGGCCGCATGGGGCCTCGACGAACAGGTCGAGGTCGCCGAGCTGCTGGTCAGCGAGATCGTCACCAACGCGCTGCGCCATGCGCCAGGACCGTACCGGCTGACTCTCTCCGTCACTGACGGCCTGCTGCGCGGCGAGGTCGAGGACGCGGGCAACGCGCCGCTCCACGTCCACCACGCCCGGCCGGGTGACGAGCAAGGCCGCGGCCTGTACATGATCGACCTGCTGGCCTGCTGCTGGGGCAGCGAATCCACACCTGAGGGAAAGACCGTCTGGTTCGAACTCCCCACGAGGCCGGACGACGTCAGCCACCGACCTCACCGGTGAGCACGCGTTCCAGGCCGAGACTCGCCCCGTCTCGGAAGCTCGCCGCGAACACTCGATCCCCCAAGGTGTCGCGGGCCTGGTCCACGCAGCGCTCGTGCCATCTCGCGTGGTACGACAGCCGATTCGGTGAGGCGTCCACCGCCTGCCACAACGAGTGCGCCGCCCCCAGCAGCCGGGCGGCTTTTTCATGGTGCTGGCGCGCACCGGCGATCCACGCCAGCACCTCCAGGCACTGCGTCAGGCACCACCGGTCATTGATCTCTCCGGTGAACTCGGCGGCCTCCCTCACCAGTGTGTCGGCCCGCTGGTAGTCGCCCAGATTCCACACGGCGATGCCGAGCGCGAGCTGGGCGTAACCGCGCGACACCTGCGCATGATGTGCCTCGCAGAGCGCCAACGCCTCCGCGGCGAATCCGGCGGCCCGGCCGGGATCCTCGATCGAACCGTACGCGGCCGCGTAGTACAGATTGAGCATGACGCCGTTGACGTCTCCGGCAGCCCGGAAGAGGGCGAGCGACTCCTCCAAGAGCGCGAGGCCACGCTGGGCATCCCCCGTGGAGCACGCCGCGACCCCGGAGGTCCGGATGGCGAACGGCAGGACACCTTCGTTCCCCGGCTGTCGTGCGATGCGATGACATTCCGCAAGTCTCGGCATGGCTTCCGCCAGGTCGCCCTGCCGGAGGGCGAGCATGCTGTCCACCCAGAGCGCCGTCGCCCGAGCGCCGCTCGCCGCCCGCATCGGCTTCAAAGCGCGCTCCAGCCAGTAACGGCCCTCGGTGAGGGAGCCGGCGAGGAGCCAGAAGGACCACATCGCCGAGGCCGTCTCGAGCCCCGCGAGAGCCAGGACCGGGTCACCCAGGCACAGCTCGAGCGCGACGCGCACGTTGGGAAGTTCTCGTTGCAGGAGCAGGTACCGCTCGAGCTGGTCGGGGACCATCGCGTCGATCCGGTGCTGGTCGACCAGGTCCCGGTAGTGGCCGACATAACGTCGGCGCAGTGCCCGCCCTTCGGCAGGCTCCAGCTGCTCGGACCCGTACGCGCGGATGCTCTCCAGCATGCGGTACCTGAGCCCGCTCTCCCGCCGCTCGCCGACCAGGACCGACTTGTCCACCAACCCGGCCACCAGATCGATCACCTCGGCAGGGGCGATCCCCGCGCCGGAACACACCGCCTCGGCGGTGTCCAGGTCGACCCCGCCGGGAAACATCGACAGCCGGGCCCACAGCCGCTGCTCCGCCGGTGAGCACAGGCGGAAGCTCCAGTCCATGGTCGCGCGCAGCGTCTGATGGCGGGGCGAGGCGGCCGGGCTCCCCGCCGACAGCACCTCGAAGCGCTCGTCCAGCTCGCGCGTGAGCTGTTCCAAGGGCAGGGCGCGCAGTTGTACGGCGGCCAGCTCGATCGCCAGCGGGATCCCCTCCAGGCGCCGGGCCAGCCGCGCCACGCAGGCCGCGTTCCTCGTGTCCAGGGAGAAACCGGGCGACACGCTCGCCGCCCGCTCCACGAAGAGGCGCACCGAATCGTGCCGGGCGATGCGGCGGAGAGGATGGCCGGGGTCCGGCACGGACAGCGACGGAACCGGCAGCACCTGCTCGCCGTACACCCCCAGCGTCTGCCTGCTGGTCGCCAGGATCCGCAGCCTGGGCGCGCTGTGCAGGAGCCGGGCCACGAAACGGGCGCAGTCGTCGAGCAGATGCTCGCAGTTGTCCAGGACCAGCAGCATCCGCTTGTCCGACAGGTAGTCCATCAGCACGGTCATGGGGTCGGGTCCCGCCTCGCGCAGGCCCAGCGCTTGGGCGACGATCGGTTCCAGCAGGTCGCCGGCCTCCAGGGTGGCCAGTTCGATGACCTCCACGCCGTCCTTGTAGGTGTCCCGCAGGACATCCGCGACCCTGAGCGCCAGCCGGCTCTTGCCGACACCGCCCGTGCCGGTCAAGGTCAGCAACCGGGCCTGTGACAGTCCCCTCCTGGCCGCGGCCAGCTCGTGCCTGCGCCCGACGAAGCTGGACCCGTCCAGGTAAGGACGAGCCCGGTTCGCGGAACGCTTCGAAGCGTGCGATGCCACCTGAGTCATGACTGCTCCACCGGCTCAGGCCCTCAAGACCACCAGGTCACCAGGACCGAGCCGACGTAACCACACTATGCCCGGACCGTTTCCGCCCGGCCAAGTTGCGTACGGCGAACCCCTATGCGTACAGTGTTCGCATCAAGGGCACCATGTGCGCAAACCTGAGGAGAACCCCGATGTCGACGAACGTGAACCGCTGGCAGGCGCGGCTGGACGAGCTGCGCGCCGCCCACCACGTGCCGGGCGCGTCGCTGGCCGTGCTGGTCGACGGTCAGATCCACGAACTGGCCAGCGGGGTGCTGCACCGGGGGACCGGTGTGGAGGCGACGACCGACTCGGTGTTCCTGTCCGGCTCGATCGCCAAGGTCTACACCGCCACGCTGGTGATGCAACTGGCCGACTCCGGTGCGCTGGACCTGGACGCGCCGGTGGTGGATGTGCTGCCGGAGTTCGCCACCCCCGACCCCGAGGCCACCAAGACCATCACGCCCCGCCAGTTGCTCTCCCACACCGGCGGTGTGACCAACGACTTCACCTACGACGCCGGCCGTGGTGACGACTGCCTGGCGCGCTATGTCCAGGCCGCCCGGAACGTGCCGCTGGACTGCCCGCCCGGCACCGCGATCTCGTACGGCAGCCTCGGATACAACGTGCTGGGCCGCATCATCGAGGTGCTGACCGGCCAGACCTGGGACCAGGCGCTCAAGGACCGGATCCGCACCCCGCTCGGGCTCGACCACACGATGACGCTGCCCGAAGAGGCGCTGCGGTTCCGCGCGGCGATGAGCCACCTGGGCGAGTCCGGACAGGACCCCGAGCCCGCGCCCGACTGGGACCTGATGCCCCGCTCGGCGGGCCCCTACGGCCGGGTCATCAGCTCCGCCGCCGACATGGTGCGCTTCGCCCAGATGCACCTCAACGGCGGCGACGGCGTGCTGTCCGCTGACGCCGTCGCCGCCATGCAGCGCCGCGAGGTGGACGTGCCCGACAAGTGGACCGTCAGCGCCGACGGCTGGGGCCTGGGCTGGACCCTGTACGACTGGGACGGCATCGCCGGCTACGGCCACGACGGCGCCGCCATCGGCCAGTACGCCTATCTGCGCGTCGTCCCGCACGCGGGCGTGGTCGTCGTCCTGCTGACCAACGGCGGCGGCGCCCGCCAGTTGTACGCCGACCTGTTCCGGGAACTGCTCGGCGAACTCGCCGGAGTGCGGATGCCCGCCCCCTTCCTGCCGGCCGCCGAGCCGCCCGCGATCGACCTGGCGCCGCTGCTCGGCACGTACCGGCGCGAGGGCGTCGTCATCACCGTCACGCGGCAGGACGACGGCAGGGCGCACATGCGGTACGAGTTCGTCGACGGCATGAAGGACCTCTCCCCGCCCCTGGAGATGACCCTGGAGCCGGTCACGGAGACGGTCTTCGCCGCCTCCGGCGCGGGCCCCTCCTTCAGCGAGGACTACATGCCCGTGGTCTTCTCCACCCTGACCGACGGCACCGAGTGCGTGTACGTCGGCATGCGCGCCACCCCCAAGACCGCTTTGAGAGACTGAGCGTATGTTGCGCCCATTTCGGCAAGTTGACGTCTTCACTGCCACGCCCTACCAGGGCAACCCCCTCGCGGTGGTCCTCGACGGAGAGGGCCTGAGCATCGAGGAGATGCAGCGGTTCGCCCACTGGACGAACCTGTCCGAAACCACCTTCGTCCTGCCCCCCACCACGCCCGGCGCCGACTACCGGGTACGGATCTTCACACCGGCCACCGAGCTGCCCTTCGCCGGGCACCCGACGCTGGGCACCTGCCACGCCTGGCTGGAGGCCGGAGGCGTGCCGAAGGAGCCGGAGTCGGTCGTGCAGGAGTGCGGCGCCGGGCTGGTGACGCTGCGCAGGACGGACGGCGGGCTGGCGTTCGCCGCGCCCCCGCTGCTGCGGTCGGGGCCGGTGGACGAGCCGCTCGTCGAGCGCATCGCCGGCCTGCTGGGCATCGGCCGGGACGAGATCGTCGACGCGGAGTGGGCCGACAACGGGCCCGGCTGGGTGGCGGTGCTGCTGCGGAGCGCGGACGACGTGCTCGCGCTGCGTCCCGGGCCGATCGACATCGACCTGGGCGTGGTGGGCCCCTATCCGCAGGGGTCGCCGCTCGCGATCGAGCTGCGGGCGTTCTTCCCGGTCAACGGCACCACGGCCGAGGACCCGGTGACCGGCAGCCTGAACGCCTCGGTCGCCCAGTGGCTGCTGCGCACCGGCCGCGTCACCGCCCCCTACGTGGCCGGCCAGGGGACCGTGCTGGGCCGAGCCGGACGCGTCCACGTCACCACCGGACAGGGCCCCGAGAACGGTCAGGAGCCGACGGTCTGGGTGGGCGGCTCCATCGTCACGTGCGTCACCGGCCAGGTCGAACTGTGAACCGCACCCGATCACCCGGCCGGAGCTGCGCGGCGATCGGCAGGTCCGCCGCCCGCACCACCCCGATCACCGGGTAGCCGCCGGTCGGCGGGTGGTCGGCGAGGAAGATGATCGGCTGCCCGCTCGGCGGCACCTGCACCGCCCCCGTCACCATGCCCTCGCTGGGCAGCTCACCCTCCCGCGCCCGGGCCGGCTCCCGGCCGCGCAGGCGTACCCCCACGCGGTTGCTGTCCTGGCTCACCTTGTAGGGCTCCGCGCAGAGCTCGGCCAGTGCGCCCGGCGCGAACCAGTCGTCGCGCGGCCCCGGCACGATCCGCAGGACGGCGGGCGGCGGCTGCCCGGCGGGCGCCAGATCCACCGAGATCTCCACCAGGCTCCCCGAGTCACCCACCGGGAGCATGCTCCCCTGGCGCAGCGGCGCCGGGCCGAGCCCGGAGAGCGAGTCCGTGGACCGGCTGCCGAGCACCGGCTCCACGGCGATCCCGCCCCGCACGGCCAGGTAGGTCCGCAACCCCCACGTGGGCGCCCCGAACCGCACCTCGGCCCCGGCCGGAACCCAGAACGGCACACCCGTCCCGGCGCCCACGGGAAGAGCCGACCGCACGGTCAGCGGGCAGGGCGCGCCCGTGACCGCGACCCAGGCGCCCGCGTGGAAGGCCAGCCGCGCCCGCCCGTACGTCAGCTCGATCCCCGCCGCCTCCTTGGGGTTGCCGACGAGCCGGTTCGCCAGCCGCAGGCTCGCCTCGTCGGCCGCGCCGGAGCAGGGCACGCCCAGGTGCGCGTAGCCGGGCCGGCCCAGGTCCTGCACGGTCGCGTAGGGACCCGGCGCGAGAATCTCGATCATGCCGGCTCGAACCGTACGCGGGTGCCGGGCCGCAACAGCGACGGCGGGTCGGCGTCGACGTCCCAGATCCGCGTCGGCGTACGGCCCAGCAGCCGCCAGCCACCCGGGGAGGCGGTGGGATAGATCGCGGAGTAGGGACCGGCGATCGCCACCGAACCGGCCGGCACCGACGTGCGCGGCGTCGCCAGCCGCGGCAGGTGGAGCACTGGATCCAGCCCGGTCAGGTAGGCGAACCCCGGCGCGAACCCCAGCCAGCCCACCACCAGCTCCCGCCGGGTGTGCCGCGCGATCACGTCCTCCACCGCGATCCCGGCCAGCTCGGCCACGGAATCGAGATCCTCCCCGTCATAGACGACGGGAATGACCACGGCCTCCGGCCCGGCTCCGGGCGGAGCCTCGCTCGCCGACCCCGACCCGAGCACCTCGCCGAGCAGCTCGTCCAGCCGCGCCCGCAACAGGCCCTGGTCCGCCCCCGGCGCCACCACCAGCACCGTCTCGGGCCCCGGCACGATCTCCACCACCCCCGCGGGCCGCGAGGCACGCAGGGCCGCGTCGAGCCGGTGCGACACCGTCAGCGACCCGGTCTCGACGAGCAGCCCGGCTTCGCCGGCCACCCGGATCATGCGAAGGCCTGCAGGACCACTCCCGCCTCGAGCAGCCCATCGCGTACGGCCTGCGCCAGTCGTACCGCGTCAGGCGTGTCGCCGTGCACGCAGATGGACCGGGCGGAGACCATCACCGCGCTGCCGTCCACGGCGGTCACCTGACCCTCGACGGCCATCCGCACGGCGCGGGCGGAGACCGCGGCGACGTCGTGGATCACCGCCCCGGGCTCGCGCCGCGAGACCAGCGCCCCGGCGGCCGTGTAGGCGCGGTCGGCGAACGCCTCGGCGATCGTCGGCACGCCCTCGGCGGCGGCCACGCCGTGCACCACCGAGCCGGGCAGCGTGAGCACCGGCAGCGAGGTGTCGTAGTCGGCCACGGCCTCGATCACCGCGGCCGCCTGGACCTCGTCGCGGCAGATGCGGTTGTAGAGCGCGCCGTGCGGCTTGACGTAGGAGACCCGGCCGCCCATCGCCCGCGCGATGCCGTCGACGGCCGCGAGCTGGTAGAGCACCTCGGCGCAGAGCTCCTCCGGCTCGACGTCCATCTCCCTGCGCCCGAAGTGGGCCAGGTCGCGGTAGGACACCTGCGCCCCGATGGCCACGCCGCGGTCCACGGCGGCCGCGCAGGTGCGCCTGATCGTCACCGGGTCGCCGGCGTGGAATCCGCAGGCGACGTTCGCGCTCGTGACGATGTCGAGCAGCGCCAGGTCGTCGCCCAGGCGCCACACGCCGAAGCCTTCGCCCAGATCAGCGTTGAGGTCGATCACCATGCTTCCCATCATGGCGGTTGCGGTCACCTCGGCGCGACGGACAGCGCCAGAGCCGGACACCGGACCAGATCTGGAACTAGATCTCGTCGGGGATGTCGGCGATGTCGTCGAGGGCGGAGGCGAGCTCCTCCGGGTCGCCGCCGATGCGCTCGGCGATCTCGATGAGCACGTGCAGCACGTCGTGGCGGTCGTGGCCGAGGTCGAGCAGCCGCTGGGCCGCCTCCCACAGCTGCGGCGGGTCGCCGTCCCACAGCCGCGCGGCGATCTCCTCGTGCCAGGCCAGGTGCTCTTCGTCGATGGCGCCGACGTGGTCGATCTCCAGCAGCGTGCGCCGGTCGCCCTCGTCGGCCGGGTTGAGCGCGTCGAGGTCGACACCCCCGTGCACGCCCTGCAGGAACGGGAACGCGAAGGCCCGTCTGGCCAGCGCCGACAGGTCGCCGTCCGGCAGCAGCCGCTCCAGCAGCGGCCGGTCCAGGCCGAACGAGGTCGGATCCCGGTACGCCTCCGGGAACTTGCCGGTCGCCTCCCACACCGCGTCGAGCGTGGCCTTGAGCCCTCTTTCCGGCAGGCCGGTGCGGCGGGCGGCGAAGCGTACCCACGCGGACAGCACGTGCGGAATGGCCTCCTGTTCGGCCACGCTTAACATCACCTTGCGTGGCAGCCAGTCGAGCAGGAACGTCTCGCACTTGGTCGGGCTCACCCGCAGCGGCCGGTTGAAGTCCTGCTCACAGCCGTAGTCGATGATGTGGTCGGCGCACCGCGAGGCCGCCGACGGGTCGGACAGGTGCTCGGCCGCGTCGGAGGCGAGGAACTCCGCGGCCAGCATCGCCCGCCGCTCGCGGCTGTAGGGGGCCTCGATGTGCAGGGGAGCGGGGCGCTTGCGGCCCGGCGGGAGGGCCTTGAGCCGGGCGCGGGCGAAGGCGTGGTAGGCGCTGTAGCTGTCGCTGACCGGCGGCGGGGTCTTCGGCTCCCTGGTGGCCTTCATCGCCGACTCCAGCAGCGCCCTGGCCTGCTGGGGCTCGATCTCCTCGAACAGCAGCATCGCGTTGCCGGCGGCCTCGGCGCGGGCCTTGTCCAGCAGCGTGTCGACCTGCGAGGACACCCAGGCGTCACGCGCCATGCCCGACATGTTGTGATCGACGACCATGACCAGCGCGTGCCGGTCCTGCTCCTGCTCGACGACCGGCGGCGCGTCACCGGCCGCCGGCTCCTCCCGGGCTCCGTCGCTCCAGCGGTAGCCGAACGTGCAGATCACCGTGTCCTGGTCGCCGTAGGCGTCGCGGGAGACGTAGCAGCCGGTCGGCTTGACCGCGCCGACCCGCTCGGCCCAGCCGGGCCTGGCCACGCCCGACTCCATCATCGCCAGCGCCGCGCCCTCGGCCTTGGCGCCCTGGCGGGCCGTGCCGAGATAGGCCAGGCAGATGAGCAGCGTCAGCGACGCCGGAGTGCCGGCCTTGGCGGCGTAGTCGACAAGGCCCTCGCCGAGTACCTGTTCGACGTCACCACCCCGGACGCGCCTGCCCCACCAGGCTCCGATCATGTCGGAGACCATCAGCTCGGCGTCAAGGGGGCTGCGCACGGCCAGCAGCTCGCGAGCCGCCTGCACCATCTCCTTGAACACATCGTCTGGCGGGGTGCTCTCCCGGGGATCTCGTCGGTGTCGGCGCACGCCCTCACTCTCTCGCATTCCAGGCTGAAACGGTGCGTAGAACGCAGCCTGGTGACCCCGATGTTATCGGGGAGTCCGGGGCGGTGGTGCGGAGTTGACGATCGCCAGCAGATGTTCGCGGGCGATGCGTTCGATGACATCGGGCGTCGGGGAGATGCCGAGATGCTGCGCGCAGGCGCAGACGTCGGCTACGCAACGGTCGATGGTGTCCACGGGTATGGTCAGGAACTCTTCGGCCAGCCTGAGACTGACCGGCTCCCTGAGGAAGCGTGTGGCCAGAGCGAGCATAGATGTGAGATTCCTCTGGAGGCCCAGGGGCAAACCCCCCAGGAATGGGTGCAGGGCGACGTGCGCTCCCATTTCATCTTTTCTCGGCTGAGTGTCAAGCCTCTACAACGCTTGTGTTCGCTTCTTCGGAACCGCATTCGTGCGAAGCTGTTCCCATGCGCATCCAGCTCGCCCAGCGGACGGAGGCCGACGATCTTCTCGGCCGAAGTCCGCTTGCCCTGCTCGTCGGCATGCTGCTCGATCAGCAGATCCCGATGGAATGGGCGTTCACGGGGCCTCTCACCATCTCCGAACGGCTCGGACATGACCTCACCGCGGAGGAGATCGCGGCCCTCGACCCCGAGGAGTTCGCCGCGCTGCTGGCCGCGAAACCGGCCGTGCACCGCTACCCCAAGTCGATGGCCGACAGGGTCCAGCAGTTGGCCGCCTACCTCGTGGAGCACTACGACGGCAGGCCCGAGCGCGTCTGGAGTGACGCCGCCGACGGCAAAGAGCTGCTCAACCGGCTCCTGGGACTTCCCGGCTTCGGCAAGCAGAAGGCTCAGATATTTTTGGCATTGCTCGGCAAGCAAATGGAGGTTCAACCGCCAGGATGGCGCGAGGCGGCTGGACCCTATGGCGAGGAGGGGTCGTTGCGTTCGGTAGCGGATGTGGTCGACGCCGACACACTGGGTCGCGTTCGGGCCGCCAAGCAGGAGGCCAAGCGCGCGGCCAAGGCCAAGTAGCCTGATCTTGCTGCGCAACGTGGAGCGATTTTGACAGGATGCGTTGACCGTATGGCGGCCGGGGCTTCCGTCCGCGCCTGCCCATCGCCGATGATGTACTGCAGAATCCGGTCGCCCGGAGCTGCGCTACGCCGATACACAGTTATGGAGATGTGCCGCGTGGGAGACCCTGGCACGCGACGGAGGTGCCGACCATGAGCGCCGAGACCTCCGTTCCCCGTCCCCGGGAGTCGGATGTGGACATCTCAGACTCCGCCCTCTTCAAGGGCATGCTGTCGGAGGCCGAGTTCGCCTTCGCGTTCTTCGACGCCGCCGGACACGTCCAGCTGGTCAACGACGTGTTCACCGACGTCGTCGGCGTGCCCGCCGAGCGGCTCGTCGGCCGCGCGCCCGTCGAGACGCTCACGGCCGATCTCAGCCAGCTCATCACCCATGCGGTCCAGGCCGTCACCGAGAGCGACGCTCCGGTGACCGAGAGTCGCGTACGCGTGCGGTCGTCCGAGGGCGAGACCAGGCACTGGTCGCTGTCGTTCTCGCCGGTGCACGACGAGGAGGGCGAGCTGCGGGCGATCGCGCTCATCGGCCTCGACGTGACCGAGAGCCGCCAGATCGAAGAGGACCTGCGGCGCAGCGAGGAGCGCTACCGCTCGCTGGTCGAGGCGCAGTCGCAGCTCGTGTGGATCACCTCGCCGACCGGCACGGTGGTGGAGGACGCGCCGCAGTGGCGCGCGATCACCGGGCAGGGGCTGGAGGAATACCTCGCGGTCGGCTGGCTGGAGGCCGTCCATCCCGAGGAGCGCCAGCAGACCGAGGAAGCCTGGAAAGAGGCGCTGCGCGGCCGGACCATGTTCGAGTGGAACTACCGCGTGCGCACCCGGGCCAGCGGTTTCCGCCACTTCGAGGTGCGGGCCGTCCCCATCATCAGGCATGGCAGGGTCGTCGAGTGGGTCGGCGCCAACACCGACGTGACCCCGCAGCGCGAGGCCGAGGAGATGCGCGGCAGGCTGACCGACCAGCTCGGTGCCGCGGCGCTGCGCACGGCGCGGCTGCAGGGCGCGACCGCGATGCTGGCCGAGGCGCTCACCGTCGAGCAGGTGGTGCAGGTCATCATCGACGTCGGCCGCACCGCCCTGGCCGCCGACCGTTCCGCGGTCGCGCTGCTCGACCCCGACCGCGCCGCGCTCAAGCTGATCAACGGCGAGGGCGTCCCGGAAGCGTCGGGCATGTCCGGCGAGGAGATCCCGCTCTCCTCCTCCAGCGTGATGACCATGGCGGTCAACAGCCGCCGGCCGGTGTTCGCCGAGTCGCCCGACAGCCTGAAATCCCAGCTTCTCGAGGCCGGTGGCGACGAACAGGTGCTGGGCAATTATCTCACGCACAGTGACGAGAAGGCCTGGGTCGGACTTCCGCTCCTGGCGGCCGGACGGGCGCTGGGCGCGCTGCGGTTCTCGTTCACGAGGCCGCAGAAGATCTCCCAGGAGGACGGCGTCTTCCTGGAGGCGCTCGCCGGTCAGTGCGCGCTCGCCGTCGAGCGGGCCACGCTGTTCGAGCGCGAGCACCGCACCGCCGAGACGCTCCAGCGCAGCCTGCTGCCCGACCGCCTGCCGGTGGTCAAGGGCCTGGTGCTGGCCCAGCGGTTCCGCTCGGGCAGCCGCCACGTGCAGGTCGGCGGCGACTGGTACGACGCGTTCGTGCTGCAGGACGGCCGGGTCGCCGCGGTCGTCGGCGACGTCATGGGCAAGGGCGTCAAGGCCGCGGCGGGCATGGGGCGCATCCGCAACGCCATGCGCGCCCTCGCGCTGACCAACCCGCCGCCCGCGGCCGTGCTCACCGGTCTCGACCGGGTCTTCGAGGCCACCGAAGAGGAAGAGCAGGTCACGACCCTCGCCTACATGGTGGTCGAGCCCGTCACCGGCGAGGGCACGCTGGCGCTGGCCGGCCATCCGCCGCCCGTCCTGGTCTCTCCGCAGGGCACGGCCGTCCTGTGCGACGCCGAGCCCGGCACGCCGCTGGGCTGGCCGACCAGCCGCAGGCAGTTCCGGTTCGTGGTGCCGCCCGGTCACACCGCCGTGCTCTACTCCGACGGCATGGTGGAGAACCGGAAACGCGGTTTGGACGCAGGACTCGCAGAGCTTTGCAGTGTTGTGACCGAAGCGCCGCCTGAGGTCGTCAGTAGCCCGCATATGTTGCTGGACTTCCTGGTTGACCGCATGTTGTCTGGATATGAACAGGATGATGACGTTACCGCCCTGGCTATCCACGTGCCGCCCGTGACGAAGAGTGACTGAATGAATCAGTCATAAGGGTTGCTTTCGGGTATCAGTGCCGCGCTTACGTACGCACTACTGTCTGGGTCGGCCTAGGGTGGAAGTCAACCGCCGGGAGGTGGCCGTATGGAGTGCGAGGTCGTGCCAGAATGCTGGACAGGTCCGTCGCGATCCGCACGGCCGCATCGTTCTCCGAGAGAGGCAACAGCCCCCCAGCGGGCATCTGGGTCCATTGTCGCCACGCGTTCGTTCGAGAGGTGTTCGTGTCGCCTGCAAGTTCGACTCGCTCGAAGCCACAAGAGCTGAACGAGCCCGTCATTCAGCGACTGCTCGAGCGTGGGCGCTCGCAGGGTTTCCTCGAGTCTGAGGATGTCCGTCAGGCCTTCGAGGAGGCGGACATCCCCATGTCTCACGCCGCCGCATTTTTGCGGAACCTCAGTAAAGAGGGCGTGACCGTGGTGGTGACCGCCGCGGATTCGGCTGCGCCGAAAAAGTCTCGTGGTCCAGCAAAGCGCCGTACCGCTGCCCCCGTCAAGACCAAGGCCGCAGCGGCCGCCAAAGAGCAGCAGCCTGAGACCGTGACCGCGGTCGTGGGCGCCGCCGAAGCCGAGTCCGCCCCCAAGAAGGCGGCTCCCGCCAAGAAGGCCGCTCCGGCGGCGAAGAAGGCGGCCGTGCCCGCCAAGAAGGCCAAGCCGGAGAGCGCTGGGCCTGCCGAGACCAAGCCGAAGAGCCCTGAGGGCGCCGACGACGACGAGGACATCGAGATCGAGGCGGATGTCGACCTCGAAGATCTCGAAGACATCGTGGTCGATGACGAGGAGATCGTCGCCGCGGACGACTCCGAGACCGAGGACGCTCCCGACACCGACGACGACACCGAGGACGAGCCCAAGACCGCCGACGTGGCAGCCGTCGCCGCCAAGGAGAAGACCGAGGACGAAGTCCTCATCCTCTCCGACGACGACGATGACGCGCCGGTCGCGCAGGTGGCCGCCGCCGGCGCCACCGCCGACCCGGTCAAGGACTACCTCAAGCAGATCGGCAAGGTCCCCCTGCTCAACGCCGAGCAGGAGGTCGAGCTGGCCAAGCGCATCGAGGCGGGACTGTTCGCCGAGGAGCAGCTGGGCGGCGGCGAGACCGAGGTCCTGCCGGTCGACGTCCGGGCCGAGCTCGAGTGGATCGCCGAGGACGGCCGCCGGGCCAAGAACCACCTGCTGGAGGCCAACCTCCGCCTGGTGGTCTCGCTGGCCAAGCGCTACACCGGGCGCGGCATGCTGTTCCTGGACCTGATCCAGGAGGGCAACCTCGGCCTGATCCGCGCGGTCGAGAAGTTCGACTACACCAAGGGCTACAAGTTCTCCACCTACGCCACGTGGTGGATCCGGCAGGCGATCACCAGGGCCATGGCCGACCAGGCGCGGACCATCCGCATCCCGGTCCACATGGTCGAAGTGATCAACAAGCTGGCCCGGGTTCAGCGGCAGATGCTGCAGGACCTCGGCCGCGAGCCCACGCCGGAAGAGCTGGCCCGCGAGCTGGACATGACCCCCGAGAAGGTGGTCGAGGTCCAGAAGTACGGCCGCGAGCCCATCTCGCTGCACACCCCCCTCGGTGAGGAGGGCGACAGCGAGTTCGGTGACCTCATCGAGGACTCCGAGGCCATCGTGCCGGCCGACGCCGTCAGCTTCACGCTGCTCCAGGAGCAGCTGCACTCCGTTCTCGACACATTGTCGGAGCGGGAAGCGGGCGTCGTGTCGATGCGATTCGGTCTCACGGACGGGCAGCCGAAGACACTCGACGAGATCGGCAAGGTCTACGGGGTGACGCGCGAGCGCATCCGGCAGATCGAGTCGAAGACGATGTCCAAGCTGCGTCACCCGTCCCGGTCCCAGGTGCTCCGCGACTACCTGGACTAACGCACGCTCGCTTCACCCCTGGCCCCGCACAGCGCTCGCTGTGCGGGGCCAGGGGCGTTTACGCCCCCTGTGTGAGGCGTTCCGCCTGGGCGCGGCCCACGGCGGTGGCTCGGCGCAGGTAGTCGGCGATCACGGCCAGCTCCGCGTCCGTGTAGGTGTCCAGCACCTCGCCGAACGCCTTGCCCGGTGTGTCCCAGGCTTCCCCGATCCTGGCCCGGGCCGTTGGAGCCAGGGCGACCAGCGCCCGCCTGCGATCGGCCGGGTCGGCCTGCCGTACGACCAGACCGGCCTTCTCCAGCCGGTCCACCAGGCGGGTGGCGGAGCCGGGCGTCAGGCCGGTCAGCCGGGCGATCTCGCCGGTGCTCACCGGTCCGGACTCCACATCCAGCAGGGCCACGCACTGCAGGTCGGTGGGGTGAATGCCCAAATGGTCAGCCAGCGCCTGATTAAACAGGACATATGCCGCATAGTGCCGCTGGCTCTCGTCGATGATCTGCTTCAGCGTTTCCGCTCGGGTTGACACCAGGTCGCTCCATGCCTCACATTTATCTGCGTCACGCAATCTTTGCGCGACGCACTCTTTGTGTCACGTACACATTCTATCGAGGGGATCCGCGTGTCCACACTCATCCGCGCATCACCGGTCCAGGCGGACCGGCGGTGGGCCGTCCTGGCCGTCATCCTCGCCGCCGCCGTCCTGGACCTGCTCGACGCGACGATCACCAACGTCGCCGCCCCGACGATCGCGACCGACCTCGGCGGGGGAGCGGCCCTCATCCAGTGGCTCGGCGCCGCCTACGCGCTGGCGCTCGGGGTCCTGCTGGTGGTCGGCGGGCGGCTCGGCGACCGGTACGGGCGTCGCCGGCTCTTCCTTCTCGGCATCACCGGCTTCACGCTCGCCTCCATCGTCTGCGGCCTGGCGGCCGGCCCCGGCATGCTCATCGGCGCCCGGCTGGTGCAGGGCGGGTTCGGGGCGCTGATGATCCCCCAGGGGTTCGGGATTCTGGGGGCGGTCTTTCCCCGGGACCAGCTTGGCAAGGCCTTCAGCGTGTTCGCGCCTGCGCTCGGCCTCTCTTCGGTCGGGGGGCCGGTGCTGGCCGGGTTCCTGATCGAGGCCGATCTGGGTGGGCTGGGGTGGCGGGCGATGTTCCTGATCAACATCGTGCTCGGGGGCGCCGCGCTCCTGGCCGCCATCCGACTCCTGCCCGCCGACGCCCCGCGTCCCGCTGACGATCCGCGTTCCGCCGACGATCCGGGTTCCGCGGACGTCTCCCATTCCACCGCTGACGTCTCGCGTCCTGCCGATGTCTCCCGCTCCAAAAGCCGTTCTGGGAGCCGCCCTGAGGGCCGCTCTGGGGCGGCTGGGGTGGCGGTGGACGGTGTGGGTGCCGGGGTGCTGGCGGTGACCATGGTGGGCCTCCTGTACGGCCTGATCGACGGCTCGGCCCACGGGTGGACGCTCGTCCCGATCCTGTGTCTGGCCGGCGGGCTGGTGTTCTTCGGCTTGTTCTGCGTACGCCAGCGCACCGCCGCCAACCCGCTGATCGAGCCGTCGCTGCTGCGCAACCGCGGCTTCACCGCCGGCCTCGTACTGGGCGTCGTCTTCTTCGCCGCCGTGTCTGGCCTGCTGTACGTGCTCGTGCTGTACATGCAGTACGGCCTGCGCTTCACGCCCGTGCGGGCGGCGCTCGGCCTGGCCCCGGTGGCGGTGGGGATCGTCATCGCCTCGGTGGCCTGTCATCGGCTCATCGCCCGGCTCGGCCGGACCCTGATCGTCATCGGACTGGCCATCGGGCTGATCGGCACCGGCTGGCTGCTGGCCGTCGTCTGCGGCGTCGCGGGCGGCGTCTGGCCCCTCGTTCTCGCCGCGCTCGTCATCGGGCTGGGCATGGGCACCTGCTTCGGCACCGTCTATGACGTCACCCTGGGCGACATCGACCCGCGTGAGGCCGGCAGCGCCAGCGGGGCACTCGCCGCGACCCAGCAACTGGCCAACGCCATCGGCGCCGCCGCCGTGACCAGCGTCTACTTCCGTACCGGCGACCAGACGGAGGCCGCCACCGGCAGCCTGCTCGTCGTGATCGTCGCCACGATCGCCTGCTGCGGCCTGGTGTGGCTCCTGCCCCGCAAAGCCCAGCCCCACCACGGCTGAGCGGCCCGCACGGAGCTCGGCCTTGCCGCTGAACAAGCTCTCACAAAGCTCAGCCGCACCACCGCTGAGCACCAAGCACTGATCAATCACCAAGAAAGGCACAACCCCGATATGACCACCCTCGTTACCGGTACCCGCGGCACCGTGGCCACTGAGCTCATCGCCCTCCTGCGCCGACGCGGCCTGCCCGTCCGCCCGGCCTCCCGGCAGCCGGCCGACCCGTCGATCGCCACGTGCGACCTCAGCGACCCCGCGACGTTCCCCGCCGCCCTGGCAGGCGTCACCTCGGTCTTCCTGTACGCCGAACCGTCGCACATCGACGCCTTCGTCAAGGAGGCGACCGCGGCCGGAGTCGAGCACATCGTGCTGCTCTCGTCCTCGTCCGTACTCGGCCCGGACGCCGAGGCCAGCCCCCTGGCCAAGTCCCACCTGGACGTGGAGCGCGCACTGACCGGCGCGCCGGTCCGCAGCACGCTGCTGCGCCCGGGTTCGTTCGCCGGCAACGCGAAGGCCTGGTCCTGGACCGTCAAGGCCGGTAACCCGGTGAGCCTGCCGTTCCCGAACTCGTTCGTCGACCCCATCCACGAGGCCGACGTCGCCGAGGCGGCCGCCGCCGTGCTCGCCGACCCGGCGCTGGGCGGCCGGCCGTACTGGCTGACCGGGCCCGAATCGATCACCTTCGCCGAGCAGATCGCCATCCTCAGCGACGTGACCGGCAGAGACATCGCCATCAAGAACGTCACGCGCGAGGAGTGGAAGGCGGAGATGGCCGACTACGTCCCCGGACCCTTCGCCGACGCGTTGCTGGACTGGTGGCAGTCGATCGACGGTGTTCCGGCCGAGATCACCACGGACCTCGAGCGGTTGATCGGCCGCCCCGGCCGTCCGTTCGCGACCTGGGCGGCCGACCACGTGGGCGACTTCACAGGCTGACGTCCAGGGTCCAGGGACGGTTGGGGCGGGCGGGCTCGACCAGGTGGACCGCGTAGCCCTGGCCGGAGAGGAACTCGGCCAGTTCGCCGGGCGTGGCGGGATCTGCCCCGATCTCCAACAGGGTCCGGGCGATCTCTCCACGGGTCGCCTTGGCCATGTGGCTGACCACCTTGCCCTCACGGAACACCCGTACCGCCACAGAGCGCTCCCCGGGCTGCCAGGCTCCGGCGTACGTGGCCGAACGCAGGTCGACCACCAGCCCGTCCAGGCGCTCCAACTCCTTGGACACCTTGGGCCGCCAGAAGGCGGCCAGCCCGCCGAGAACCGGCAGGTTCACCCCCATCGACAGCCGATATGGGGGGATGCGGTCGATGATCCGCAACACGCCCCAAAGGCCGGAGAAGATGAGCACCGACTCCTCGGCCCGCTTCCTGGCCTCGTCCGTCAGGGTGCCGAGACCGAGCTTCTCGTACAGGACACCGGTGTACAAATCGGACGCCGGGAGGGTGGGAGCGGTTTGGAGTTCCAGGTTTTTGGCCAGCTCGCCCGCCAGACCGGGTGACAGGCCGAGCACGTCGAGGGCGTCACGCCGTTTGGACGCTCTGATGAGGGCGGTCAGCACGCGTTTGCGCGGTCTGTCCAGGGCGGCGAACGAAAGCTCCCCCAAGGGGGGACCGCTGCCTTCCCCGGCCTTCCCCTCCGAAGGCGGCAACAAAATCAGCACGCCACAGCATAGTGAATGCCTGGCGCCCCTCGTGAGACCGCCCGGCCTACCTCCTCCTCGGAGAGGGCCATCCGCCGCCTCCATGGCAGGTCCAGGCGGTTGGGTAGGGTGCGCGAATGGACTTTGACCTGCTTGTTCATGAAGCTTGGCCGGCCTATGAGCAGCGGACGCACGACGGCTGGATCCTCCGCTACGCCGGCGGCGTGACCAAGCGGGCGAACTCCGTGCTCGCCCTGGGACGGCCCGCCGATCTCGCC
This sequence comes from Nonomuraea sp. NPDC026600, assembly GCF_040638335.1. Classification (NCBI taxonomy): domain Bacteria; kingdom Bacillati; phylum Actinomycetota; class Actinomycetes; order Streptosporangiales; family Streptosporangiaceae; genus Nonomuraea; species Nonomuraea sp. NPDC026600. Next base: position 207,980 of record NZ_JBEZYD010000006.1, read on the forward strand.
GGTGCGATCGAGGCGGCCGAGGCTTTCTACGCCGAGAAGGGGCAGCGGAGCGTGTTCTCCGTCGGGGTGGGGGCCATGCCGGGCCTTGACGGCGAGCTGGCCGCCCGGGGGTATGGGGTCGTCGATCCGACCGTGATCATGGTGGGGGGCGGCGTGCCGGAGCCGGTTCATCGGGTGCGGGTCGAGGAGCGGCCCTGGCCGGGGTGGCTGGAGACCTGGTGGGCCGTGGATGGGCGGTATGCCGAGGGCGTGGAGGCGGCCGAGCGGATCTGCAAGGGGGTGCCGGCTCTGTATGCCGCGGTCGAGGAGGACGGCCGGACCGTCGCCGTCGGGCGGGGTGTGCCGCAGGGGGAGACGCTCGGGATCTACTGCATGGCCACATTGCCGCAGGCGCGCCGCCGTGGGCTGGCCAGAAGCGTGCTGCGCGCCCTCGTACGGGGCGGTGGGGCTCGGTCGGCCTATCTGGTGACCACGGCGCCCAACGAGGCGGCTCAGGCCCTGTACCGAAGCGAGGGCTTCGAGGTGCGGGCCCGCTATCACTACCGGGTGAGATGAGACCGCATGAGAGGGGATCGGGCGCGAGGAGCCCGGCTGAGACATGACGGAACGGCGGTCCCGGGCATACCAGGACCGCCGTTCCGCGTTGCGCAATATGTTGTTATCTCATCACGACCAGCGCGGGTTAGCGCTCGTCGTTGGGGGCCACTACTGGGGTTTCGCTGAGCCGAGCAGACTCGTCCAGGATGTCGGCGCCCTTCTCGCGAAGCGCCGCTATGTGCTGACGCCCGTGATGAGCGCAGAACAGCAGCTCCCCACCCACGGGCAGGGTCGCGCGAATGTATGCCTGGGCGCCGCAACGGTCGCAGCGGTCGAGGGCCGTCAGCGGCTTAACGGGGGCGAGAGCTCCAGTCACGTATCGCCTTTCGGGTCACCCCCGCCGAAGCGAGGATCTGGCGTCAGTCACTTGGACAACATCTAACCGGACGTGGACGTTCCCAATCACAGCCTCGCTACGCCGAGAGCAGAATGTGGCCGGAAGTAATGATGAGCAGCCGCCTGGTAACACCAAACCTGCCGCCATGGCAAGCTTGTACGCGTGCGTAGAGGAAGAACGATAGGCTACGCACACATGTTCGATGCCTAGTTCGACGCTTAAACGCAGGGGAGCCGGAGTGACGCTAGTGGAGGCGGGTTACACGGCTCGCCACCTGTCGGTGCTTGAGGGGCTGGAAGCGGTCCGCAAGCGTCCTGGCATGTACATCGGGTCGACCGACAGCCGCGGGCTCATGCACTGCCTCTGGGAGATCGTCGACAACGGCGTCGACGAGGCGCTCGCCGGGCACTGTTCCCGCATCGAGGTCGAGCTCTATCCCGACGGCTCCATCGAGGTGCGCGACGACGGTCGCGGCATCCCCGTCGACGTCGAGCCCAAGAGCGGCCTGGCCGGAGTCGAGCTGGTCTACACCAAGCTCCACGCGGGCGGAAAGTTCGGCGGCGGCTCCTACGGCGCGTCCGGCGGCCTGCACGGCGTGGGCGCCTCCGTGGTCAACGCCCTGTCCGAGCGCCTCGACGTCGAGGTCGACCGCGACGGCCGCATCCATGAGATCAGCTTCCGCCGCGGCGTGCCCGGCGTCTTCGACGGCGACGGCCCGAAGGCCAAGTTCAAGAAGAAGTCCGGCCTGCGCGACGGCGGCAAGCTGCCCAAGCGGGCCACCGGCACCAGGGTGCGGTTCTGGGCCGACAAGCAGATCTTCCTGCCCGACGCCGAGGTCTCGCTCGACGAGATCCATGTCCGGCTCCGCCAGACCGCCTTCCTGGTGCCCGGCCTGACCCTGGCCGTGGTCGACAGCAGGCACGAGGAGCGGGTCGAGGAGGAGTTCCACTTCGACGGTGGCATCTCCGAGTTCACCGAGTTCCTGGCCCGCGACGAGGCCGTCTGCGACGTGCTGCGCCTGCAGGGGATCGGTCACTTCCACGAGACCGTCCCGGTGCTCGACGACCAGGGCCACATGACCTCCACCGAGGTGCAGCGCGAGCTCACCGTCGACGTGGCGGTGCGCTGGGGCAAGGGTTACGACTCGACCGTTCGCTCGTTCGTCAACGTCATCGCCACCCCCAAGGGCGGCACCCACCTCACCGGCTTCGAGCGCGGCCTGGCCCGCACGATCAACGAGCTGCTGCGCGAGTCCCGCCTGCTGAAGAACGGCGACGACCCGGTCAACAAGGAGGACATCTCCGAGGGCCTCACCGGGGTCGTCACGGTCCGGGTGCCGGAGCCGCAGTTCGAGGGCCAGACCAAGGAGGTGCTGGGCACCTCGGCGGCCACCCGCATCGTGTCCCACGTGGTCTCGCGCGAGCTCAGGGAACTGTTCACCAATCCGCCGCGGGGCTACAAGCAGCCCCTGCGCGCCGTGCTGGAGAAGATCGTCACCGCGGCCAAGGCCCGCATCGCGGCCCGTGAGCACCGCGACAACCAGCGCCGCAAGAGCGCCCTGGAAAACTCCGCGCTCCCCGCCAAGCTCGTCGACTGCCGCAGCGACGACATCGACCGCTCCGAGCTGTTCATCGTCGAGGGCGACTCCGCCCTGGGCACCGCCAAGCTGGCCCGCGACTCGGAGTTCCAGGCGCTGCTGCCGATCCGCGGCAAGATCCTCAACGTGCAGAAGGCGTCCGTGAGCGACATGCTCAAGAACGCCGAGTGCGCCGCGATCATCCAGGTGGTCGGCGCGGGCTCCGGCCGGTCCTTCGACATCGAGGCGGCCCGCTACGGCAAGGTCATCCTGATGGCCGACGCCGACGTCGACGGCGCCCACATCCGCTGCCTGCTGCTGACCCTCTTCCACCGCTACATGCGGCCCATGGTCGAGGCCGGCCGGGTGTTCGCCGCCGTCCCGCCGCTGCACCGCATCGAGCTCACCAACCCCGGCCGCGGCAAGGAGAAGTACATCTACTGCTACTCCGACGCCGAGCTGCACAAGGTGCTGCGCGACCTGGAGCGGCGTGGCCGGCGCTGGAAGGACCCTGTGCAGCGCTACAAGGGTCTGGGCGAGATGGACGCCGACCAGTTGGCTGAGACCACCATGGACCCCCGCCACCGCATCCTGCGCCGTGTGCGGATCGAGGACGCGGTAACGGCGGAGGGGATTTTCAGCCTGCTGATGGGGAGTGATGTGGCTCCGCGTCGCGAGTTCATCGTCAACAGCGCGGCCGAGGTCGACCGCGATCACATCGACGCCTGAGCGCATTTATCGAACACGTGTGCGCTTGGTAACCCACCGATCATCGCATTCGATCCTGATGTCATGACCGTCTCCGCGAACGCCCTTACCGTCGGGCGATCGTGAACCGCGACCACAACTGCGACCCACGACTGCGATCCGTGATCGTGGCTGCGGCGAGGAGGGCCAGGGCGACGTGATCGATGTGTGGGCGTACGACGAGAGGAGCCGCGTGGTGGCGGGCTGGCAGCGGTGGCGCACCCGTGGGAGACCCGTCCGCTCCTTGTGCTCGCTGCCGTAGGGTCCTCGGGTGATGAACCATGGGACTCCGGTGGGGCTGCTGCGCTCTCGCCGCGACGGGGCGCGCGTCACGTTCTTCGAGTTGTTCTTCGATCTGGTATTCGTCTTCGCGGTGACGCAGTTGTCCCATCGGCTGCTGAAGGATCTCACCGTGAGCGGCGCCGGTGAAACGCTGCTGCTGTTGCTGGCGGTCTGGTGGTCGTGGATGTACACGAGCTGGACCACCAACTGGTTCAATCCGGATCACCCGGCAATCCGGCTCCTGCTGATCGGGACGATGCTCAGCGGCCTCATCATGTCGGCGGCCATTCCCCTGGCGTTCGAAAGCCGTGGCCTGTGGTTCGCCTGTGCCTACGTCGTGGGTCAGGCCGGCCGGACGGCCTGCGTGACCGCCCTGACCTGGCGCAACGAACTCGGCCCGAACTTCCGGCGGATCCTCGCCTGGAAGCTGAGCACCGGGGTGCTCTGGATCGCCGGTGGCCTCGCCGGCCATGATCCGCGCCTCGCGTTGTGGCTGCTCGCGCTGGCCCTGGAGTACGCCGCGCCCTGGCACGGCTACACGTTCCCGGGGCTGGGGCGTTCGAGGACGGCGGAATGGACGATCGACGGTGCCCACATGGCGGAGCGGTGCCAGCTGTTCCTGATCATCGCTCTCGGCGAGTCGCTGCTCGTCACGGGTAGCACGTTCAGCGATCTGCGCGGCGTGGAGGCGGCCGCGGGCACCGCCTTCGCGGTCGGTTTCCTGGGCAGCGTCGCGATGTGGTGGATCTACTTCGACCGGAGCGCCGAGGCCGCCGCGGAGAGGATCGCGGCCTCGGCCGATCCCGGCCGCCTCGGCCGGTCCGCATACACCTTCCTCCACCTGCCGATGGTCGCGGGGATCATCGTCAGCGCCGTCGCTGACGAACTGGTCGTCGCCCACCCGCACGGGCATGTCATGGGCGGTACGGCGGCCGTGGTGCTCGGCGGTCCGGCGCTGTTCGTGGCCGGGCACGCGCTGTTCAAGCGGGCGGTGTTCGGCCGTTTCGACACCGCGCGGCTGCTGGCCCTGGTGGCGCTGGCGGTCCTGGCGCCGATCGCCTCGCTGGTCGACCCGCTGACGCTGGCCTTCCTGGCGCTGCTGGTCGTGGCGGCACTGGCCGGCTGGGACGTGCGCACCTCCCGGGCGAGGGCCGCCGCGACTCAGGAGCCCACCACCTGACCAGGCTCAGGAGCACGCCACCCGACCGGCTCAGGAGCCCGCCACCTGACCGGACTCATGCGCCACTCGACCCGTGGGGCGCGGCCGCCGTCGGTCTGACGCTGTCCTCCGCCCGGCCTCGCGCTCGGGAGTGGGTCAGGAGACGCCCAAACCGCTTGGCGTGAAGGCGGTCGAGTGGCTTTTCGCTCAGCCAACTTTGTCAAGGCGGCGGCCGACGTCGGCGCGGACCATGCGGCCAGGCCCAACTGGGGTGCGCGTGCAGCCGTGAACACTTCCCGGTCGATCGGCGAAGGAAGGGAGTGAACCCAAGGACCGAGAGGTGACCGCGATGACACGGGTGTTACCCGCTCAAGCCGGGGACGCCGTGATCATCGAGCAGTCCTGGCGGGAGCCCGAACGTTTCGCCGCCATCTTCGACCGCTACTACTCCGAGATCCACGGCTACGCCTCACGCAGGCTGGGCGGCGGTCTGGCCGACGACGTCGCCGCGGAGACGTTCCTGATCGCCTTCGACAAGCGCGCCGGTTACGACGTCTCCCGCGCTGACGCGCGGCCCTGGCTGTACGGCATAGCCTCCAACCTGATCGCCCGGCGCCGTCGCGCCGAGGAACGCCAGTACCGGGCGCTGGCCAAGGCCGGCCCGGAGAATCCCGTAGAGGACCACGCCGACCGGGTCGCCGGAGAGGTGGACGCGGTCGCGCGCAGACCGGCGCTCGCCCAGGCTCTGGCCAAGATCGCCGGCGGCGACAGGGACGTGCTGCTCCTGGTCGCCTGGGCCGAGCTCACCTCGGAGGAGGCGGGCCGGGCGCTCGGCATTCCGGCGGGTACGGCACGCTCGCGGCTGCACAGGGCCCGTAAGAAGATCCAGGACGCACTGGGAGGGGACAGATCATGAACGATGTGGAGACGCTGCGCGAGGCCTGGGACGGGCCGGAGCCGCCCTCGCCCGGCGCGCAGGCGGCGGCCAGGGCCGCCCTCATGGCCCGAGCCGCCGGACGCCGCCCCCAGCGCAGGTGGGCGATGCGGGCGGTGGCGGTGGCCGCATCGGCGGTGGTGATCGCGACGGGGACGACGCTGGTGCAGACGGTGGGCGGGGGAGAGCCGACGCTCCCCGCCGCCAACGCGCAGGTGGTGCTCACCAGGATCGCGGCGGCCGTACAGAAGAAGGACTTCGTGCCGCCGCGCGACGATCAGTGGATCTACACCGAAATGCACACGCAGAGCCGCGGCAAGGGGTATGCCCGGGGCACGCGGTTCACCCCGCAGACGCCGCTGAAGAACACGGTGGACGAATTCTGGACGCGTGCCGACGGCAAGCGCATCGGCTACATGGTGGGGGGCAAGCTGATGACCACCAACCCCGGAGTCCGGTCGCCGGAGAACACCTACGCCCTGCTGGCCGCGCTGCCCACCGATCCCGACAAACTGCTGGCCAGATTCCGCGAGATCAACGCCGTGCGCGGCGCAGATCAGGATGACTGGGTCTTCCAGCGATTCGAGGTGACCCTGAACCAGAACATCGTCCCCCCGGCCCAGGAGGCTGCCATCTTCCAGGCGATGGCCAAGCTCCCCGGCGTGAAGGTGGACGAGTCGGCGGTGGACGTCGAGGGCCGTCCGGCGCTGTCGGTCTTCCGCGTCATCGACGGGTGGCGCAAGTTCGAGATCCTGCTGGACCCGGCGACCTACGCCTACCGGGGACGGCGCGAGACCGCGGTCGCGGATCATGAGGAGCGATATCCGCAGCCGGGGGTCAAGCAGTTCACCGTCAAGAACGGCAAGCGCGTTCCCGAATCCCCTTACGTGGAGTGGAGCATCGAGAGGGGGGTGGTCTGGATGATGTTCACCCGCACCGCCGTCGGTGTGGTCGACAAGGCCGGGCAGAAGCTGTAGTCGGCTGGGGGCCTGTGAGCGGGCCTATATGTCAGCCAGCACCTGTCCGGAGGCGCCTGGCTCCGTCAGGGCCGGGTGCCTCCCCCTGCCGTCATGAGACGGTGGCTCGCAAGGCGCTGGTGTCGATGACCGGCCACAGGTTGGTGATCTGGTCGTCCTTGAACTCGAAGATGACGCAGGCCCTGATCTCGATGGGCCGGCCCGTCGGCGGGGCGCCGAAGAAGGTGCCGGTGTGGGTTCCCGTGAGGGTCCATCTGGTGGCAACCCTGTTGTCTTCTGCGATCATGTCCTGGACGTCGAAGTGCATGTCTGGGAGGGCTGAGCGGATGTGGGTGGAGATCTGCTTGACGCGCTCCGGGCCGGGTGGGTCGCCGGGAGCGGTGGAAAGGGTGCTGGCGATGATCTCGTCGGCTACGTCCAGCCTGCCCTGGTTGAGTACCTCGTCGTACAGGCGCATGACGACGTCTTTCATCGGTATATCCTTTCGGTGGGCTAGTAACTAGAAATGGATATTTCTAGTTTTACTAGACACTTGAAACGTTAAGGAGTTTGGTGGGCGATGTCAAGACGTGCGGCGTTGGTGACCGCGTTGCTGGAGGCGCTGCGCAAGACCAACGTGCTGTCGGTCTCCATGAGTCAGGCGGCCGCGGTCCGCATCGGCATCAACACCACCGATCTCCACTGCCTCAACCTGTTGAGTGAAGGGCCGCTGACCGCCAGCGAGCTGGCGCGACGGGCGGGGATCACCACCGCGTCCGTCACCGGGGTCATCGACCGGCTCGAGTCCGTGGGGTATGTGCGGCGGGAGCGGGACGACTCCGATCGGCGGAAGGTCGTGGTGACGCTCGTGCTGGAGCGGGCGGCGGTGGACGTGGCGCCGGTGTTCACGCCGCTGCTCAAGGCTTGGCGCGAATCGCTGAGTGAGTACAGCGATGAGCAGCTTGAGGTGATCACCGACTTCATGACCAGGACGCAGGCCGTGTTCCAGGACGAGGTCGAGCAGATGCGCGCAGGCCCGTCGAGCTGACCCGGCCGGGTCCGGACATGCGAAAGGGGGTCGGGAAATCCCGGCCCCCTTCGGCGTTTCAGGTGGTCAGCGTCAGGTCAGGGTGACCGGCAGCAGCTTGCCCGTGTGCACGTCGTAGATCGCGCCGCCCACCGGCAGGCCCGAGGGCAGGAAGGGTGAGGAGTTGATCCGCATCAGGTCGTGGCGCAGGGCCGCGTCCTGGTCGGGGACGGTGTGGAACTCCAGGCTGCGGGTGTCGACGCCGTGCCGCTGGGTGAGGTCGTGCACGTCGGCGTCGGTGACCTTGGACATGCCGCAGTCGGTGTGGGGCATCACCAGGACCCGTTCGACGCCGAGCAGGTAGACGGCCAGGACGAGGGTACGCAGGACGTCGTCCGTCACGCGCGCGCCGGCGTTCCGCAGGATCTTGGCGTCGCCCGGCTTCAAGCCGAGCAGTCCCAGAGGGTCGATGCGGGAGTCCATGCAGGTCACCACGCCGAGTCCGCGAGCTGCCCGACCGGTCAGTTCGGAATTCCGGAATTTAGCAGCATATTTCACGTTGGCGGCAATCAGGTCGTCAAACGCACTCATGTGACAGATGATCCCTCATACCCGTTTCGTGGTGTTTCCCGGGGTGGCGACACGGCCGGAGTTGCCCAAGGTCCCACGCGCGACCCTCACTTTGCGTGATGATGTCGTAGCCCAACGTGTGAAAGCCCAGAATGTGATCGAAGAAGGTTGTCGTGAGTAGGTCCGAATCGCTCGCCGCGTACCTGCGTACCCATGCCCGGCGCCGCCTCGACCGTGTGGAGACCCGGGACGACGGCCGCAACGCGAAGTGCGCGCTGGCGCTCCTCGACGCGGCCGCCTACGCGAGCGGCCTCCCCGACGACGACCCGCTCATCACGCTGCTCGACCAGGCAGGCTGCTTCGGTCCGCTGGGCTGTGACGATTTCGACCCCGGAGAGGCCGGCTATCGGCTGATCCGGGGCTGGCAGGGCGAGCCCCACGAACTCCTGCTCGCCCTGCCGGCCGCCATCGCGACCTCCGCCTGACCGCCGGCCGCGGTCAGGCGGGGGCGTTGCCCGGCTTCCACTTGATGCCGCAGCCGAGCGACGGGTTCTGCTCCTCGCTCACCGGCTCGCCCGCCAGCAGGGCGTCGATCGCCGCGCGCAGCGAGGAGCCCGTCACCGGTACGGAGTTGCGGGGCCGGGCGCCGTCGAACTCACCGCGGTACGCCAGCCGGAACGAGGCGTCGTACAGGAAGAAGTCGGGCGTGCACGCCGCCCGATACGCCTTGGCGGTCTCCTGCGTGTCGTCGAGCAGGTAGGGGAACGTGAAGCCTGCCCGCTTCGCCTGTTCGGCCAGGTGTGTCGGGTCGTCGTCGGGGTAGTTCACGCTGTCGTTGCTGCAGATGGCGACCATCGACAGTCTGGATCCGTAGTCGGTGGCCAGGACGCCGAGGCCCTGCTCGATGTGGCGCACGTAGGGGCAGTGGTTGGACAGAAACGCCACGAGAATGGCGGGCGAGTCCTTGAGATCCGTGAACGAGACGCTGCCGCCGTTGATGGCGGTCAGGTGGAAGTCGGGCGCTGGGGAACCGAGAGGGACCATGAAGGAGTTGGCAGCCATGGCATCTATTGTCTCCTGTACCTCCCCGTGGGAACGGTTTCGTGTTGGTGGGGGGTAGTTAAAGGGATTTCCGGAGGTAGGTAGATGAACGGCATCGCGGAGTTCCGCACGACGGTCCTCGACTGCGCCGAGCCGATGGAGCTGGCTCGGTTCTACTCGCGGCTGCTCGGCTGGCCCATCCTGGAGGGGTCCGACGAGGAGTGGGCCGTCGTCAGCAACGGGGGCGCGCCCGCGCGGCTGGCCTTCCAGCAGGTCGCCGACTACCGGCCGCCGGTCTGGCCCAGTGCGGACCGCCCCCAGCAGGCGCACATTGATGTGACGGTCGACGACATGGACAAGGCCGAGGCCGCGGTGCTGGAGATCGGCGCCACCAAGCACGAGTACCAGCCGAGCGAGGGCGACTCCTTCCGGGTCTTCCTCGACCCGGAAGGCCACCCGTTCTGCCTCTGTCAGTAACTGACGGCCGATTCCGGCTCCTGGCGTGCCGGCGCCAGGAGCCGGTCCTTGTCTCAGCGAGCCGCCTGCGTCAGCAGGTCCACCGCCTTCCGTACGTTGCCGGCCGCCAGTTCGTGGTCGGCCGTCGCCTGCAGATCGGGCCGCCTGCCGGTGGCCTGGGCGATGTCCCTGGCCACCGAGACGACGGCGTCGTCCTGGGCGTACGCGTCCGTGGCCGAACGCTCGAGCAGCGCGGCCGCCGTGCCGAGTGCCCCCAGCACGACGCGGGTGTTCCGCACCGAGCCGTCGGCGTTCCAGTTGTTGGCCGGCAGCGTCACCAGCAGCGCCGCCGAAGCCGCCCTGGAGGCCCCGTCACCGCCGGCGAGCCGGTCGTGGGCGGCCTTGAGGCGGTCGCGGGCCCGGTCGGTGCGCAGTCCCCAGCCGTACGGGTAGAGCGGGTCGTAGCTCGCGTCGCCCACGTTGATCGGCACCTGCTCCGCCGTACGGAACCAGGTGAACGGCAGCCGCCCGGTGTACGGCACGGCCCCGAACAGCGGGTCGGCCACGCCGGCGCCCTCGGTGCCAGGCAGCCACGACGCCACCAGCGCCTTGACCTTCGACAGGTCGCCCATCAGCAGCGGGCGGCCGGAGACGACCAGGACGGCGCACTTCATCGCCGCGCACACCCGGTCGATCGCCGCCCGGTCCGCGGCCGACAGGTCGAGCGTGTGCCCGTTGACGCCCACGTCGCCCATGCCCTCGGCGTACGGCTTCTCGCCCACCACCACGACACCCACGTCGTGCCCGGTCAGCGGCGCGGAGGCGTCGGCCGAGTAGGTGACGGAGGCCGCCCGGCCGCGGATCGCCGACAGGATCGTGGTGCCCTGGGTGATGGGCCCGGACGAGCCCTGCCAGGTGATCGTCCAGCCGCCGGTCTGGTTGCCGATGTCGTCGGCGTTGGACCCGGCGACGTACACCTTGGCGTCGCGGCGCAGCGGCAGCAGCCGGTCCTCGTTCTTCAGCAGCACCTGGGACTTCGCGGCGGCCGTGCGGGCCACCGCGCGGTGCGCGGCCGAGCCGACGTCGCCGATGCCGGAACGGTCGGCGTACGGGTGCTCGAACAGGCCGAGCCGGAACTTCTGCGTCAGGATCCTGGCGACCGCGTCGTCGATCCGCGCCATGGGCACCCGTCCGGCCGCGATCTCGTCCTTGAGCGTGCTCGTGAACAGCGGGTACGCGTACGGCACCATGATCATGTCGAGCCCGGCGTTGATCGAGGTACGCACGTCGCTCGGGTAGTCGCCGGGGATCTGGTCGATCGCCTGCCAGTCGCTGATCACGAAGCCCTTGAAGCCGAGCCGGCCCTTGAGCACGTCGGTGATCAGCTCCTTGTGCGCGTGCATCTTGAGCGGCCCCTGGCCGAAGTCGACGCTGGAGAACGACGGCATGACACTGCCCACACCGCGCCTGACCGCCTCGGCGAAGGGCGCGAGGTGGACGGCCGCCAGCTGTTCCCTGGTGAGCTGGGTGACGCCCTGGTCGATCTTGTAGTTGCCGGTCGAGGAGCCGTACGTGGTGCCGCCGTCGCCGACGTAGTGCTTGGCCGTGGCCAGCACCCCGTTGTCCTGCAGCCCGTCGATGATCGTGGTCATCCGCGACACCAGCGCCGGGTCCTCGCCGAACGACTCGTACGCGCGTCCCCACCGGTCGTCACGCGACACGCACAGGCACGGCGCGAAGTCCCACGGGACGCCCGTGGCCTTGACCTCCTTCGCTGTGACCTTGCCCGCCTGCTCGACCAGGTCGGCGTCACGGGTGGCGCCGAGACCGGCGTTGTGCGGGAAGATCGTCGCGCCGAGCACGTTGTTGTGCCCGTGGACCGCGTCGACGCCGTAGATCAGCGGGATCTGCAGCCGCGTCTGCTGGGCGCGCAGCTGGAAGCCGTCGATCATGTCGGCCCACGCCTTCGGCGTGTTCGACGATGGGGTGGAGCCGCCGCCCGACAGCAGCGAGCCGAGCAGGTAGGTGGCGATGTCGTTCGGCGAGCCGAGCGCGAGGCGTTCGGCCTGCGTCATCTGGCCGACCTTCTCCTCGGTGCTCATCCGGGCGAGCAGGTCGGCGACCCGCTGCTTGATGGGCTTACGGGCGTCGAGGTACGGCAGGCCGTGCGCGTTGATCACGATGGCCGGGGCCTCGGCCGGAGGCCTGGTGCCCGTGCCGGACAGCACGATCGGGATGGTCTCGGCCACTTCGGCCGTGTTGTCGGCCAGCGTCTTGACGGTGAACGCCTTGGCCGAGCCGGAAAGGGTGCCTGCGGGGAAGGTCAGCGTGCCCTCGACCGGCGTGTAGTCCTGGCCGGGTGTGGCCGTGCCGGTGCCGGTACGGTAGCCGACGGCCAGGTCGGCGGGGAGCGGGCCGCCGGTGGTCGTGGTGACCGAGACGCGTACCTCGGCCGTGCCCTTCTCGTTCACCGGATAGACCGGCTTGTCCGTGGCCAGCCGTACCGGCCGGGGCGGGGCCGTGCCGTACACCTGCACGTCGTCCCAGAACAGCGTGCCCGAGGCGGCCGGGAGCCGCATCGAGTAGCCCCACATGGCGACCAGGTCGAGCTCGCCGTCGGTGGGGGCGCCGCCCGGCTGGTAGTCGGCGCGGCGGGTGAAGCCGGAGAACGGCACCTGTACCTGCCGCCACCCGGCCGTGTCATCGGTGAAGGACGACTCGAACAGCTCGGAGCTCCCCGCTCCGCCGCCGCCGTCCTTGATCTCGAAGAACACCTTCTGCCCGGATCCGGTGCCCTTGACCCAGAAGGAGAAGCCTTCGTAGGCGGACCAGTCCTGGGTTGCCGCCTGGTCGTGGGTCCAGCCGCCCCACTGGCTCACGTTGTAGACCGCCTTGAGCACCCGGTTGGTCGCGGGAGCGCCGGGCCGGGTCGTGTCGGGCTCGACGGCCAGGATCGGGGTCGAGGCGCCGTCGTTGCCCCAGGCGGAGACGCCGGCGGGCAGGGTCGCGGCCTCGAAGTCGGTGACGGTCAGCGGATCGGCGGCCGCCTGGGCCGCAGGCGCGGTGACCAGAGCGGCTACCAGGGCCAGTGCCGCCCATAGCGGGGTTCTTAATCGGAACACGGTTCCTCCCAAGAGCAGAGAGAGCGCTCTCTCCTAGAGGGGATCGTGTCACGGGAGCGTTTTATGACAACCCCCGCCCGGCCCTTTCGCGGGCCGGGCGGTCGCACGCTAGAACAGCGGCGTTTCCTCCTCCGGCTGAGCCGGAGCGCCGGAGTCGATGGAGTCGTCCTGGTCGGAGGGGTCGGCTGGGTCGGCGGCCAGGGCGCCGCCGACGGCGCCGATGGTGTTGGTGAGGCGGACGCCCGACCCGTCGCGGCGCCCGATCTCGTCCGGCAGCGGCACCGGCTTGCCCACCGAGGACACCGCCTTGGCCGGCGCGGGCCCCGCCCAGGCCAGCAGCAGCACGTCTTCGCCCTTGAGGAAGCGCTGGGCCCGGACTCCGCCGGTGGCCCGCCCCTTGGCGGGGTATTCCGCGTAGTCCGACACCTTGCCGCCTCCGACCTGGGTCCCCGGCAGGGCGGTGGACGAGCCCGCCACCGTCACCACCTGGGACGGACGGGACGGATCGACCACGCCGAACCAGACCACCCGGGCCACGTCGTCGAGCCGGATGCCCGCCATGCCGCCCGCCGGACGTCCCTGCGGGCGTACCTGCGAGGCGGGGAAGCGCAGCAACTGCGCGTCGGAGGAGATGAAGACCAGGTCGTGCTCCTCGGATTCGAGCTCCACGGCGCCCACCACGCTGTCGCCCTCCTTGAGGGTGATCACCTCGAAGTCGTCGCGGTTGGCCGGGTAGTCGGGCACCACCCGCTTGATCACGCCCTGCAGGGTGCCCACGGCCAGGCCGGGGCCGTCGGGGTCGAGCGAGCCGAGCCCGACGACCGTCTCGTCCGTTTCGAGAGAGACGAACTCGGACACGGGATGGCCGCCCGACAACGACGGCGGGTTCGCGGAGGGTGGCAACGTCGGCAGATCGACCACCGGGACACGGATCAACCGGCCCGCCGACGTCACCACGCCGACCTCGCCCCTGACGGTGGTGCGGACCACGGAGACCAGCACGTCGTGCGCGGCGCGCTCGTCGCCGCCCGACAGCGGTGAGGCGTCGGAGGTGCGGGCCAGCAGCCCGGTGGAGGAGAGCATCGCCAGGCACGGGTCGTCGGCCACCTGCAGGTCCACCACCGCCGCCGCCGTGCGGGTCGCGCCCGACGCCTCCAGCAGGACGGTCCGGCGCGGCGTGCCGTACTTCTTGGCCACGTCGGCCAGCTCGCCCGAGACCACCTGGCGCAGACGGGCCTCCGACGACAGGATCCCGGTCAGCTCGGCGATCTCCTCGCTCAGCGTCTGCTTCTCGCGGTCGAGCTCCAGCTTGTCGAAGCGGGTCAGGCGGCGCAGCGGCGTGTCGAGGATGTACGCGGCCTGGATGTCGCTCAGGTCGAAGACCTCCATCAACCGGGCGCGCGCCTGCGCCGAGTCGTCGGAGGTGCGGATGACCTGGATGACCTCGTCGATGTTGAGCAGCGCGATGATGAGGCCGTCGACCAGGTGCAGGCGCTCCTCGCGCTTGCGGCGGCGGAACTCCGAGCGGCGGCGCACGACCTCGAGCCGGTGGTTGACGTAGACGCTCAGCAGCTCACGCAGGCCCAGCGTGCGCGGCTCACCGTCGACGAGCGCCACGTTGTTGATGCCGAAGGTCTCCTCCATCGGCGTCAGCCGGTAGAGCTCCTCGAGCACGGCCTCGGGGATGAAGCCGTTCTTGATCTCGATGACCAGGTGCAGGCCCTTGTGCCGGTCGGTGAGGTCCTTGAGGTCGGCGATGCCCTGCAGCTTCTTGCTGGTGACCAGCTCTTTGATCTTGGCGACGACCCGCTCGGGGCCGACGTTGTAGGGCAGCTCGGTGACGACGAGGCCCTTGCGGCGCGGGGTGATCTGGTCGACCCTGACCTTGGCGCGCATGCGGAACGTGCCGCGGCCGCTCTCATAGGCGTCGCGGATGCCCTGCAGGCCGATGATCGAGCCGCCCGTGGGCAGGTCCGGGCCGGGCACGAAGCGCATGAGCTCGTCGAGCGTCGCGTCGGGCTTCTTGATCAGGTGACGCGCGGCGGCCACGACCTCGGTGAGGTTGTGCGGGGCCATGTTGGTGGCCATGCCGACCGCGATGCCGGTCGTGCCGTTGACCAGCAGGTTGGGGAAGGCCGACGGCATGACCGTGGGCTCGGTCTCCTGCCCGTCGTAGTTGGGCTTGAAGTCGACCGTGTCCTCGTCGAGCGACTCGGCCATCAGCATGGCCGCCGGGGCCAGTCTGGCCTCGGTGTAACGCATGGCGGCCGGCGAGTCGTCGGGGGAGCCGAAGTTGCCGTGGCCGTCGATCAGGGGCAGGCGCATCGAGAACGGCTGCGCCAGCCGGACGAGGGCGTCGTAGATCGCGCTGTCGCCGTGCGGGTGGAGCTTGCCCATCACGTCGCCGACGACCCGGGAGGACTTGACGTGGCCGCGTTCGGGACGCAGGCCCATCTCGCTCATCGAGTAGAGGATGCGCCGCTGCACGGGCTTGAGACCGTCGCGCGCGTCGGGCAGCGCACGCTGATAGATCACCGAGTAGGCGTACTCGAGATAGCTTGCGCGCATTTCCGAGGAGACGTCGATGTCGACGATCCGCTCCTCGAAGTCCTCGGGTGGGGGTGCAGTCGTACGTCGGGCCATGTCGAACATTGTGCCGAAGAAAGTTGAGTGCCCGCGACGCATCGGCCGCGCGGGTCGGAACGAGTATGCTTGACCAAGCAATTGCTTGGGCGTTACGTTCGGAAATAAGCGGCACACTCGCTTCCGGAGGCGTCATGATCGAATTCCATCCCGTGACCAAGCACATCGGCGCCGAAGTGACAGGTGTAGACCTGCGCAAGCCGCTGTCCCAGGAACAGGTCGAGACCCTGCGGGCCGGCTGGCTCAAGTACCTCGTGCTGTTCTTCCGGGACGCGGAACTCGACGACGAGCAGCACCTGCAGTTCGCCCTGAACTTCGGCACACTCAATCATCCGGCCTTCAAGAAGGACAGCGACAGCCCGATCCACGTGCTCGACCAGACCTCTCCCAAGGGAGAGGGCGGCGACGAGTGGCACAGCGACAACACCTTCGAGCCCACGCCGCCGATGGGGTCGCTGCTGCGCTGCGTCCAGTTGCCGAGCGTGGGCGGTGACACGTGCTGGGCCAACACCTACCTGGCCTACGAGACGCTCTCACCGTCGATCCAGCGGCTCTGCGACGAGCTCACGGCGACGCACGACATCACGATGTCGATGAAGAAGGCCATCTCCAAGGGGCATCCGTTCGACCTGGCGGAGGTCCAGGCGAAGTGGCCGCCGCTCGAACGTCCCGTCGTGCGCGTACACCCCGAGACCGGACGCAAGGCGCTGTTCGTGAACCGCGCGTCGACGACCCGGCTGGTCGGGCTGACCGACCGGGAGAACGAGGCGTTGCTGCCCCTGCTGATCGACCACATCCGATCGCCCGAGTATCAGCTCCGGCTCCGCTGGCGGCCGGGCACGCTGGCGTTCTGGGACAACCGCCCCACACAGCACTACGCGGTCGCCGACTACACCGAGCGCCGCCGCATGCACCGCGTCACGATCAACGCCTTCCCGGAACACCAATAGCTTCATTTCCGTTACGGCACAGCCGCACCCACCGCCCCCCGCCGCCCATGGCTGAGGACCTCCAGGAAAACGGCCGCTGAACCCGCACGGGGCCGGCCGCCGTTACGTGCGCATTCTCGGCCGGTGGCGGCCAGTGGTCCGGCCGGTGGCCACGAGGGTCGACTGCCCCGTGCGGTGGGTGGCTTGGTGCCGCTGGCGCCAATAGTCGGTGGGAGGTGGTAACAAGGACCACATGATTGACGCCCCCGATTCGGCGATGTTGCGTGAAGAGGCTGAGACCCGACTGCGAGCGCTGGCCGGTGACCACGCTCGGCTCCGTGACGACCAGTGGGCCGCCATCGAGGCGCTGGTCGTGGATCGGAGCCGGGTGCTCGTCGTCCAGCGCACCGGGTGGGGCAAGTCGGCCGTCTACTTCGTGGCCACCGCCCTGCTGCGCGGGCTCGACGAGGGGCCCACGGTCATCGTCTCGCCGCTGCTCGCCCTGATGCGCAACCAGATCGCCGCCGCCGAGCGGGCCGGGATCCGTGCCGTCACCATCAACTCGGCCAATCCCGAGGCGTGGGAGGAGATCTACGCGCAGGTGGCCGAGGGGCAGATCGACGTGCTGCTGGTCAGCCCCGAGCGGCTCAACAACCCCGACTTCCGCGACAACGTGCTGCCCGAGCTCGCCGAGAGCGCGGGCCTGGTCGTGGTCGACGAGGCGCACTGCATCTCCGACTGGGGGCACGACTTCCGGCCCGACTACCGCAGGCTCGCCACGCTGTTCAACGAGCTGCCTCCGGGCATTCCGGTGCTCGCCACCACCGCCACCGCCAACGCGCGGGTGACGCGTGACGTGGCCGAGCAGATGGGCGAGGGCACGCTGGTCCTGCGCGGGCCGCTGGAGCGGGAGAGCCTGCACCTGAGCGTCGTGCGGCTGCCGACGGCCGAGCAGCGGCTGGCGTGGCTGTCCCAGGCGCTGCGGGAGCTGTCCGGGTCCGGGATCATCTACACGCTGACCGTGGCCGCCGCCCACGAGATCGCCGGATATCTGCGCGACCAGGGCTATGAGGTGGCCGCCTACTCCGGGCAGACCGATCCCGCCGAGCGGCTGGCCGCCGAGGAGGCGCTGCTCAACAACAAGATCAAGGCGCTGGTGGCGACGAGCGCGCTCGGGATGGGGTTCGACAAGCCCGATCTCGGGTTCGTCGTCCATGTGGGGGCGCCGCAGTCGCCCGTCGCCTACTACCAGCAGGTCGGCCGGGCGGGGCGCGGGGTCGAGCGGGCCGAGGTGATCCTGCTGCCCGGCACCGAAGACCGTGATATCTGGGCTTATTTCACCTCGTTGGCGTTCCCGCCCGAGCCGGTGGTACGGGCCACGCTCCAGGCACTCGAAGAGCGCGGCGTGCTCTCCACCCCGGCGCTCGAGACGGCCGTCGACCTCAGCCGGGGGCGGCTGGAGATGATGCTCAAGGTCCTCGACGTCGACGGCGCCGTACGCAGGGTCAAAGGCGGCTGGGAGGCGACCGGCCGGCCGTGGGACTACGACGCCGAGCGCTACGCCCGCATCGCCGGCGAGCGCAAGGCCGAGCAGGAGGCCATGCTGGGCTACCTGACCACGACCGAATGCCGCGAACGCTACCTGCGCGGCCACCTCGACGACGACACGGCGGGCCCCTGCGGCAGGTGCGACAACTGCACCGGCGACCACCGCTCGCCGGAGATCGCCGAACAGGCCGTGGCGGGTGCCCGCGAGCGGCTGACCAGGCCCGGCGTCGAGGTCGACGCCCGCAGGCAGTGGCCGACCGGCCTGTCCGACCTGTCCGGCCGGATCAAGCCGGAGCTCGGCGCCGAGCCGGGCCGGGTGCTCGGGCGGCTCACCGACATCGGCTGGGGCAACCGGCTGCGCGAGCTGTTCAACGCCTCCGACGGGCCGATGGCCGACGACATGTTCAAGGCCGTGATCCAGGTGCTGTCCGCCTGGGACTGGCGGGAGCGGCCCATCGCCGTGGTCAACGTTCCGTCCGTGTCGCGGCCGCTGCTCGTGCGCGGCTTCGCCGAGCGGCTCGCGCAGGTCGGACGGCTGACCTACCTGGGCGAGCTCGGCTACCGCGACGGCTCGCCGGGCAAGCAGTTCAACAGCGCCAAGCGGGTCCAGGCGGTCAGGGCGACGCTGGCCATGCCGAAGGACGTCGGCTCGGCCATCGCGGCGTGCGGGGGTCCGGTCCTGCTGATCGACGACCGCATCGACACCGGCTGGACGATGACGCTCGCCGCCGCCCTCGTACGGCACGCGGGCGCCCCCGCCGTGCTGCCGCTGGCCCTGGCGACGGTCAGCTGACCCCCATCGTCAGCAGGTCATAGCCGGCGTAGACCGGATTGACGTACACGTTGGTCGCCTTCTTGCCGCGTACGAGCAGCGTGCGCTCCCAGGAGAGCGGCACCAGCAGGGCCTCGTCGGCGATCTTCTGCTCGACCTCGCTCCAGCGCTGGGCGCGCGTGGTGGCGTCGAGCTCCTGCCTGGCCGTGTCGATGAGGGTGTCGAGCGCGGGCAGGCGGACGTTCACGTTGATCGAGTGGCCCTTCTCCAGGATCTCCCTGCTGTCCGCGAGCGGGGCGACGAACGACTCCACGTCCGGCCAGTCGGGCACCCACGCCCTGGCGATCAGGCCGACGTTCGCCTTCTTGAGGTATTCGGGACTGCCGCCGTACTTCGCGTGGAAGTCCACGATGGGGAAGCCCCGTATCTGGAGCTTGATGCCGACTTTGGCCAGTGACGCCTGCACGGCCTGCGCGGCGGCGGACTCGCCGAAGGTGTCACGGTAGATGTAGGTGGTGGTGAACCCGCCGGGCTTGCCGCAGGCGGTGAGTGATTCCTTGGCCGCGTCCGCGTCTCCGGACGGCGTGAGGCCTGGCAGGAGCGCGTGCGTGCCGGGGATCAACGGCGGCACGAGCGAGTTGGGTATCTGGCCGCCCTGGTTCAGCCCCCCGACCAAGGCCCGGTCGATCATCGTCAGGTCCAGGGCACGGATCACGGCGCGGCGGCAGTCGACCTGGTCGAACGGCGGGACCTGCGGGTTGATCGCCAGATAGCGGATCCGGGTGCCGATCGGGGCGTCGGTGCGGTTCTTGATCGCCGGGTTGCTGTAGATGTTGGCCGAGTCCAGGTCCGGGATCGGTGAGCCGACCTCCGAGTCGCCGTTCAGCAGCTTGGTGCGCGCTTCGGCCGCGGGCAGCTCGTACTGGAGCTCGTACCGGTCCGGGAGGGCCTTGCGGTTCGGGTCGGTCGCGGGATCCCAGTTCGGGTTGCGGACCAGGACGATCTTGGTGTCGGTCGCGCTGTCGAACTTGTACGGTCCCGACGAGATCACCGCGTACCGGTACTTGTCGCGGGTGTCCTTGGCCTGCGGCACGGGGACGGTCTCGGGCAACTGGACGATGGTGTCGAAGGCGCCGTACGGCTTCTTGAGGTGGAACACGATCGTGCGGTCGTCCGGCGTCCCGATGGCCGAGTCCGTGTTCGCGGTGGGCGACTTGTACGGTCCCTCGTAGCCGGCGGGCAGGTCGAGCATGGTGTCGAAATAGGTGGGACCGTTGCCGAAGGCGTCGTCCATGCTCCGCAGCACCGCGTACTTCACGTCCGCCGAGGTGACGGGCGTGCCGTCCTGGAACTTCACGCCGTTACGCAGCCGGTAGGTCCACGTCTTGCCGCCGTCGCTCGCCTGGCCCAGGGACTCGGCCAGGTCGGGTACGAGCTCGGTGCCCGCCTTGCCGGGGACCGGCTTGAACATCGTCAGCGACCGGCCGTAGAGGCGGATGGCGTTCATCACGTCGGGATAGTAGGTGTTACCCGGATCGGTGGAGTCCAGGCTGTAGGCCGAGGCCAGGCGGAGGGTGCCGCCGGTCTTGGTGGACCGGTTCACGACCGCCGTGGTCGCCGCGTCGAAGCCGCCGGCCCCGGTGGACGCCGTGGTGGCCGGGTCCGTCGGCCCCGCTCCCAGTTCCGTCAGGGGGAGGACGCGGGTGAACATCCACACCCCGAGGCCCACCATGAGCGCCGTGGCCACCGCCGCCACCGACACCAGCACACCGCGCCGCCGGGCGCCGGGCGCGGTCACGGGCGTGACGCCGCCGGGGTCCGTCCCCGAGGGCCGCCGGTACGGCGAAGGCGCCTGCGGCCCGGCCTCCCAGCGGGGCCCAGCCGGTGGCGCGGCCTGCGGGTAGGCCGCGCCGGGTGACGGGGCCTGTTGGTACTGAGGGTGCGCCGCACCATGTGCCGGGGTCTGTGGGTACGCCGCACCAGGTGCCGGAGTCTGTGCGGACGCCGCGCCGGGTGGCGCGGTCCGCGGGTGCGCCGCGACCGGTGGTGGCGGTGGTGGGGCGCTCGTCCGGATGAGCTCGCCCAGCACCTGCTCCGCCGTGGGCCGCCGCCGGGGATCCTTGCCCAGCGCGGTCCAGAGCAGCGCCCCGAGCGGCTCCGGCACCCCCGACAGGTCCGGATCCATGCTCAGGATCCGGTGCATCACCACAGGAAGCGCCCCGAACCCGAACGCGCTGTGCCCCGTGGCCGCGTACACCATCGTCCCCGCCCACGCGAACACGTCGCTGGCCGGAGACGGCTCGCCGTGGAACTGCTCCGGCGCCATGTACGCGGGCGTGCCCACCACGCTGGTCGTCAGGCTCTGGCTCACGTCGAGCGCCCGCGCGATGCCGAAGTCGATCACCCGGGGCCCGTCGGGAGCCAGCAGCACGTTGCTCGGCTTGAAGTCGCGGTGCATCACCCCGGCCCGGTGGATCGCGGCCAGCGCGGTGGCGGTCGCGATGGCCAGCCGTACCAGCGCCTGGTCCCGCAGCGGGCCCTCCCCGGACACCTGGCGCTGAAGCGACGGGCCGTCCACGTACTCGCCGACGATGTACGGCTGGTCATTGACGGCGCCCACTTCGAGCACCCGCGCCGTGCAGAACTCGGCCACCCGCCGGGCGGCCTCAGCCTCGCGGCGGAAGCGTCGTACGGCCTGCTCGTCGTCGGCGAACCTGGCGTGCAGCAGCTTGATCGCCACCCGCTCGCCGGTCGGTGAGGTGCCCAGATAGACGCTGCCCTGGCCACCCTCGCCGAGGAACCCGATGACCTGGTAGGAACCAACCGACACCGGGTCGCCTGGCCGTAACGGACGCACGCCCAGCATCCGGCTCCTTATCGTCCTTTTCGTGAATCGTCCTTTTTCGGGACTCCTACGATAAAGGGCGCCGGAAAGATCGCACTAGAGGCGCGGACGCGCTCCCAGGTGCACGATCGCCTTGGCCGCCAGGCTGTTGCCGCCGGCCAGCGCCTCGGACGGCGGCTTGCCCTCCAGCCACGGCGGCAGGAACCCGGCGCAGAACGCGTCGCCCGCTCCCGTGCCGTCGATGATCCGGTCGACCGGCTCGGCGTCCACCTGGACCGGCTCGGAGCGGCTGTTGCCGAACCAGAGCGCGCCCTCGTCGTTCATCTTGATCACGACCTGTGGGAACCAGGCGGTGAGCACCTTGGCGGCGGCCTCGGGATCGTCGCGGCCGGTCAGCACCTTCGCCTGGTCGACGTTGGCGAACAGCAGC
Source organism: Nonomuraea sp. NPDC026600 (assembly GCF_040638335.1). NCBI lineage: Bacteria > Bacillati > Actinomycetota > Actinomycetes > Streptosporangiales > Streptosporangiaceae > Nonomuraea > Nonomuraea sp. NPDC026600. The sequence continues at coordinate 229,951 of NZ_JBEZYD010000006.1, forward strand.
TTGGCCCCGTTGGTCCACTCGAGGAACGGCTCGGCACCCGTACGCTCCAACGGCGCGGACGACGAGCAGTCCACCGAGATCGACATCCCGGACCGGCGAGCCATGTCGAGCGCGGCCAGCCCCGCGTCGCGGGACCCCTCGTTGATCAGGGTGTAGCCGGACAGATGCAGATGACCCCCGCCGAACAGATCGCGGGGCAGGTCCTCCGGCGAGAGCGCCGCGTTGGCGCCCGGGTCGGAGAGCATCGTCCGCTCACCCTTGTGCGTGACGAGCACCACGCAGGTGCCGGTCGGCCGCTCAGGGTCCATGACGAGCCGGGCGTCCACGCCGTAGCCCATCAGCTCCATGTCACGGTTTCGACCGGTGATGTCGGCGCCCCGGCGGCCGATGAAGGCCACCTCAGCGCCCTCGACGGCCAGCCAGGAGGCGATGTTCGCCCCTGATCCACCGCCGTGCATCGTCACGATCGCCGGAGTGTCGCTCGCCCTGGCGAGTGCATAACGGGCGCGTGCGACCGCGTCGGTCATGAGATCGCCCACCACGACGACCCGCGTCATGATGCCACCACCTTGCTGCCTTCAGAACGAGCCTGGCCACGGCAAAACTAACAGCTTCCGGGCTACCCGTGGGGCGTACCCCGGACACAGGGGGGCAGTCGATGCACAAGCGTTGCCCAATAGGCCCTGCGGAACCCGGCATCCGGGATGCGGTCTACGCTCGGGACTGTGGAGGCTCAGTACCCCGCCCACTGGGAGGCCGACGTCGTCCTGGCCGACGGCGGCACCGCTCACGTGCGCCCCATCAAGCCCGCCGACGCCGACCGACTGCGTGCCTTCTACTCCCGGCTCTCCGACGAATCCATTTATTTCCGATTCTTCGGCCCGAGGCCACGGCTCTCCGACAAGGAGGTCGCCTGGTTCACCACCGTCGACTACGTCGACCGGGTCGCGCTGATCGCCACCATCGGCACCGAGATGGTGGCCGTGATCCGCTACGACCGGACGGGGCCCGGCGAGGCCGAGACGGCCTTCCTCGTCGAGGACGCTCACCAGGGCAGGGGAGTGGCCTCGGTGCTCCTGGAGCACCTTGCCGCCACGGCCCGCGAATGCGGCATCGAACGCTTCGTGGCCGACGTGCTCCCCGCCAACATGAAGATGATGGGCGTGCTGCGCCAGGCCGGATACACCGCCGAGAGCCGCTTCGCCGACGGCGTCGTGCGCATGACGCTCGACCTCACCCCCACCGACACCTCGACCGAGGTCACGATCGCCCGCGAACACCGCGCCGAGGCCAGATCCATCGCCCGGCTGCTCGCGCCCGGCTCGGTGGCGGTCATCGGCGCCTCGCGCGAGCCGGGCGGCGTCGGCCACACCGTGCTGCGCAACCTGCTCGGCGCCGACTTCAGCGGCCCCGTCTACCCGGTGCACCGCGAGGTGCGGGCGATGGCGGGCGTACGGACCTACCCGAGCGTGACGGCGATCGACGACCAGGTGGACCTGGCCGTGGTGGCCGTGCCCGCCGCCGGCGTCGTCGAGGTGGTCAAGGAGTGCGCGGAGAAGGGCGTACACGGGCTGGTCGTGGTCTCCTCCGGGTTCGGAGAGACGGGCACCGAGGGCCGTGAGCGGCAGGACGAGCTGGCGCGCATCGCGCGCGCGTACGGCCTGCGGGTCGTCGGGCCCAACTGCCTCGGCATCGCCAACACCGACCCGGCCGTCAAGCTCAACGCCACCCTCGCCGCGACCGTGCCCGGCCGGGGCCGGGTCGGCTTCTTCAGCCAGTCGGGCGCGCTCGGCACCGCCCTGCTCCAGCGGGTGGCGCAGCGGGGGATGGGCATCTCGTCGTTCGTCTCGGCGGGCAACCGGGCCGACGTGTCGGGCAACGATCTGCTCCAGTACTGGGAGGAGGACGCCTCGACCGAGGTGATCCTGCTCTACCTGGAGTCGCTGGGCAATCCCCGCAAGTTCACCCGGCTGGCCAGGCGCCTGGCGCGGAGCAAGCCGATCGTGGTGGTCAAGAGCGGCGGGACGCCCGACAGTCACTCCGCCGAGGCGCTCGGACTGCCCGACTCGGCGATCAGCTCGCTGTTCTCGCAGGCGGGGCTGATCCGGGTGGACGACCTCATCCAGCTCTTCGACGTGGGCCAGCTCCTGGCCTACCAGCCGCTGCCCGCCGGTCCCCGGGTCGGTCTGGTCACCAACTCCGACGCCCTGGGCCTGCTGGCCGCCGACGCCTGCGTCGCCGTGGGCCTGGAGCCCCTGCCGCCGGTGAACCTGGGCGCCGGCGCCGGCGCCTCCTCCTTCGGCGCGGCACTCGCGGACCGGCTCGGCTCGTCGTCGGTGGACGCGGCGGTGGTGATCTACATGCCGCCGATCCCCGGCGAGGACGCGGAGGTGGCGGCCGAACTGCTGCGGGTCTCGCAGGGCTCGGCCAAGCCGGTCCTCGCCACCTTCCAGGGGCATCTCGGCATGCACCCCGATCTGCGGGTGGGCGCCGTGCCCTCGCGGGGGTCCATCCCCTCGTACGCGGCGCCGGAGGAGGCGGTCAGGGCGCTGGCGCACGTGGTCCGGTACGCGAGGTGGCGCGCACGACCGTCGCTGCCGCCGCCCGAACTGCCGGACATCGACCCGCACTGCGCCCGCGCCCTGATCCACCGCGCCCTCCATCCGGAGGCCACCGCCGACGCACCTCCCGCAGAATCTCCCTCCGCGGAATCTCCGTCTGCGAAAGCTCCGTCTGCGGAATCCGCGGTGGCATCTCCCACCGCGGCTTCGGCCTCCGCTTCCGCGCGGAGTTTCTTCGCCGAGCCAGGGCCGTCGGTCGAGGCCGAGGCGGCCGACGTGGCCGAGCTGCTCGCCTGCTACGGGCTGAGCGTCTGGCCGGCCGAGGCGGTGCGGTCCCCGGACGAGGCGGTCGCGGCCGCCGAACGGCTGGGCTGGCCGGTGGTGCTCAAGGTGGCTGGTCCTGAGGCCGCCCGCCGGGCCGGCACCGTACGCCTCGGGCTGGCGGGGCCCGACAGCGTGCGGCATGCCTACGCCGAGTTCGCCGAGCAGTTCGGGGAGGACGTGGAGCTGGCGGTCCAGCGGATGGCGCCGCAGCCCGCCGTACCCACCGTCGTGAGCGTCACCGAGAACCCGGCGTTCGGGCCCATCGTCTCCTTCGGGCTCGGCGAGGTGACCGCGCGACTCCTCCTCGACCAGGGCTTCCGGCTCGCGCCGCTCGCGGGCGAGGACGCCGCCGGGCTGGTGCGCTCCGTCCGCGCGGCCCCGCTGCTGTTCGGCGAGTACGGCTACCCGCCCGTGGCGGTCGACGCCCTGGAGGATCTCCTGGTCAGGGTGGGCCGCCTGGCCAACGACCTGCCGGAGGTGGCCCGCCTCGACCTCGACCAGGTGCTGGTGGGCAGGGAGGGCGTCATCATCCTGGGCGCCCGGGCCACGATCCGCACCCCACCCGGCCCCCGCCCGGACGGCGGCCCCCGCAGACTGGCCTGACCTCCAAGCCCGTGGTGATGTACGCGCGCAACGAGCCGTAGTCGCGCGCGACCTCGGCGGCGGGGTACGACGAGCTGATCCTCTTCCCCTGCGACAGCGCGCCCGGCCAACTCGACCGGCCGGCCGAGGTCATCCGCGGTCAGTTGTAGGGGTAGTCGTAGTGCTCCTTGTAGACGTTCTGGTTGCTGAAACTCGACCCCATTAATGGGAAGGACACGTTTCGCACGGTGCTGCCGTTGCCGGAGATTCTGACGTACGGCGCGGAGTAGCTCGAATAACGGCACGCAGGCGTACTTGGCGTTTCCGGCGTCGAACTGCAGGGTGCCCTTCACCCGGGCCGGCTTGGTGCCGTTGCCGGCGTTCACGTACAGGACGACGGGAAGCCGGGGACCGTACGTGGCGTGCGCCGGGGTGAGCGGGACCAGCGTCGCGGCGAGCGCCATGACGGTGACGGCGATCCACCTCGCCACCCGGCGCGTCTGGAAGCGTGACGGTACTTCGCTTCCTTCTTCGAACGGGTCGCACGGTCCATCGGAGATTATTGTTGAACCTTCAAGCCGTCCAGCGGCGGATATGCCGGGCGGTGATCCGGCCGGTCGCTATATAACGCGCCGACACATCCTCAGCGAAAAACCCTTTTCTGGATCGGGCCCGCACCGAGCCAGGCAAGGAGAATTCACCGGCATCCCGGAATCGGCCGATGAAAGTTTCATCACGTGCGCGGGACGGGGTGGCCGGTCATGGGGTGGAGCGGAGTCTGCGGCGGTCGGCGTGCTCGCGGGCCAGGTCGTACAGCGCCGCCGCCAGCGCGATCGAGACGGACAGCGCCACCACTCCCAGGCCATGCCGGAACGCGGTCGGCCAGCCCTGCCCCAGCGCCGCGAAGAACACGGACCCCGCCGCCGCGATGCCGATGGCCGAGCCGAGGCGCTGGCCCGTCTGAAGGACTCCGGCCGCGCTCCCGCCCTGCTCCGGGGGAACCTCCGACAGGCTGATGGCCTGGTTGGGGGCGATCACCAAGCCGCTGCCCACCCCGGCTATCAGCAGGGGCAGCGCCGTCGCCGCGCCCACCCCGGCGCCGGGAACCAGCAGAGTGGCGACCATGGTCGCCCCCAGCCCGGTCAGTACGGTGACCAGTCCTATGGCCACCAGGCGGCGACCGGCTCGCGAGACCAGGCGCCCGCCCGCCGCCGACGCGCCCGCCGAGCCCAGCGCGAAGGGGCTGATCGACAGCCCGGCCAGGAGCGCGCTGTAGCCGAGACCGCTCTGCAGGTACAGGGTGAAGATGAAGAAGATGCCGGTGAATCCGGCGAAGTAGAAGAGCGCTATGGCCGTGCCGAGACTGTACGAGCGCTTGGCGAACAGCCCGAGGTTGACCAGGGGCTCCTTGCGGTACATCCGTTCCCAGGTCACGAAGCCCGCCAGGACGAGCAGCGCGGCCGGGAGCAGCAGCCACTTGGTGTTTCCCGGCCACTGGTGCTGCTGGATGAAGGGCAGGAGCAGGGCGGCCACGCCTGTGCCCAGAAGAAGCACGCCGACTGGGTCGAGGCTCTCCTGCCGCCGCGGCAGGCCGGGCCGCGGAGCAGGGAGGAACTTGTGGGCCAGGGGGAGGAGGGCGATGCCGATCGGGAGGTTCACCAGGAAGACCCAGCGCCAGCCGTGCTCAGGCCCGAAGGCCGAGACCAGCGCGCCGCCCATCAGCGGCCCGAGCGCCGTGGACACGCCGATCGTGGCGCCCAGCGCACCGAACGCCCGCCCTCGCTCGGAGCCACGGAACATCTGCTGGATCAGCCCCGACACCTGCGGGTTCAGTATGCCCGCCGCCATGCCCTGCACCAGGCGAGACACCAGCAGCACCGAGATGCTCGGCGCGAACCCGCACGCCGCGCTCGCCACCGTGAACAGGGCGACGCCGACCATGAAGATCGCCCGGCGGCTGCGCGCGTCACCGAGCCGGCCGGCGGGCACGAGCAGCAGCCCGAACGTGAGCGCGTACCCGGACACCGTCCACTGGAGGCCGTCCTCGGAGGCTCCCAGGCCCGCGCGGATCGAGGGCAGCGCCACGTTGACGATGCTCACGTCCAGTCCGGCCATGAACGCTGACACCAGACAGACGCCCAGCGCCCGTGTCCGGTCGCTCATGGTGGCCTCCCCTGACAGCCCGCCCTTCCCGAACGAGCATGATTCCCACTAGAAAGTGAAATATCGGCCTGGCGGCGATCCGATAGGCAAGGCCGTGGCGGCGGAGGCGTACCACGGCCTCCGTTGTCACAGGCCGTGGCGGCGATCGCCGAGAACGCGTTCGCACAGCTCTGCTTCCACCTCGGCGGAGAACGGATCGTGTGCGGCGGGCTTCCGGGCGCGGTACGCCGTAACGGCGCGAGCGGTGTCCTGCGCGATCAGATCGCCATTGATCGCCGCGCCGGCCTTCAACCCCGCTGTGGCGGCGCCGATGACCTGAGCCATCGGGTCGGCGACGTTGCCCGCCACCCACACCCCGGGCACGGAGGTCGCCCCCGTCGCATCGGCGGCGATGTGGCTGCCGATCACGTGACCACGTACCTCCAGCTCGACCGGCTCCAGGCCCAGCCCGACGAGGACGTCGGTGCGGGCGGTGAAGCGCGGGATGACCACCAGCGCCTGAATGGGGATCACCCGCCCGTCGGCCAGGTTCACGCCGGTGAGCCGGTCGCCGGTCACCTCCAGGCCGGTCACCTGGCCGTCGACGACGGAGATGCCGCGGGCGGCGAACTGCTCACGTTCCTCGTCGCCGGCTTCGGGCGCGGTGTGCGAGAACAGCGTCACGTCCGCGCTCATCTGCCGCCACATCAAGGCCGCGTGGACGGCCATCGCCCCGGTCGCCAGGATGCCGATCGCCTGATCACGTACTTCCCAGCCGTGGCAGTAGGGGCAGTGCAGCACGTCCCGCCCCCACCGCTCGGCCACTCCCGGCACCTCGGGCAGCTCGTCGACCAGGCCCGTGGTCACCAGCAGCCGATCCGCCACGACCGCGGTCCCGTCGTCGAGGACGACACGGAAGCCCCCGCCCGTAAGGCGTTCAGCGGTCATGACGGTCCCCTCCAGGAACTCCCCGCCGTACCCGCTCACCTCCGCACGCCCCGAGGCCAGCAACTCGGTGGGAGAAGTGCCTTCACGCGCCAGGTAGTTGTGAACCCCGGCCGCCGGGGCGTTGCGTGGATGCCCGGCGTCGATCACGAGCACCGAGCGCCGTGCCCGCGCCAGGGCCAGCGCCCCGCTCAGCCCGGCGGCTCCACCCCCGAGCACCACTACGTCATAGCCCTGCTCCGGACGTACGGAATCGGCGGCCAGGGACTGCAGGTTCTGTGTTGTCATGCCTCGTACTCTCACCCGCATCCACCAATATGACAAAATTCCTTGCCATATTGGCAAACGGGGAGGTCCCGGCACCCGGCTGGACAGTGGGCCTCGGCGGCTGGCTAAACCTCATTTCTATGAAATTTCACCATTTGTCACTCCAGCGGTCGGCACAGCGGCACTGATGAGGCGCAATGCGGCGTCCGGGAATTGCACACGGCCCTGTAGCTAGATAACGGGATAAAAGACGTTATAGAGCGTTATGTCTGGTGGGTGAGTGCACTGCGCGGTCCTGGCAGGATGGACCCATGAGGGAAACCCGAGTCTCAGCCGCGGGCCTGCGTGAAGCGATCGAGCGCAGCGGCTACTACCCCGACCTCGTCACCGATGCGGTCGAATCCGCGCTGGGCAAGGAGGCTGTGACCGCGTTCGTGGTCCACCATGAGGCCACCTTCGATCCCGCGATGGAAGTGCGCAGGCACGTCACCGTCCTAGTGCTGTCGACGACGAGGCTGCTGGTCTGCCACACCGACGAACACCCTGCGGTGGAAGGCGTCTCGACCTCGCACGCCTCCACGACCACGGAGGCCGTACGCCTGAGCCGCGTCCAGTCGGTCGCGGTCACCCGTGTCGTCCCCGACCCCGCCTCCTACGTCCCCGGCGTCCCTCCCACGGAGGCCACGCTCACGATCGGCTGGGGAGCGATCTCCCACGTCGACCTCGAACCGGCCACCTGCGGTGACGAGAACTGCGAGGCCGACCACGGCTACACGGGCGCCATCACCGCGGACGACCTCTCGCTCCGGGTGAGCGAGGCGGCCGACGGCCCCGAAGCGGTCACCCACGTCCTCGCCTTCGCCAAATCCCTCTCGGAAGCCACCGCCCGCGCCACAACCTGACAGGCCACTCCCAGGCGCCCACCCTCTCGGTGCCACCAGGGCAAGACCCATGCACACAACGCGAACCCCGGCACCCCGACATCACGCCCACAAGGGCACCTCTGCGACAGGCCGGTGCTCCCCTGAGGCGGCAATCGGTGGTGCTCATGCGGCGGTGTCCTTGCGGTCATGCCCACGCGACCGTGTCCTCCGGGTCGTGCTCAAGGGATGGTGTCCCACCGGAGACGCCTCACGCGGCGCTGTCCCTTCGGCGGTGCCTGCGGGATCCTGCTCATGTGAGAGCGTTCCTGCGGTGGTGGCCACGCGATCGTGCGGCGGTGTCCCTGCCATGACGCCCACCCGGCGGTGCCCCCGCGGCCGCGCTCGTGTGCCGGCACACCGGTCGATCATTCCCCACGAACCACCCAGCCGATCAAGCGAAGAAGACGGCCAAGAATACGCACGTAACGACGCCCAGCCATGTGCGGGTTCAGCGGCCGTATTCCTGGAGGCCCCCAGCCATGTGCGGCGAGTGGCGCTCACTTGGCCGTGCCGTACAACATCGTTGGGGTTCAGGGGTTTGGCGGCGATCAGCCGTGTACGGCGGGATACAAGATCGAATTCGGGCGACGAACGGAATGGAGCGCCATGAGCGGAAACGCGCCACTGATTCCCCGTTACGGCACCGCGTCGTTGGCGGAGTTGCCGAGTGCGTTGCTGGCCGTGCTGGGGCTGGACGAGCCGAACCCCCTCCAGCTCGCCCCCGCCGACCGCGTCTGCCTGTTCCTCGTGGACGGTCTCGGTGACGAGGCGCTGCGCGCTCACGCCGACCGGGCGCCGTTCCTCGCCGCCACCGCCAGGACCACGCTCACCGCCGGGTTCCCCGCCACCACCGTCACCAGCCTGTGCTCGCTGGGCACCGGTGTGCCGCCGGGTGAGCACGGCATGCTGGGGCTGATGCTGGCCGTGCCGGGGACTGGGCAACTGTTCAACTGCCTGCGGTGGACACTGCCCGGCGGGGCGTTCATGGAGCCGGGCGAATGGCAGCCCGCCGAGACCGTCTACCAGCGCGCCGCCGCCGCGGGGATCGTGGCGGGTTACGTGGCGCCGGCCCAGTTCGAGGGGAGCGGGCTGACCGAGGCGGTCTACCGCGGCGTGCGCTACCTGGCCGCCGAGACCGTCGACGAGCGCGTGGCCAGGGTACGTACGGCGATGGCCGAGCCGCGGGCCCACGTCACCGTCTACTACGGCGACCTCGACGCGATGGGCCACATGACCGGCTGGGGCAGCGAGGAGTGGCTGGGGCAGCTCGAAATCGTGGATCGGATGGCCGAACGCCTGGCCGCGGACCTGCCCCCGGGTTCCGCCCTCTACATCACCGCCGACCACGGCATGGTCAACGTGACCGAGAAGCTCGACGCCGAGTCCGAGCCCGCGCTGAGCCGGGGGGTGGCGATGCTCGGCGGAGAGGCAAGGGCGAGGCACGTGTACGCCGAGCCGGGGGCCGCCTCCGAAGTGCTCGACGCATGGCGTGAGACGCTGGCGGGCAAGGCCTGGGTGGTGTCGAGGCAGGAGGCGGTCGAGTCCGGCTGGTTCGGGCCGCGGGTGCGGCCGGAATGGGCGGGGCGCATCGGCGACGTCGTGGCCGTCCCGTACACCGGGCTGGCCATCACGGCGCCGAGCGCGCATCCGATCGAGGCGCTGTTCACCGGCTACCACGGCTCGATGACGACCGCCGAACAATACGTACCGCTCTTGGAGGTAAGCACCCGATGAGTTCGTTGATCGCCGCTGGGGTCGGGGTGAGCGGCCGATGAGTCCGTTGATCACGCCCGAAGAACTCGCCGCGCTGGACGGTGTGACCGTGCTCGATGTGCGGTGGCGGCTCGGTGGCCCTCCGGGGATCGAGCTGTACCGCGAGGGGCACCTGCCGGGCGCCGTCTTCTGCGACCTCGACGCCGACCTCGCCGCGCCGCCCGGAACAGCCGGGCGGCATCCGCTACCGCAAGCGGACGACTTCCAGAGCGCGATGCGGCGGCTGGGGGTGTCCGGGGGACGGCCGGTGGTGGTGTACGACGACACGGGGTCGACCGCCGCGGCGCGGGCGTGGTGGGCGCTGCGTTACTTCGGGCACCAGGACGTCCGGGTGCTGGACGGCGGCCTGCCCACCTGGGCCGACGCGGGACTGCCGATCGTCAAGGAGACGCCCGAGGCGGTGCCCGGTGACTTCGTCGCCAGGCCGGGTGGGATGCCGGTGCTGACCGCCGCCGAGGCGGGGGCGCTCGCGAGATCGGGGGTGCTGCTGGACGCGCGGGCGGGTGAGCGATATCGGGGCGAGGTGGAGCCGATCGACCCCGTCGCCGGGCACGTGCCCGGCGCGGTGAGCGCGCCGACCATGGAGAACATCGGTCCCGGCGGCCGGTTCCGCCCTGCGGCCGAGCTGCGCGACAGGTTCACCGCGCTCGGGGTGGGCGAGGGCGTGCCGGCCGGAGCGTACTGCGGCTCCGGCGTCACCGCCGCGCATGAGGTGCTGGCCCTGGAGGTGGCGGGCCTGCCCGCGGCACTCTACGTGGGCTCATGGTCCGAATGGATCGCCGACCCCTCGCGCCCGATCGCCACAGGCTGAGCCCCGGCGCGCCGACCAGACGACCCCCGCATAGCTACGGGGTCGGTGGCTGGTGGCGTCTCCGGGTGTACGCCCGGTCGCCCGCGCCGAAGCAGACGAAGCCGAGCGCTCCCGTCTTGGCCGAGGCCGAAGCCAAGGCCGAGGCGGGGGACTGGCCGTCGGCCAGGAGGCCGTGGAACGCGGTCATCACGGCCAGCGCCTCCTCGTCACGCACCGGCACCATCCCCGCCACGACACAGGCCGTACCCCTGGACAGGAACGTCCCGGCCAGCCCGAGCGGGGCGCCGTCCGTGGGCGTGTGCGCCATCCCCGAGTCGCACGCCGACAGCACCACGAGCCGGGCCGTCCGGGACAGCCCGAGCAGGTCGTACGCCATGAGCTGCCCGTCGGCGAGCGTGATGCCCGACAGCAGCGGGCTGCGCGCGTGGAACACCCCGTGCGCCGCAAGATGCAGCACGTCGGCGCTGGTCAGCGCCGCGAGCACGGCGCCGGAGCGGGCGGGCACCTCGCGGCCGCCGGGATGGCAGGCGAGCACCTGCTCGACCTCCGCGCGCGCGTGGGCGAGCCCGGGCCCGGCCGCGGCGATCACCACAGGCCGTTCGGCGGGTACGGCGGCGCGCTGCCCGGCGTCCAGCCAGGCGGACGCGCTGGCGGCCACGGACACCGGACGATCACGCAGGCACGGCAGGGCCGTCCACGGCAACGTGTGCAGGGGACCGGCGGGCACCACGATCAGCGGCCGGTCGCCGAGTTCGGCCTGAATGGGCCGGAGCAGCAGTCGTTCGAGCTCCGCAGCGGCCGGTTCGACCTGGGCGTCAGCGGCGTCGGCGCCGTCGCCGAACCCGGCCCGGCGCAGCGAGTAGCGCAGGCGGATGAGCGCCTCACGGATGGGCCGCAGATCGCCCAGCCGCCGCAGCGTGAGCCGCTCCCCGGTGATCAGTACGGCCAGCAGCGAGGAGCCGTCGATGACGAACTCGACCAGCGCCGCGCCGCCCAGCCCGGCCCGCACGGCGCCGGGATCGGCCAGCCCGCAGGCGTGCGCGGGAGCGGCCACCGCCCGCCAGCGTTCCGCCCAGTCGAACACCTCCTCGGCACACCCGTCACGCACCGCCATCTCCAGCCCGAACGCCGCCAGCCGCTCCCCGGCCCGCGCCGCGTGCGCCCGCAGCGAGGGGTCGTCGAACGACTCCATGCTGCCGCCCATCTCGGTCAGCCCGTCGTGGACCGCGCGGAACGCCTGGGTGACGTCCTCCTGCAGCGCGGACTCCAGGGCGAGGGCGTGCTGGCGTACCAGCACCGGGATCTGTGCCGTCTGCGCGAGGTGCCTGGCCTGCAACTCCGAGGCCAGCGACGTGAGCTGGGTCCCGGCGGGCACCCAGCGCTCGCCGCGCTGCGCGTGCGCGGTGAGGCGGGCGAGCTGCGCCGACGCCGCCGGATGGTCGTCGAGCGCCAGCGCGGCCTCCGCCGCCACCAGGCGCAGCGCGGCGGCGCCCGCCAGGTAGGCGGGACCGTTCTCGAGGTCGTCGGCGCACGCGATCAGCTCGTCGAGCAGCTCGGGTGAGGAGCCCTCCAGCGCGAGGCGGGCACGCAGCACGACCTCCCTGACCAGCGGCAGCCATGACAGGCGGTCCTGCTCGGCCAGCTCGACCCCCGCCTGCTCGGCCACGGCCAGCGCGCGGCGGGCGTCGCCGGTGAGCAGCTCCACCTGCGCCAGTTTCAGCCGCGCCTCGGCCAGCGCCACCAGCGCGGCGGACGACTCCAGATCGGGTACGGCCAGGCTGAGCAGCGCTCTCGCCTCGCCGGGGAGGTGCGCGGCCAGCAGGGCCCCGGCGAAGTCGGCCCGCATCGTGGCCAGGCGCTCGGGGAAGCCGAACAGGGTGTTCTCGGCCGCCCGGTAGTGGGCGAAGGCACCGGTGATGTCGCCCCGGCGTACGGCGAGGAAGGGCAGGTTGGCGGCGGCCAGGCGGGCCAGGTGGTCGAGCCGGGCGTGGCGGGAGATCTCCAGGCAGGCGGTGATGTCGCGGGTGGCGGCGTCCCAATCGCCCCGATAGGCGTGGACGAGGCCGCGGTTGAGCAGCCCGCCGGCCAGGAAGCGGCGGTCGTCGATGGTGCCCGGCGCGACCACCAGCACCTGGAGCGCGCGGTCGCACGAGGCGATGGCCTCCTGGTAGCGGCCCAGGTGGGCGAGCGCGACGGCGCGCTGGGTGTCGAGCTTGGCCCGGTCGAGCGGGGAGAGGTCGGCCCAGGCCAGGGCGGCGACCCGGAGCGCCTGCAGGGGATGGCCGCGTTCGGTGCGTACCGTCACCAGGGAGAGCCGTGCCTGGGCCATGCGCCGGCGCGGGATGCCGGGGGTGGCGATGGCCTGCCGGAGGTGGGTTTCCGCGGCTTCGAGATCGCCGAGCTCGCGGGCGGCCAGCGCCATCGCTCTGCGGGCGACCACCGCGGCGTCGACGCAGCCCACTGCCTGGGCGGCGGCCAGGACGGTGCGGCCGGCGTGGAGGGCCTGTTCGGGATCGACCACCGAACGAAGCACCGCCATCTCAGCCGCCACCACCAGCGGGCCGCCGGGTGCGGCGGGCTCGTGGGGGGCGATGAGATCGGGAGCGGCCGTGCCCCCAAGCCCGATGGCGTCGGGAGTGGAACGGTCGTCCTGTGTCGCGATCATGGCGCCCTGGGCTTCGTAGGGGAGGGGTGGGAGCCAGGGGGTGGGACGCGGTACCTGGCTCCCGTGTGATCATGGGCGGATGCGCACCCACCTGGTTTGGACGGGTGCGAGACCGGGCCGGTGGCAGACCACGCTGAGCCAGCCCGGAGGCAGGCCGGTGACCGCGAACTGGCCCGTACGCGCAAGACGCCTGGTGAGCGTCAGATGCGGGGTCCTCACATCGACGTGGCTGCCCTCGCCAGGATGCGGGAACACTTGTCCCGCGACGTCGATGAGTCCGTCGCCCACCGTCACCTCCAGATCGAAGGTGAGGCCGGCCGCGACGAAGCGGACCATGCCGGGACCGTCGCCGCCTCGTACGCCACGGGTTGCGGCGCAGTCGGCAGGCGCGGCGGTCACCGCTTGAGAGACCCGGAGTCCGAAGGCATCACGTGCGGCGGCGGAAACATGCCCAGGGATCGGATCACTCCCGGCGGCGAGCCGGAGAGCCGCCAGGAAATACTCGTCGTTGATCATTGCACCGTCTCCTGTAGTGAGATCAGGGTGCGCAGTTTTTCCAGGCACCGGATCCTGGTTGGACCCACGGTGCCCACGGGCATGCCGAGCCGCATCGCCACCTGCTGGCTCCCCATATCCGTCGCCACCAGCTGGAGGAGGGTACGGCAAGGCTCGTGCAAGGCGGAGACCGTCTTCCACAGCAAACGGCTGCCGTCGGCCTCCAGGACGACAGTCGCCGGATCAGGGTCGTGCACGACGTCGAAGGAAGGAAATCCGGGTGGTTCCTTCCTGATGATCAGAAGCGCCTCACGACGCGTGGTCGTCGCCAGCCACGCGCCAACGCCTGATGGTTCCCTGATGGTGTGCAGGTTTTCGAGCAGGCGCAGCCAGGCACCCTGGACCGCGTCCGCCGCGTCGGTGACGTTCAGCCCGCACGCGCGGGCGACTGCCCACATGCGCGGCCCGAACCTGGACTCAAGCTGGTCCCAGGCCGTCTGGTCGTCTTCGGCCGCGGCCTTGAGCAGCTCCGCCGGATCGCGTGGCTCGTGCATGCGGCCTCCTTCGCCGTGACGGACGAGGAGGCCACCCTGCCTCCTCGTGATTGGCCGAGGACTGAGCGTAAACTCTACAGACTCGACCTGATGAGAACTCCCAGATCGGGAATTTGCCGGGTCGTCTCAGGGTCAAGGACTCGCCCGGCGGCCTCCTTGGCCGGCAGGTCCTTGGCGGCCTCGGCGATCGTGCCCGCGACCAGGGCCGTTGCGAAGGAGGTGCCGCTCCAGACGGCGTACCCGGCGAACTCGTCGCGCTCCAGGAAGCTGCTGGCCAGCCACTCGCCCCGGGCGCACGCGTTGACCCAGGAGCCGTAGGCGGAGAACGGCGCCCGGTGCTCCTGCGTCGCGTCGAGCGCGGCCACGCCCACGACGTCGGGCAGCGCGGCCGGCCAGAACGGCCGGTCGCTCGCGGTGTTGCCCGCGCAGGCCACCGCGACGGTGTCGGGCAGGCCCCGCAGCGCATCGTTCAGCAGGGGAGGCGGCCGGTCGTCGAAGGTATGACAGCCGAAGGACAGGTTCAGGATCGGGGGCGGGTTCTCGCGCAGCCGGTTCAGGGCGCGGACCACGCCCGCCTCGTCGCCGACACCGTCCCCGTCGAGCACCCGCCACACGCGCAGCCCCGCGCCCGGCGCCTGCCGCAGCAGCAGGCCGGCGAGGAACGTGCCGTGGCCCGCCTGGCGACCCTCGAGCAGCTCGGCGTCATCCCTCGGCTGGTCGTCGTACCAGTCGCTGTCGGCCCACCACGGGTGCTCGGCGATCCCGGTGTCGAGCAGTCCCACGACGACGGGCGAGCGCGCTCTGCCCGGTTTGTACGGAACGGGCGGCGAGGGGAACGGCCGCGACGCCGGCCCGCCCCAGAACAACGGCTGTCCGGCGAGCACATGGTTGGGGGAGGCCCGGAAGCCGTGCTCCCGCAAGTCCATGGTGATCTCGATGGGGTCGACGCCAGGCGACAGATGGATCACGCAGACGCCGTCGGCGTCGGCGACGGCCTGGGTCCAGCGAGCCGCGGTGGACAGCGCGCTGCGGTCGGTCAGTATCTGAGCTGGCCGGATGAGCGACTCGCCGACAGATTGGATGTCCATGAGCGGGTATCTTTCCGCGCTCACCCGCGTGTCACACGCCCCTGCCGCACCAAGTTGGTATGGCCCCCCTCTGGTGCCCGGTTGCGACCGACGGTAGTCTCTCCCTAGTCACTTGTGATCATCCCGGGGCGAGGCCGTTGGGGAAGGCGCACCTCGTACCGAATCGGGAGGTCCGGTGTCTGCTTGTGGCGTGCTTTACGTCCACTCAGCTCAGCCCGCGCTGTGCCCACATATTGAATGGGCGGTCGCGGGTGTTCTTGGCGTACCCGTGGACCTGACGTGGACGCCGCAACCCGCCGCGCCCAACGTCCTGCGGGCACAGGCGGAGTGGGAAGGTCGTCCGGGCATCGCGGCGGCCATCACCTCTTCCCTCATGGGCTGGCAGCGCGTCCGGTTCGAGGTCACCGAGGACGCCTCACAGGGGGTCGACGGGTCCCGTCATGCCTATACGCCGACGCTCGGCGCCTTCAGCGCGGTCGTCGGGGCCGCGGGGGACATCATGATCCCCGAGGACCGGCTCCGCACCGCGATGCTGATGGCCGCCCAGGGACGGGCGGTGCTGGAGGACGAGCTGGACAAGCTGCTCGGCCGGCCGTGGGACGAGGAGCTGGAGCCGTTCAGGTACGCGGGCGACGGCGCGCCGGTCCGCTGGCTGCACGCCGCCGTCTGAGACACGCGCCGCTGAGGCACGCGGAGCTGAGTCACGCGCCGTGGCACGCGTGAAAGTCGCCCGAACGCGTAAAGCCGCCCGGACAGGTGAAGGCCGCCCGAACTGCGTGAATGCCGCTGAATACACGAAAGGGGCCCCGCACCCATGAGGTGCGGGGCCCCTTTCACCTGACTACAGGGGGATGTTGCCGTGGGCGCCCCTGGCCGGGGTGGCCTGGGCGAGGACCTTGGCGATCGCGCCGCGGGTCTCCTCCGGCTTGATGACCTCGTCGATCACGCCGAGCTGCTGCGCCCGCTCGAGCCCGCCCGCCAGCTTCTCGTGCTCGTCGGCCAGCCGCTGCTCCAGCTCGGCCCGCTCCTCGTCGGGGGCGGCGGCCAGCTCGCGCCGCTTCAGGATGCGCACCGCCGCGACCGCGCCCATGACCGCGATCTCGGTCGTCGGCCAGGCGAACACCTTGGTGGCGCCCAGCGCGCGGGAGTTCATGGCGATGTACGCGCCGCCGTACGCCTTACGCGTGACCAGCGTGATGCGCGGCACCGACGCCTCGGCGAAGGCGTGCAGCAGCTTGGCGCCACGGCGGACCACGCCGTCGTGCTCCTGTCCGACACCCGGGAGATAACCGGGCACATCTACCAGGACAACCAATGGGACGCCGAAAGCGTCACACATACGAACGAAGCGGGCAGCTTTCTCGGCGGACGTGGCGTCGAGGCAGCCACCCAGCCGCATCGGGTTGTTGGCGATCACACCGACCGTCCGGCCACCGAGGCGGCCCAGCGACGTGACGATGTTCGGTGCCCACTTGGGGTGCAGCTCGATGCCCGGCTCGTCGAGCAGGCCGTTCACCAGCGGCTTGACGTCGTAGGCGCGCCGCGCCGATTCGGGCAGCAGCGTGGAGAAGTCGACCTCGTCGATGCCCGTGCCGCGGACCCGGCCCTGGTGGCCGAGCAGCACGGCGAGCTGCCGCGCGCGCAGCAGCGCGTCGGTCTCGGTCTTGGTGATGATGTGGACGACGCCGCTGCGCTTGCTGTGCGGCTCGGGGCCGCCCAGCGCGGCGCTGGTGACCTCTTCGCCGGTGACGCTGCGGACCACGTCGGGCCCGGTGACGAAGATGCGGCCCGAGTCGGCCAGGATCACCAGGTCGGTCAGCGCCGGCCCGTAGGCGGCGCCACCGGCGGCGGGGCCGACGACCACGGAGATCTGCGGCACCACGCCCGAGGCCTTGGTCATCGCGCTGAAGACCCGGCCGACGGCGTGCAGCGACTCGACGCCTTCGGCGAGTCGCGCACCGCCGGAGTGCCAGATCCCGATGACCGGCACCCGTTCACGGACGGCCACGTCGTAGGCGTGCACGATGTGCTCGCAGCCCTCGCTGCCCATCGCGCCGCCCTGGAAGCGGGCGTCACTGCAGAAGGCGACGACGGGGACACCCTCGACGCGGCCCATGGCGGCGAGTACGCCGCTTCTGTCCTCAGGAGTGATCAGCCGCACCGAGCCCTCGTCGAGCAGCGCGGTCAGCCGGACGATCGGATCGCGGGGGTCGGCGGGCTCCTGCTCGGAGCCCTGCGTCACAACCCGATTGTCGAGCACAGTCATTTAAGCCCCCTTGAACACGACCGCCACGTTGTGGCCGCCGAATCCGAACGAGTTGTTGACCGCGGCGATGTCGCCCTGCGGCAGCGGGCGGTTCGCGCCGTAGACGAGATCCACCTCGATGCCGTCGTCGAGGCTGTCGAGGTTGATGGTGGCCGGCACGATGCGCTCCTGGAGCGCCTTGATCGTGAAGACGGACTCGATGCCACCCGCGCCACCCAGCAGGTGGCCGGTCATGGACTTGGTCGAGGTGACCAGCGGGTGCGTGCCGATGGCCTTGGCCACCGCCTGCACCTCGATGACGTCGCCCGCAGGGGTGGAGGTGGCGTGCGCGTTGACGTGCTTGACGTCGTGGCCGGTGACGCCCGCGTCGGTGAGCGCCTGGGTCATCGCCATGCTGATGCCCCGGCCTTCCGGCTCAGGATTGGTGATGTGGTGGGCGTCGGCGGAGTAGCCGACACCCGACGCGTAGGCGTAGATCCGCGCGCCGCGCGCCTTGGCGTACTCCTCGGACTCGAGCACGATGATGCCCGCGCCCTCGCCCAGCACGAACCCGTCACGGTCGCGGTCCCACGGCCGCGAGGCGCCCGCGGGGTCGTCGTTGCGGGTGGACATGGCGCGCGCGGCGGCGAAGGCGGCCACGTTCAGGCCGTGGATCGCCGCCTCGGTGCCGCCCGCGACCACCACGTCGGCACGGCCGGACCTGATCATGTCCATCGCGTAGCCGATGGCCTCCGCGCCGGACGCGCAGGCCGAAACGGTGGCGTGCACGCCGGCCTGGGCGCCGCGATCGATGCCGATCCAGGCGGCCGGGCCGTTGGGCATCAGCATCGGCACCGTGAAGGGCGAGAGCCGGTTCCAGCCCCGCTCCTTGTAGGTGTCGTAGGCGGTCAGCGTGGTCGTGATGCCGCCGATGCCGGAGGACACCACGACGCCGAGCCGCTCGGGCGCCACCTCGGGGGCGCCCGCGTCGGCCCAGGCCTCCCGGGCCGCGACCATGGCGAACTGCTCGCTGCGGTCGAGGCGGCGGGACTCGGGCCTGGGCAGCACCTCGGTCGGATCGACCGCGGCCGTCCCCGCGAAGTGCACGGGGACGGTGTCGATCCAGTCCTCGGTGATGGTCTTGACGCCCGACTGACCGGCGAGGAGCGCCGACCAGGTCGAGGTGACGTCTCCACCGACGGGCGTCGTCGCGCCGAGCCCGGTGACCACGACACGTACCCGGTTTGCACTCACGTTTCGCGCTCCTTGTCGATCAGTTGGGAACTGAGATCAGTGGATGACTGACGTCAGTTCTGGATGAAGGTGAGAACGTCCTTGACCGTCTTCAGGTTCTTGAGCTGGTCGTCAGGGATCTCGACGCCGAACTCGTCCTGGGCGGCCACGGCGATCTCGACCATGGACAGGGAGTCGATGTCGAGGTCGTCCACGAAGTTCTTCTCGGGGGTGACGTCGGTCGCCGGGATCCCGGTGATCTCGTTGATGATCTTGCCGAGGCCCTCGAGGATCTCCTGCTCGGTGGCAGCCATGTCGCTATTTCTCCTTTGGTTTTTCTGGGTTCTGTACGGCTACGGCCGTACAAGTTCTGATGAGTACGGAACGGAGCCGTACCGGATCTTACGGAATCTCGATGACCTGACCCGCATAGGTCAGGCCGGCGCCGAAGCCCAGGATGAGCGCGAGCTCACCCGAACGCACCTCGCCACGTTCCAGCATGCGCGAGAGCGCGAGCGGGATGGACGCGGCGGAGGTGTTGCCGGCGGTCACGATGTCGCGCCCGACGACGGCCTGGTCGGCGCCGAGCTTACGCGCGATCGCCTCGATGATGCGCAGGTTGGCCTGGTGAGGTACGAAGGCGGCCAGCTCCGACGGGTCGACCCCGGCACGCTCGCACGCCTCCTTGGCCACCGGGTGCAACGCGGTGGTGGCCCAGCGGAACACTGTCTGACCCTCCTGGTGGAGGGAGTCATTGCGGTCGTTGACGATGATCGCGTCGGATTTGTCACCTGAGCTGCCCCAGACTACCGGCCCGATGCCGGGTGTGTCGGAGGGGCCGACCACCGCGGCGCCCGCGCCGTCGGCGAAGATCACGGCGGTGGACCTGTCGGTCCAGTCGATCCACTGCGACAGCTTCTCGGCGCCGATGACGAGCACGTGCTTGGCCGAGCCGGCGCGGATCGCGGAGCTGGCGACGCCGAGCGCGAAGCAGAAGCCGGCGCAGGCGGCGTTCACGTCGAACGCACCGGGCGACTGGATGCCGAGGCGGTGGGCCACGACGGCCGCGGCGTTGGGGATCTGCGTCTCCAACGTGCAGGTGGCGACGATGACCAGGTCGATGTCGGTGGCCGACAGGCCACTGGCGGCCAGCGCCTTGCCACCGGCCTGCACCGCCATGTCCTCGACGGACTCGGCCGGACCGGCGATCCGGCGTTCCTTGATGCCGACCCGCGACTGGATCCACTCGTCGTTGGTCTCGATCGTCTTGGCCAGGTCGTCGTTGGTGACGACATTGGACGGCTGGTAGTGGCCGAGGGCCAGCACCTTGGCGCCCGGGGCGATGTCGGGAATCTTCACTTGGTCAGCTCCCTGGCCGCGTCGAGATCGTCTGGGGTCTTCAGCGCCACGGTCCGTACGTCCCGCAGCCCGCGCTTGGCCAGGCCGGTCAGCGTGCCGCCCGGCAGCAGCTCGATCATCCTGGTGACACCGAGGTCGGCCATCGTGGCCATGCAGCGGTCCCATCGGACGGGGTTGCTGACCTGGTCGATCAGGCGCCGCATCAGCACGGCGCCGTCGGTGACGACCTGGCCGTCGGCGTTGGACAGCAGTTTGACCCGCGGGTCGGCGGGGGCGATGCCCTCGGCGGCCGCACGCAGGTGCTCGACGGCCGGGGCCATGTGCTCGGTGTGGAAGGCGCCCGCGACGGAGAGCGCGATCAGCCTGGCCCGGGCCGGCGCGTCCGCCTTGAAGGCGGCCAGTTGCTCCAACGTGCCGCCGGCGACGATCTGGCCGGCGCCGTTGACATTGGCGGGGGTCAGGCCGTGCTTGTCGATGGCGGCCAGCACGTCGGCCTCCACACCGCCGAGCACCGCGGTCATGCCGGTCTCGGTGACGGCGGCGGCCTTGGCCATGGCCTGGGCGCGCTCGCGTACCAGCGTCAGGGCCTGCTCGGGGGTCAGCACCCCGGCCAGCGCCGCCGTGGCGAACTCGCCGACGCTGTGGCCGGCCAGCAGGTCGGGGGTCGCGCCGAGCGCCTCGGCCGCGGCCAGCGCGGCGGCTACGAGCAGGGGCTGGGCGACCGCGGTGTCGCGGATCTCGTCGGCGTCGGCCTTGGTCCCGTACGTGATCAGATCGAGGCCCACCACCTCGGACCACGCGGTCAGCCGATCCGCGAGGCCGGGGAGTTCGAGCCAGGGTGTCAGGAAGCCTGGAGTCTGGGCACCTTGGCCCGGAGCGACGAGTACAAGCACAAAATCCACACTGCCCTGTAGAAGTCCAACACGAGGATAAGGATCCGTACGAACTTCATCCAAGGAGGTTTGTAGGAATCCTACAGTGGGGGTTTCGGCGTTGTTACGTTAGGGCCCGCCAGGTAACGGCGCTCTCCGAGAGCCTGCCGAGAATCAGTCCCACCTGCAAGGTGAAGGCCGATCTGCCTTCCGTCGGCTGGTAGCCGGTCAGCTCGGTGATCTTCTTGAGCCGGTAGCGGACGGTGTTGGGGTGGACGAACAGCAGCCGGGCCGTGGCCTCCAGCGAGGTGCCCTGCTCCAGGTAGGTGGCCAGCGTATCGAGAAGCGGCGTGCCGGCGAGGGGCAGGTACACGTTCTCGATGAGCTGCTCCCTGGCGTCGTCGTCGCCGTCGAGCGCCCGTTCGGCGAGCAGGTCCTCGGCGTGCACCGGGCGGGGGGCGTCGGGCCAGCCGGACGACGCCTTCAGCCCGGCCAGCGCCGCCTTGGCCGATCTGGCGGCGGCGTGCAGGTCGGGCACCTCCGGGCCGATGACGATCGAGCCCTCCCCGAAGCGGGCCACCACCTGCTTGGCCGCGGCGTCCACGCTGTCGGCGCCGCCCACGATCACGATCAGCCGGTCGGCCTGCACCCCGGCGAGCAGGTCCATGCCGATGCGGCGGCCCTTCTCGCGCAGCCCGTCGATCACCGCGCGCGGGTCGTCCTCGGGGGCGCGGCCCGCGATCACGACGACGGGGGAGGAGGTCCAGCCCAGCGCGGCGGCCCAGGAGTGCAGCCCGTCGTCGACCTCGCCGCGCACCAGCGCGTCGACGATCAGCGCCTCCAGCCGGGCGTCCCACGCGCCCCTGGCCTCGGCCTCGCGGGCGTAGACGTGTGCGGCGGCGAAGGCCACGTCGCGGGTGTAGCGGAGCATGGCCTGCTCGAGCTGGTCCTCGCCGCCCGGCGCAGCCAGCTCGTCGGTCTGCGCCTCGACCACTTCCACGACGATCCTGACGATGTCGACGGTCTGCTGGAGCGAGATCGACCGCTTCAGCTCGCGTGGCGCGGTGCCGAAGAACTCGATGCTGGGCGTGGGCCGGTTCTCGCCCGCGTGCTGGAACCACTCCACGAACGCGGCGATGCCGGCCTGCGCCACCAGGCCCACCCAGGAGCGGTCCTCGGCGCTGAGGGCGCGGAACCACGAGAGCTGATCGTCCATGCGGGCCATGGCCGCCGTGCCGAGCGAGCCCATGGCCCGCTCCAGCCTGCGCGTGGTGTCCTCCCGGGTCCGGTCTGTCACGCCTCCTAGAGTGCCAGGTCGAATCAGATGACCGCGACCGCGGTGATGAGCCCGATGGCCACATGGGTGACGGCGAGCAGCCGGGCGCCCGGCTGCAGCTCCGGCTCCTTGACCAGGTCGCGTACCGAGATGCCGACCAGCTTGTCGAAGATGAGCATGGCCACGGTCTGCACCACGATGCCGACCAGCCCGAAGACGGCGGTGCCCGCCAGGCCCTCGGTGAGCCGGCCGCCCGACGACCAGATGGAGGCCGCGACGATCAGGCCCACCGCGGCCAGCGCCGAGGTGGCCAGCAGCGTGGCGTTGGGGTTGCGCTCGGTGCGGATGATCGAGCTCAGCTTGCCGGGCGTGGCGAGGTCGATCACGTAGAAGCCGACGATCAGCAGCACGACGCCTACGGCGGCGTAGGCGGCGATGGCGCCCGCGCCGCGGGCGAGAGTCTCCAGCAGGGTCATGGGTGCTCGATTCGGTGAGGTACGAAGGAAGAGGTGTCATCGGTTATCAGGCCTGTAGTCTCCCTGATACCCAATCCGGCGGCCTCGTCGGCGATCACCCAGGCGCCGAGCACCGGCCGCTCGCCTTCGAAGTCGGGCAGGGCGTCGAACCCCTGGAAGACGTAGCCCTCCTGACCGTAGGACCCGGGCGTCTCCTGGGTGCCGTCCGGCGTGACGATGCGCATCGACGCGCCCTCCCTGCCCAGGAGCGGCTTGGCGATGTAGGAGTCCAGGTCGCGGGGGCCGTCGAGGTAGGCGGGCAGCAGGTTGGGATGGCCCGGATAGAGCTCCCAGAGGACGGCCAGCAGCGCCTTGTTCGACAGCAGCGTCTTCCACAGCGGTTCGATCCAGGTCGCGTGCCGTACGGCGTGCCGCCCGAACGGGTCGGCCAGCATCCACTCCCACGGGTAGAGCTTGAACGCCGAGCGGATCATCCCCTCCTCGACGTCGACGAAGCGGCGGTTGAGCGCGTCCCAGCCGATGTCCTCCATGGCGACGGCGACCGTGCTCAGCCCGGCCTGCTCGGCGGTCTCCTGGAGGTAGGCCAGGGTCATCGCCTCCTCGCCGGTCTCGTCCATGTTCGTCCAGGCGAAGTGGATCGGCCCCGTGGGCAGGGTCAGCTCGCGCCAGCGGTCGATGAGCCGTTCGTGGATGGAGTTCCACTGGTCGCCGTCGGGATGGACGTCCTTGAGCCAGAACCACTGCGCCACCGACGACTCGACCAGCGAGGTGGGCGTGTCGGCGTTGTACTCCAGCAGCTTGGCCGGGCCCGTGCCGTCGTAGCGCAGGTCGAAGCGGGCGTACAGGTGCGGGTCGCGCCGCTCCCAGGAGCGCGCCACGTCCCCCTCCGCCCAGGAGGGGATGGCGAAGTCGGCGTAGCGCCCGGTCGAGACGACGTGCTCCACGGCGCGCAGGCACATCCCGTGCAGCTCCTCGACCTGCTCCTCCAGCTCCTCCACCTCCGCCAGGGAGAAGACGTAGTGGATGGACTCGTCCCAGTAGGGCCGGGTGAGTCCTTCCGGGTGGGCGGCTCGGTGGTAGGCCAGGCCCTGGCTCTCGATCGTCTTCTCCCAGCCGTCCCTGGGAGCGCCGTGTTCGCGCCGCACCGTCAGCCTCCGCCGCTCCAGTGGCTGCCGAAGCCGCCACGCTGGATGGAGCGGCCGTTGCGGCTGGAGATGTTCGTGTCGGAGGGGCGGTAGCTGGTGCCGGAGCGCACGTGCGTGCCGATCCTGGTGCCGCCGTAGTACCAGTGGTAGGCGCCGCGCGAACCGCCGTAGAAGTGGGTGGAGCCGTCGTCGTCATCGTCGCAGAGGGACTCGTCGACGATCTCGTACGAGCCGTCGCTCAGCTGGTTGTTCATGTCGACGCAGTCGGCGGTCACGTCGTCGTCGTTCTGGGCCGAGCAGTAGCCCACCAAAAGGACGGACACGACGCCGAGGACGGACAGGGTGATCACCTTCGACGCCTTCGACCGCTTTGGGGCCTCCGGCGGGGGAGGCGGCACGGGCGGCGAGTATCCCATCAAGCTCCTGCTTTCATTGGCCGAACAGCCTATAGGCGCAGCTCCTGCCGGTTCAATGTCTACAACCGGCAGCTTGCAATCGGCTTGGGTACGTATCAACACATGACACCGGTCGAGGCGCTGCGCGAGATCGCCTTCCTGCTCGAACGGGCCGGCGAGCCCACCTACCGCGTACGCGCCTTCCGCAACGCCGCCGTCGTCGTCTCCGAGCTGCCCCACGACGAGCTGGTACGGCTGGCACGGGTGGGCGGCCTGACCGAGCTGCCGGGCATCGGCAAGGTCACCGCCCTGGCGATCACCGAGGCGCTGGACGGCGACGTGCCCACCTACCTGCGCCGGATGCGCGCCACCGAGGGCGCCGACCTCGACGACGAGACCGCGGCGCTCAGGGCGGCGCTCAAGGGCGACCTGCACAGCCACTCGGACTGGTCCGACGGCGGCTCGCCGATCGAGGAGATGGCCGGGGCGGCCGAGGTGCTCGGCCACGAGTACTGGGCGCTGACCGACCACTCGCCCCGTCTGACCGTGGCCGGCGGACTGTCCGCCGACCGGCTCAGGAGGCAGCTCGACCAGGTGGAACGGCTCAACGAGCGGCTCGCGCCGTTCAGGATCCTGACCGGCGTCGAGGTCGACATCAACCTCGACGGCACGCTCGACCAGGAGCCCGAGCTGCTGGAGCGGCTCGACGTCGTGGTGGCCAGCGTGCACTCCAAGCTGCGGATGAGCGGCCATGAGATGACGCGGCGGATGGTGACGGCGATCGCGAACCCGCACGTGGACGTGCTCGGCCACTGCACGGGACGGGTCGTGCAGGCGGGCGGCCGGCGGGGCCGGGTCCGGCCGGAGTCGGACTTCGACGCCGAGCTGGTCTTCGAGGCGTGCCGCCGGTTCGGGGTCGCGGTCGAGATCAACTCGCGGCCCGACCGGCTCGACCCGCCGAAACGGCTGCTGCGGCTGGCCTACGAGATGGGCTGCGACTTCGCGATCGACTCCGACGCGCACGCGCCCGGCCAGCTCGACTGGCAGCGCCACGGCTGCGAACGGGCCGCCCGGTGTGGCATCGAGGCGGCGCGGATCGTCAACACCTGGCCGCTCGCCGATCTGCTGGCGCGGCACGCCTGAACCCTTCCGGCGTGTGACGCCCGAATTCTGCTCGCGCGTCACGCCGGAACTCTTCCGGCGTGTCACGCTTGAAGCGGGATCGCCTGCCTGGTAGGGGCTTGGGGCGCGCGATTGTCGGTGGCGCGGCGTAACGTCGCGGGTGTGAACCGTACCGACCGGCTGTACGCGCTCGTCGAGGACCTGCGCGCGATCTCGCCACGCTGCCGTTCCGCCCGGGAGCTGGCCAAGCGGTTCGAGGTCAGTGCGCGCACGATCGAGCGCGACATCACCGCGCTGCAGGAGTCAGGGGTGCCGATCTACGCCGAGCCGGGGCGCAAGGGCGGCTACGCGATCGACAAGAAGATGTCGCTGCCCCCGCTCAACTTCACCCCCGCCGAGGCGGTCGCCATCGCCGTGGCGCTGAGCCGGGCGGGCGACCAGCCCTTCGGCAGGCAGGCGCGCAGCGCGCTGCGCAAGGTGGTCGCGGCCATGCCGGGGCCGGAGGGCGAGCTGGCCAGGGAGCTGGCGCGACGGGTGCAGATGATCGCCGAGCCACCCGAGCCGGGTGCCGAGATCCAGCCGCTGGGCGCCGAGGGCATCTCCCGGGCGATCGAGGAGGCCCTGCTGCGCCGCCGCGTGCTCAGGCTCGACTACGCCGACGCGAAGGGCGCGCTGACCTCGCGCGACGTCGAGCCCGGGGTGTATCTGGGCGGTCGCGGCGGTTTCTGGTATCTCGTGGCGTGGTGCCGCCTGCGCGATGACGTGCGGGTCTTCCGGCTCGACCGGATCGCCGCGGCGTCGGTCACCGCCGAGCGCTGCCCCGACCGGCCGCTCGAAGGGTTCGCCCCCGACGTTCCGGAGATGATCGTGCACGGCACGATGCTCGATTAATCAATCGAAAACACCGACATAGGGTTGTCGCCAAGCCGTTAGATCGTTGTCTTGTTCGAGAAACAAGGGAGACGACTATGGACAACACGGTTACCTGGTTCGAGGTCGCGACCGACGACCCCGAAGGTGCCCAGCAGTTTTACGGCGGCCTGTTCGGCTGGACGTTCGGTGCTTCCGAGGGCGGCCCGATCGACTACCGGATGATCGGCTATCCCGGTGGTGAGCAGCCCCGTGGTGGCCTCTACAACACCAAGGGCGAGCTCCCCGGCCACGCGATCTTCCACGTGCAGGTGGCCGACGTGGAGCAGAAGTGCCACGAGACCGAGTCGCTCGGCGGCAAGGTCGTCGCGAAGATCATCAATGACGGCGCGGGCACCGACTTCGCCTACCTTCAGGACAGCTCGGGCAACCTCTTCGGGATCTTCCACCGCAGGTGACCCGGCCGGGCGTGCACCCAGGAAGGCACCTTCCCCGCTGACCGGGCACACGCGCGAGCCGCTCTGGCGAGCGGTCACCCGCCCTGGACCCGCTGCCGACCGCCGAGTGGCGGCGCGTCCAGGGCCTCATTCATAGAGAGGCGGCCGTCAGCCAGCGCTCCAGGAAGGCGCGGTCGCCGTGGACGGTCAGCGCGTCGGGGGAGCGCCTGCCGTACAACATGAGCAGCAGGTCGCTCACCGGGGCCTGGACCGCGACGTCACCTTTCGCGTGGCCCCGCGCCCAGGTGATCCGGCCCGCCGGGCCCTGGGTGAGGGTCCATTCGCCGTCGGCGTCGCCGGCGTGGAGGTGGATCGTGGCCCCCTCCGCGCCGAGCTCCGCCAGCAGCTTGGTGACCCAGGAGGCGTGCGGCAGGAAGTCCAGAAACTCCTCGATCCCGTCGATCGCGACCGGCGCGGCGACGACGGGCTCCACGCCGGCCGCGAGCTCGGCGTCACAGCGGTGGACGACCAGCTCGAACAGCATCCGCCGGGCCCACCAGCTCGCGCGCCGGTCGCCGCCCCAGGTCCAGACCGGCGTGTCCGGGTCCGTCGCCCGCAGCGTGGCGACCAGCTCCCGAGCGCCCGCCAGCAGCCAGGCCGGATCGCCGCGCTGCCCCTCCGCCAGGCCGTTGGGCACCTGGCGGGGCCAGATCGGCTCCTGCCGCCGCGTCTCCACGATGTGCGCCACCCACCGGTGCAGGGAGCCGACGTGCGTGATCAGGTCCGCCAGGGTCCAGCCGGGGCAGGGCGGTACCGGAGTAGCGGGATCGGAGCCGGTGGCCAGCTCGGCCAGCCGGGCGATCTCGCTCTCCATTTGTGGGCAATAGTCCGTCACGGGACCGAGCCTAGGTCAGACCGCCTTGCAGGAGGCACCCTTCTCGGGCACCTTGCCGGCCAGCAGGTAGGAGTCGACGAACCGCTTGACGCACTTGTTGCCCGACAGATACGAGCCGTGCCCCTCGCCTTCGTACGTGACCAGCGTGGCCGTCTTGAGCTGCGCGGTCAGCTTGGGCGCCCACTCGTACGGGGTGGCCGGGTCGCCCTTGCCGCCCACCACCACGATCGGCCCCGAACCCGTCGCGTCGACGTGCTTGGCCTCATCGCTGCCCTTGACCGGCCAGACGCTGCACAGCCCGCCCGCGCCCTCGCTGCCGAACAGCGGCGACAGCTTCACGGCCGCGTCCTCGGTGCGCCGCAGCGTGGCCTCGTCGGGCCGTTCGGAGGTGTCGACGCAGGTGATCGCCGGGAAGCTGGTCATCTGCGTGGAGTACGTGCCCTCCGGCGACCTGCCGGTGTAGGAGTCGGCCAGGTAGAGCAGCGCCTGCCCCTGGCCCTTGAGCGCCGCGCCGAGCGCGTTGCCCAGGAACGGCCAGGCGAACTGCGAGTAGAGGGCGGCGGCGACGCCGGTGGCGGCCAGGCCCTGGGTGAGGTCCCGATCGCCGACCTTGAGCGGCTTGGCGGCGAGCCGGCTCATCAGCCGGTCGACGTTCGCGCTGGCCGTCGCCACGTCCTGGCCGACCTCGCAGGTGTCCTTGACGCAGTCCTTCAGGAAGCTCTCGTACGCCTGCTGGAAGCCGCGGGTCTGGGCCAGCGTGCGCTGCTCGAAGGTGACCGTGGGGTCGAGCGGGGCGTCGAGCACCGTACGGCCGACCCTCTTGGGGAACTCGGTGGCGTACACCGCGCCGAGCTGCGTGCCGTACGACATGCCGAAGTAGTTGAGCTTCGCGTCGCCCACCGCGGCGCGCAGCCGGTCCATGTCGCGGGCGGTGCTGACCGTGCCGACGTACGGCAGGATCTTGCCGGAGTCCTTCTCGCAGAGCTCGGCGAACTCCTTGTTGGCCGCGTCGCCCTCCTCGCGGATCTGCTCGGTGTCGGGCAGCGTGTCGAGGGACACGAACCGATCCATTTCCGCGGCGTCGCCGCACCGCACCCCCGAGCTCCGCTCGACGCCGCGCGGGTCGAAGCTGACCAGGTCATAGCGGGTACGCAGGCTGGACAGCGACTTGGCGGCCTGGTCGAGCGTGTCGACGCCGGAGCCGCCCGGACCGCCGAAGTTGAACACCAGCGAGCCCAGCCGCTTGTTCTGGTCGGTGGCGGGGACTTTGATGAGCGCGATATCGATCTTGTCGCCATCGGGTTTGGCGTAGTCGAGGGGCACGGCCAGTTTCCCGCAACGCACGGAGGTGTCCTGCCTGGCCGGCTTCTGTCCGTTGGGCCGCTTGATGTCCGTGCACGGTCCCCAGGCGATCTGCTGGGCGGCGCCGACATCCCCATCGACGGCCGGTTTCGCCGGTGCGCTCATGCAGGCGGCGGCCGTTGTGGCCAGCGTGACAGCGGCTAGGACGCGTCGCATTTCCATCTCCCCCTAGGACTCTCAGGGGGAAGTTTTCCCCACAATACGCGAGTCCGTACCAATGGAGCGAGGTGGCACGTACCCCTCCCCAGCGTGTCGGCCGGAAAGGGCGACGCCCTCGCGGAAGATCTTCCGCGAGGGCGTCGTCGTTGTCGTGGTGCGCTCAGACGCCCATCGACTGGGTGTCGTTGCTCTCCGCGCCACCGGCCTCGGTCACGCCGTTCTTGAGGTGGTAGCGGGCGATCGCCTCGCGCAGCACCTCGCCGTCGAGCTCACCGCGCTTGACCAGGCTGGTCAGCACGGCCAGCGTGATCGACGCGGCGTCGACGTGGAAGTGGCGGCGCAGCGCGGACCGGGTGTCGGACAGGCCGAACCCGTCGGTGCCCAGCGAGGACCAGTCACCCGGCACCCACTGCGCGATCTGGTCCTGCACGGCCTTCATGTAGTCGCTGACGCCCACGAACGGGCCGCTGGCCTGCGAGAGCGCCTGGGTGACGTACGGCACGCGCGGCTCGGCGTCGGGGTTGAGCAGGTTGTGCTCCTCGCACGCCAGGGCGTCGCGGCGCAGCTCGGTCCAGGAGGTCGCCGACCACACGTCGGCCGACACGCCCCATTCCTCGGCCAGCAGCCGCTGGGCCTCGACGGCCCACGGCCCCGCTACGCCCGACGACAGGATGTTGGCCTTCGGCCCCTGCGTCCGCGGGCTCTCGGAGAACCGGTAGAGGCCCTTGAGCAGGCCCTGCACGTCGAGGTCCGCGGGCTGCGGAGGCTGCGTGTAGGGCTCGTTGTAGATGGTCAGGTAGTAGAAGACGTTCTCCTGCTGCTCGCCGTACATCCTGCGCAGGCCGTCCTTGACGATGTGCGCGACCTCGAACGCCCACGACGGGTCGTAGGAGAGCGCGCCCGGGTTCGTCGAGGCGATCAGCGGCGTGTGGCCGTCCTCGTGCTGCAGGCCCTCGCCGTTGAGCGTGGTGCGGCCGGCCGTCGCGCCGAGCAGGAAGCCGCGGCCCATCTGGTCGGCCATCTGCCACATCTGGTCGGCGGTGCGCTGCCAGCCGAACATCGAGTAGAAGATGTAGATCGGGATCATGTGCTCGCCGTGCGTGGCGTAGGCCGTGCCCGCCGCGATCGTCGAGGCCATCGAGCCCGACTCGGTGATGCCCTCGTGCAGGATCTGGCCCTGGACGGCCTCCTTGTACGACAGCAGCAGCTCCCTGTCGACGGCCTCGTACGTCTGGCCGTGCGGGGAGTAGATCTTCGCCGTCGGGAACATCGCGTCGAGGCCGAACGTACGGGCCTCGTCGGGGATGATCGGCACGAACCGGTGGCCGATCTCCTTGTCGCGCATCAGGTCCTTCAGCAGGCGGACGAAGGCCATCGTGGTGGCCACCTGCTGCTTGCCCGAGCCCTTGTTGAACTGCTCGTAGATGTTGTCGGCGGGCAGTTTGACCGGCTTGGCGCGCGTGACGCGCTTGGGCAGCACGCCGCCCATGGCCGCGCGGCGCTCCTTCATGTACTCGATCTCGGGGTCGTTCTCGCCCGGGTGGAAGTACGGGGGCAGCTCGCCTTCGAGCGCGGAGTCGGGGATCGGCAGGTAGAGCCGGTCGCGGAACTCCTTCAGCTCGGCCTTGGTGAGCTTCTTCATCTGGTGGGTGGCGTTGCGCGCCTCGAAGTCCTTGCCGAGCGTCCAGCCCTTGATGGTCTGGGCCAGGATGACCGTCGGCTGGCCGACGTGCTCGCGGGCCGCCTTGAACGCCGCGTAGACCTTGCGGTAGTCGTGGCCGCCGCGCGACAGCTTACGGATGTCGTCGTCGGACAGGTGCTCGACCATCTTGCGCAGGCGCGGGTCGCCGCCGAAGAAGTTGTCCCGGATGTAGCCGCCGGACTCCACGGAGTAGGTCTGGAACTGGCCGTCGGGCGTGGTGTTCATCTGGTTGACCAGCACGCCGTCGACGTCGGCCGCCAGCAGCGGGTCCCAGTCGCGGCCCCAGACGACCTTGATGACGTTCCAGCCGGCGCCGCGGAAGTAGGACTCCAGCTCCTGGATGATCTTGCCGTTGCCGCGTACCGGGCCGTCGAGCCGCTGCAGGTTGCAGTTGATGACGAACGTGAGGTTGTCGAGCTCCTCGCGGGCGGCCAGGCCGATCGCGCCGAGCGACTCGGGCTCGTCCATCTCGCCGTCACCCAGGAACGCCCACACGTGGCTGCGGCTGGTGTCCTTGACCTGGCGGTTGAGCAGGTAGCGGTTGAACCGCGCCTGGTAGATCGCCCCGATCGGCCCCAGGCCCATCGAGACGGTCGGGAACTCCCAGAAGTCGGGCATGAGCCGCGGGTGCGGGTAGGAGGGCAGGCCGTGGAAGCCGTGCGAGAGCTCCTGCCGGAACGCGTCGAGCTGCGCCTCGTTGAGGCGGCCCTCCAGGTAGGCGCGGGCGTAGATGCCCGGCGCGGCGTGGCCCTGGAAGAAGACCTGGTCGCCCGACTCGCCGTGGTCCTTGCCGCGGAAGAAGTGGTTGAAGCCCACCTCGTACAGGGACGCGGCCGAGGCGTAGGTGGCTATGTGGCCGCCGACGTTGGTGCGCGCGTTGGCGCGGGACACCATGATCGCGGCGTTCCAGCGGATGTAGGCGCGGATCCGCCGCTCGACGTGCTCGTCGCCGGGGAACCAGGGCTCGCGCTCCGGTGGGATCGTGTTGATGTAGTCGGTGCTGCGCAGGCCCGGCACGCCGACCTGGTGCTCGCGAGCCCGCTCCAGCATGCGGAGCATGAGGTAGCGGGCTCTGCTGCGGCCCTCCGTCTTGACCACATTGTCGAGGGATTCGAGCCACTCGTTGGTCTCACTGGGGTCGACATCAGGCAGCTGGCTGGGTAGGCCGTCGCTGATGATCGAGAATCGCTGGCGTCCGGAAGCCACTGGGTCTCGCCTTCCGAGGATGACTGATGTCTGGTCTGGGTCGCCTTCCATCCTGGTCGCTCGCCGTAGAAAGTGCATCTCTACTCGCGGGTAACCAGGGTGTCCCTGCTGGCAGGGTCACCATTGGTGGCCTAGACCACCGATGGTAGGACGAATCCCGGGCCAAGGTTACAGGCGGCGGCGAATTTAACAAGTACGGAAAAGCTACGAAATTTCGCCGTGCGCGTCTTGAGAGTGTGCCCGACCGGGGATGGCGTCACTCGTGCGGGGTGCGATCGGGCTTGCCCACGAGGGCGCACTGTAACGGTTCGGTCATGATTCTCCCTCCGCCTTCAGAGGGAGGCGGATATGCCTCTTTCCGTACGGGCGTCCGCGTACGAGTCTGGAGGTATGAACGCGACGATAGGCGATCGGCTCCTGGTGCACGGCAACACCGTGGGTGAGCGGGACCGCAACGGGATCATCATCGAGATCAAGGGATCCGACGGCGGGCCCCCGTACATCGTGCGGTTCGACGACGGACACACAGGCCTGGTGTTTCCCGGCCCCGATGCGGTCGTCGTACCTAAGTAGGATTCGTGTGTGAGATCCCAGATCATCTCCGTGGCCACGGGTTCACGGGAGACGGTGCACGACATCACCTCGGAATGCGCGGACTTCGTACGGGCTCTGGGGGAGGACGGGCTGCTGCACGTCTTCGTCCCGCACGCGACCGCCGGGGTGGCACTGATCGAACTGGGGTCGGGCAGCGATGATGATCTCGTCGCCGCCTTGCGCGACCTGCTACCGGCCGACGACAGGTGGCGTCATGCCCACGGGTCGCCCGGTCATGGCAGGTCACACGTCATGCCCGCGCTCATTCCGCCGTACGCGACCATCCCCGTGCTTGGCGGGCGGCTGGCGCTGGGCACCTGGCAGTCCATCGCACTCGTCGACCTCAACGTCGACAACCCGCAACGCCAGGTACGCCTGTCGTTTTTGTCGGATTGATTCAGGCAGTCTACGGCCGTACCCGTGGCGACCGTTGACGACTAAGGGTCACAGCGTGTGGACTGTCCCGAAGCGATAAACCGCATATGCGGGGCCACTCAAGCAGGAGGGATAAACGTGAGCGCGACCGCGGGTCAGGCGCAAAGTGAGCGCGGCCTGGCCGAACGGCTCGGCCTCAAGCCGGGTCAGGTGGTGCAGGAGATCGGTTGGGACGAGGACGTCGACGACGAGCTTCGCGACTCCATCGAGGACCTGACCGGTAACGAGTTGCTGGATGAGGAGACCGACGACGTCGTCGACGTGGTGCTGCTGTGGTGGCGCGACGGCGACGGGGATCTCTTCGACGTCCTCACCAACGCCATGCGAGCTCTCGCCGAAGCCGGCCAGATCTGGCTGCTGACTCCCAAGGCCGGGCGCGACGGCCATGTGGAGCCGAGCGACATCGGGGAGGATGCCGCTACCGCGGGTCTCTCGCAGACCAGCAGCATCTCCGCCGCGCCTGATTGGTCTGGGACCAGACTGGTCTCGCCGAAGGGCCGACGCTAGGGAGCCTGAGCGCCTGCCATGCGGCAGGATGGCGTGTGTGAACGAACGTCCTGCCGAGGTCGGCGCCCTAGCTCCAGACTTCGAACTGCGGGACCAGCACGGCACTCCGGTGAAGCTGTCAGACTTCCGGGGGAGGAAGGTCGTGCTGGTCTTCTATCCGCTTGCCTTCAGCGGCGTGTGCCATCAGGAGCTGTCGGCACTGCGTTATTTCCATGCCGACGCGCGACTCCTCACCGTCTCGGTCGACTCCATGTTCACGCATCGCGCCTGGGCGGATCGGGAGGGTTACGAGTTCCCTCTACTCTCCGATTTCTGGCCACATGGACAGGTCGCGCGGGCGTACGGTGTGTTCGATGACGAGAAGGGGGTCTCCCTTCGGGGGACCTTCATCATCGACGGCGCGGGCGTGATCCGGTGGTCGGTGGTCAATCCGGCCAGCAAGGCGCGTGACGTCGCCGACTACGTCAAGGCACTCGCCGACATTTCTTAACGGAGGAAACGATGCCCTGCTACCGCTGCGGGGCCCGGCAGACGGACCCCGTCCGTGGCGCCAGCCCGTGGAAGCGGGGGGTTCGCCGTGAGACCCAGGTGCTCATCTGCCCGGACTGTCAACGGCTGCACGACCTCGACCTCGAGGCCTGTGGCACGTGCGGGTCCACGGCGCTGATCTGCCGTCTGGGCGAGGTGGAGTGCAGAGCCTGCGGGTCCGTACGACTGGCACGGGCCGACGCGTTCGTGGGGTCGGACGCGATGGCGGGTTCGGGCGCCCCGCCCGGTCTGTCGGCCGAGGTCGAGGCGGCCCTGAATCGAGTGCTCGGCCGGGCCTGACCCGGGGTGGCCGTCTCAGCTTTCCGGACATTTGCTGAGCTGCGCTATCGTCTGCTGCGTGTCTGCAATGAGTTCGTTCGTCGTGGCGCTCGACGTCGGTGGCACGTCCATGAAGGGCGGTCTGGTCAGCGAGTCCGGCGCGGTACTCCTGAGCGAGCGTTGCCCCACCCCGCGTACCGAGGGCCCGGAAGCCGTCGTGGCCGCCATCAGGGAGTTCATCAGCCACCTGGCCGCCTCCGGTGATGGCATCCCGGCAGGTGTCGGCCTGGCGGTGCCGGGGCTGGTGTCCGAAGACGTGGCCGTCTACGCGGCGAACCTCGGCTGGCGTGACGTACCGGCCTCCGACTTCACCTCCCTCGACGTGCCGGTCATGCTCGGGCACGACGTACGCACCGGCGGCCTGGCGGAAAGCGTCCTCGGCGCCGGCCGCGGCGTGCCCGACTTCCTCTTCCTGCCCATCGGCACGGGCATCGCCGGCGCCATGATCGTCCACGGTCAGCCGTACGGCGGCTCCTCCGGCTGGGGCGGCGAGATCGGCCACATCCCGGTCTTCCCGGACGGCGAGCAGTGCGCGTGCGGCCAGTTCGGCTGCCTGGAGACGTACGCGTCGGCGGCCTCGGTCGGCAGACGCTACAGCCTCCGCTCCGGCATCGAGGACGTCCGCGCCGAACAGGTCGTCTCCTCGGACGACCCCCTGGCCGTGGAGGTGTGGGACGAGGCGGTAGAGGCCCTCTCGCTGGCCCTGGCCACGTACACCCTGCTCCTGGACCCTTCCATGATCGTCTTGGGCGGCGGCATGGCCGAGGCGGGCCCTGCCCTCTTCGACCCCGTCCGCACCCGCCTCGTCAAACGCCTCGCCTTCCGCGACGCCCCACCCCTCCTGCCCGCCGCCCTGGGAGTCGACGCCGGCATGCTGGGCGCGGCCTTGCTGGGCTGGCGAGCGGCGGGGAGAGAGGACCTGGGGGCCGGGTGGGTGATGGATGTGCGATCGGAGCCGTTGGTGTCGTAAGGTGTAGTGCCGATCAGGGGCGGTTAGCTCAGCGGTAGAGCACTCGCCTTACAAGCGAGGGGTCACTGGTTCGAACCCAGTACCGCCCACCTGAGGAAACGGCCCGCTTCCTTGATCGGAAACGGGCCGTGGGTGTCTAACTGGGTGACTAAGGGTGCTCCGGCAGCGGGAAGATGCTGTCCATGGCGGTCGCTCCCTCTTGGATGACGGGCCTGATCTGGTGGCGATAAACGGTCTCGGTCACCACCGTGTTGGAGTGACCGACGAGACGTGAGATGTCTTCGATCGGAATGTCATGGTCGGAGAGCAGGGACACGAAGCTGTGCCGCAGCTCACGAGGCGCCCACTCCGCGCCGGTGAGTCCTGCACTATCGAGAACCTTCCTGAAGTCACGGCGAACGTTATGGGCCGTCATCGCGGTTCCGCTGTTTGTCGAGAACACCAGCTCGCGCTCGTCGTCCTGTTCCTCTTTGAGAGACCTCAGCGCTTCCACGCAGCGTTTGGGCAGGGCCAGACTTCGGCGGGACTTCCGTGTCTTGGTGTCCCCCTTCTTCCTCACCGAGCGCCAGACGTAGATGGCGAAGCTGTCGTGGTCCCATCCAATCTCGGAGACCGGGCGCCACGCCTTGGTCTTCTGGTCGTAGGCGACTACGTGGCTCCATTGGATCGCCCTAACTTCCTCCGTTCGTACGCCTGAAAGCAGGGAAACCACGATGTACGCACGGATGCGGGGTCGTGCATCTTGCGCCGCTTTCAGCACGGCTTCCGCCTGGTTCATGGTTAGAGCCTTGGATGGGCGTCCCTCGCGGCCGTCGGGCACCTCGCACAGCTCCACGACGTTGCGCTTGACCTTGTCGCGACGCATGGCGTTCTTCATCGAGCGGTTGAGAATGCTGTGGATCAGCTTGAGCGAGCGCGTGCCCAGTGCGCTGGACTTGGCCATAAGCCAGCGGTCCACGTCTTCCACGGACAGATCCCTGAGCTTGCGGGCACCGAGACACGGGATGACGTGTTTGGTCGCGTAGGTCTGGTACATCTTCGCCGTGGACGAATCCAACCTTGGAATTCCGCTCTCCAGCCAGTAGGTAACCGCGGCGGCCACCGTGTAGTTGGTCGGGGCGATCGCGAGACCATCCTGATAGTTTCGAATGATCTCCTTTAGCTTCTCCTTGGCTTCGGTCTTGGTCTTGCCGGTTCCCTTTTTGACGATGCGCTTTCCGGCAGGGGTATAGCCCACCGTCAGCGTGGCAATCCAGCGCTGACGGCTTTCGTCCCAGCGGAGACCGCCGTCTCCCCTGCTGCGTCGTTTGGTCATCAGGTTGCTCCCTCTGCTTCCTTCTCCAGGAGGGCGATGTACTCGCGGATGCCGTTGGCAGTGATGAGGCGGGCGCGGCCCTGCTTGACCGACCGCAGGCGGCCCGTACGGATCTGGTCGTAGATCAGGCTTCGGCTCATGCGCAGCAGACGCATGGCGTCGGGCACGCGGTAGAGCTGGGCATCGTCGAGCGTGGCGGTACTCATGGCGGCGGTTTCTCCTCACCGGGGGTGGCAGGTCTGAGGGGGGTAGCCGTCCCAGCCGTCCCAGCCTCATTTGTGCTGGTCAGGCTGGGACGGCTTGTTTTGCTGGGACGGCTAAGCCGTCCCACGGTTGGAAGCCGTCCCGCTCTGACCTGCGATGACGAGGCTGGGACGGCTGGGACGGCTACCCCCCTCGAACAGCGGGATTTCGTTGGTGTTCGGGGTGTCCGGCGGTGTGGGCGCGGGGCAGTAGCGTGCCCACGCGTCGAGGAAATCGGCGCGCTGGTAGCCCTTGGCTTGGGTGCCGTCGGTGAAGCGGATGTTGGCTGAGCGGATGTCGTACTCACGCAGGATCACGCCGAGTTTCATCGCGGTCAGGCCGGTCGGCCCGTAGTCGGCCCAGGGTGCTTCGGGGTCGGCTTTGAGTCGTTCGATCAGGGCGGCGGTGGGCAGGGCGGGATCGGTGCGGAAGGCGGTGCGGCAGTCGGTCAGTAGCCGGATGCGGCCGGAAGTCTGGCCGTTGGCGTCGGCGTCGGCGGTGAGGGTGAGTACGGCGGTGCGTCCGCGGTCGGGCCAGTGGCCGGCGGCGTGGTCGGCCACGGCGATGAGGGGTTCCCAGGTGTCGGCGGCGCGGTCTTCGACGGGCATTTCGGGTTCGGCCTGTTCCAGGGTGGCCAGGTCGGCGCGGAGCCACGTGCGTAGGTCGGCGGCCAGTTGACGGAGGGCCGGCCGGTCGCGGCGGTGGCGGTAGGGGGAGACGGTTTCGCCGGGGGCGCGCCGGCGCATCCGGATGACGACGGCGCGGTCTTCGATGGTGTCGGGCATGGCGCCGATGCCGGCGAGCGCGGCCATGGCGAAGGTCGGGATGCTCTCCACGCGTCCGGTGTTGGCGTCGTAGCGTTTGGCGGGCCGGTTGCGCTGGTGGCCGGCGTTGAGCAGGCCGCGTAGGTCTTCGTTGCCGTCTGCTTTGGGGCCGAAGATGGTGTCGGCTTCGTCCACGAGCATGGTGGGCGGGTCGTCGGTGATCGAGCGGTAGACCGCGGCGGATGAGGAGTTGACGGTGATGAACGGCTCATGGCTGGTGGCCTCGACCACGTCCAAGAGCCGGGACTTGCCGCACCGCTTTTCCGGGGCGCGGATGACCAGGCGCGGGGCGTGCGCCCATGCCGGTTGGGCGTGGGTGGCGGCGATCCACAGCACGACGGCGTCGGCGGCCTCGGGGCTTGGCAGGATGACGTACCGGGTCAGCGCGGCCAGCAGCGCATCTAGCAGGGCGGCGCCGTGGTTGGCGGGTTGGTTCACGAGATCAGTGCTCCCAGGTGGGTGGTGCGGTCACGCGGCGAGGGTGCGGGGGCGGCGGGCGCCGTTCTTGAGTCCGGAGGCGATGGTGGCGCGCGTTTCGCCGGCGCTTAGCCCGATGTCGACCCCTCCCTGTTCAAGCAGGGTTGTGACCTCGACTTCGTCGAGCGCGCCGCCGGTGACGAGCTGCCCGAGGGCGGTGGCGGCCAGGTAGAGGGTGCGGTTGCGCTCACCGACGGGCGCGGCTGCCAGGCGTTCCAGCTCGCCGGTGATGGCGGCGCGCAGGAAGGCGCCGCGCCGGTCGCCGGGTAGATCCAGCCGGACGGGCTTGGCCGCCGCTCGGGGCGGGGCGACAAGCTGCTTGGACAGCCAGGGGGGCAGCGGGGCCGGGCGGCCGTTGTGAAGCACCTGATAGGTGCCGGTGCCGTCCGGCAGGTCCACGTGGCTGCCGGGTCCCAGGACGTAGCCGCCGTGCGCGCGGGTGTCGATCAGCCAGCCCAGCCCGTTGCCTTTGTCGCCCTCGGTGTTGGCGAGCCGTACGCCCTCGGGGGCGGTGTAGTACAGGTGGGTTCCGCCGCTGCGGGTCCGCACGGTGAACGTCTCGAACGGCAGGGGTTGTCCTGCACGCTCGCACAGCACGGCCAGTACATCCGCGCCCTCGGTCACCCCCGGCAGGTCCCAGGGGGGCGGGGGGCGAAGCCCCTCCATTCCGGGTTTCGGGGTGTCGAGGTCTATCACCACCAGGCCGGAGGGTCCGCACGCGATGCCGATGTTGTACGGGGCGCGCGCCCACCAGCGGCGGATCAGGCCGGGGTTGGTGGTGGCGTTGGCTTCCCAGCCGGTGAAGCCCTTGACCGGGGGCTTGTCGCCGATCGCGATAGGGAAGACGTGCCAGCCGCGGGCGGCGGCGGCCAGTGCGTAGCGGAGTTGATCGTGGGTGGTCATGAGCTCCCCCTGGTGCTGGCGACAGGGTTGAACAGTGAGGGGTGGCGGGTGGAGGCGTCGTGTTCGCCGGAGGAAGCGACGTCTCTGTCTCGATGTGAGGCGTCGGCTACAGCTGGAGGCGACGCGTCGCTTAGGGCCTGAGACGACGTGTCGTCCCTGGCCAGGTGCGACGCGTCCGGGAGATGGGT
This sequence comes from Nonomuraea sp. NPDC026600, assembly GCF_040638335.1. Lineage (NCBI taxonomy): Bacteria > Bacillati > Actinomycetota > Actinomycetes > Streptosporangiales > Streptosporangiaceae > Nonomuraea > Nonomuraea sp. NPDC026600. Next base: position 269,158 of record NZ_JBEZYD010000006.1, read on the forward strand.
GAAGGTATCCCAGGCGCGGCCAACTACTCCCGAGCCGGGGAACAGGTCATCGAAGCTGTCACCGGACGCGGCGCCGAGCAGGTCGAACAGCCAGCGGCAGAAGGCGGCAGGTTTGGCGCCGATCACTCTTTCGGGCAGCGTGGTCATCGCCGAGACGCCGTGGACCAGGGAGTCCACCCGACGTGTCGGGTGGATCCCGAGCGACGGGTCTGAGGGACGACCTCCGGCGTAGATGACCGGTTCCCAGGCGTTCAGCGGCCAGCGGCTGGCGGTAGGGCGCTCTCCGCGGTGCCAGGCGGCCACCCGAACCTCTGGCGGGCACAGCGTCAAGACGGCCGGGAGGGCGGCGGCTGAGGTCGACAGCGCCCACCCGTCGTAGGTGGTCAGGTGGCGGATCAGCGCGGCATGATCGACCTCTCCGGCATAGTCGCGGTGCCCGCGATATAGCCGCGCGTTGCCTGGGTAGGGCGGGTCAGCGTAGGCCAGCCGTAGCGGGCGGCCGAGCGCGACGGGTTGGCCAGCGCCGACCGTGCGGGTGAAGCGGTGGCGAGCCTGACGGCAGCGCACCGAGCAGCACACCGCATCTCGCCGGGCGGCGGCGGGGATGGGGCCAGAGCACCAGGCGCAGAGCCGTTGCCCGGCGTTGCCGAGGTCGCGCGACGCGTCGAGTTGCACCGTGGTGGAACCCGACGCGTCGCGTCCGTCGCCGACAGACGCGACGCGTCGGATAGTGCCGGTGGAACGCGACGCATCCGCTGCCGGGATGCCGTTCATGCGGCCTGCCCTTCGGGGTCGGGCGCGGCCAGGGCCAGAGTGGTACGGAGGTCGCCCAGCAGGACGGCGCCGGACGGGTGGCTATGGCGGTGGATGATGACGCCGTTGCGGCGAAGGGTGGCGGCCATGACGGAGGTTTCCCAGCCGAAGCGGGGGCCGTCGGGGCGCACCGGTAGCCGTCGGGTGATCTCGTGGAGCGGTAGTCGGGTTTCGCCGGCGAGGAATACGGCGGCCACCTTGGCGAGCATGGCCTGGTCGCCGGGGCGCGGTCGGATGATGGTGACCAGCTCGGGGGGAGGTGGGGGTGGCGGGGTCGGTGTTGGGGTGGGGCGGGGTCGTACGCCACACATCGGGCAGCAGCGGCGTGCGCCACCTTGGCGTTTGAGGGAGCGTTCACGGTTCCTGGTGCCGTCCCAGGTGCGGGCCAGCGTCCAGGTGATGCCAGCGGCTTTAACCACGGCCAGCAGGCGCGCGCCATGCCCTGCCTGGTGCTCGGCCAACCGGGCGTCCAGATCACTGGTCCACCCGATGTAGTGGCGGGCGTGCTTGTACGGGCGGGCGAAGTGCAGCAGGTAGACGGTTCCGGTCACGGTGATCTCCAGGTGCGGGGTATCGGTCAGCGGATGTTGAACAGGCGGACGCCGAGGCGGGTTCTGCGGCCGGTGCCGGTGCAGTCGGGGCAGTAGCCGTAGGAGTGGGCGAACAGGCGGCTACGGCGCTCGCCGGTGCCCTGGCAGCGGCGGCAGTCGGTGTAGGGGTGGCGCTTGAGGTTGGACCGGTAGAGCGCCACGAGGGTGAGCACGAGCACCACCGCGGCGGTCAGGCACATGGCGAGGTCGGCGAGCGTGTCGAGGATGGACGGGCCGGTCATGAGCCGACCTCGATCATGTAGGGGTCGCTGTAGCGGCGGCCGAGCTTGGTGAGGGTGACCAGGGCGGACGGCACCGCTACCTTGGCTTTGCGGCGGGCGCACGGGTCGCAGTGCCGGTCGATGGGCGCGTCGGTGATGTCGACCCAGATGGTGGCGCCGGCCCTGGGCAGCGCGTTGCAGCTCGTGCAGGTCCAGTGAGGGTCGATGCGTTGTTGCGCCTGGTAGACGCGGACAGTGCTTCCCTCATGCCAGGCGAGGTGGTCGCCGGGGATGGTCTGGGTGTAGGCGCACCGTTCGAGCCGGGCGAGGGTGTCGTTGTCGGTGCCGAGTTCGCCTCGTAGGAAGTCGGTCGGCAGCGAGCCGTGGACTCGAAGGTGTAGCAGCGCGAATGTGGCCGCCTCCAGGATCGTGGCGGCCTTCTTTCCCTGCGTGGTGATGTGGACGTTCAGTCTCTTCGGGTTGGTGGCGTCGCGTACGACGTCGGGGGCGGGCTCCCAGGCGCTGCCTCGTTCGCGGCCGGCGATGTAGCCGGAGTCGGCCAGGTCGCCGAGGTCGGCGGGCTCTGTGCTGGTGTGCTCGCACAGTTGGTCGGCGCGGAAGCCGACGCGGGTGGCGCTGGCGCTGTAGCTGCCGAGGTAGCGCATGATGCGCCACTGGGATGGGGTGAGCCGGAGAGGGTTGTTGATGACGGTCATGATGCTGGGGTGGTCCTTCCAAAAAGGGTGCGGGCAAGCTCGCGCGCACGGCTGCGCGTGGGATGCGCCCGCGAAAGTTTTTGATCTTGGCTTGAGGGGGCCACGAGGGGGGCCACGCCTCAGATGAAGGGGGGCCACGGATGGGCCACGGGTGGGGCCACGAGGGGGCCACGGTGGGGGGCCACGCGGCGTGGCCCCCGCGTTGACCTGTAAGTCCCTCCCCCAGCCCCCGCCCGTGGCCCCCTCCAGGGGGGCCACGGGATCAAGGAATTAGGGGAGTTCGGGCCGGTTGTCCATCAGGTAGCGGTGGCGGTCGTCGTCGTAGGCGCCGATGATGCCGGCCTCTGACAGTCGCTTCATCTGCTTCTGGATCCAGGCGCGGGAGATGTTGGTGGTTCCCCACAGCACCTTGAAGTCTCCGGTGCCGACGTCGCGGGCGCCGTCGTCCCACAGTTCGTGCAGGCGGGCCATGAGCGCCGCGCCGCGTTCCTCCGCTGTCATGGTGCGCTCGGGTGTGGCGAAGGTCAGCGGCGGCTCTCCTTCGGGGAAGTCGGTGATCTCGTCGTCGATGTCGGCGGACAGGTCGGGGTCGGGGTCGTCGGTGGCCAGGTATTCGGTGGCGACGTTGCGCACCTCCTCATCGTCGTCGGGGCCGTCGTCGTCGCCGGCGGGGTCGTCGTGGATGGTGGGCAGCGGGCCGGGGGTGGCCAGCGCGGAGGCCGACAGGCGCGACAGCGTCGCGGTCATCGGGTCGATCTGCTTGTGGACGGCGGGGAAGGCGGCGGCGTGGGCGCGCATCTGGGCGTTGGCCTGTTCGTCGTCGAACGTGCCGGCCGGGGTCAGGCCCCAGGCGAAGGTACGCATCGGCATGGTGATCCGGTCATCGGGGATGGAGGGGGCGTCCAGGTAGGCCATGCCGGGCTGCTTGTTGCTCCACAGCTCGGGCCGGCATCCGGCGTCTTCCTGGGCTTCGGACAGGCCGAAGGTGGCGTCGGCGGCCGAATCGACGCCGAAGCACATCTTGGCCAGTTGGCCGCGGGCGATGGTGGGCATCTGCGTCCAGTCGCTGCGCTGCAGCGACAGCACCACGGTTCCGCCGGCGCTGCGAATCGCCTTGATCAGCGACAGGAACCGGTCCTGCTCCTTCTCAGACAGGGCGTCGTAGATGTCGGGGAACTCCTCCAGCCACAGCACCCAGTAGGTCAGTCCGCACCCTTCGGCCCACTTTTGCAGGCCCATGCCGGACAGCAGGTCGGTGCGCGGCTTGACCTTGGCCTGCATCTCATTCAGCAGGGCCTTGGCGCCCTCCTTGGTGGTCTCCAGGCGGTGCAGGGCGGCCTTGAGCGGGCCGAGAGTCTGCTCACCCTTGGTGATGTCGATGGCGAACACGGCCACATCGCTTCGGGTGACGATCTCGGCCAGGAAGTTCCAGGCGCCGCCGATGGATTTGCCGGCGCCGGTCTTGCCCATGATCTGCAGATGGTGACCGACGATGACGTAGGCGACTTCGTCCAGGTCCTGCCACAGGCCGCAGCGCAGCGGCTCAGCGATGGAGGCGCCGACGCGTGAGGGGCCGGGCCAGATGATCGGGCGCTTCATCACTCGCGGGTCGGAGATGACCACGCTGGCTTTGGAAGCGTCGTCGGGGTCGATGCTGGTGGTGATCGAACCGGGCGGAAGGCCGATCCCGGATTCGACGTAGGGGACCTTCTTTTGCAGGTCATCGGCAATCTGCCGGCCTTCGTCAAGCTGGACTTCGCCGGTCACCTTGTGCGCGGTGGCCTGGATGGTGCGGGCCTGGACGGCGGGCATGCCGGCCTTTTCGGTGCCGCGGCCGAACAGGAACGCCAGAGGGTCAGCCGCCGCGGCGTTGATGTCGATCTGCTTGGCGCGGATGACGGTGCGGATGTTGAACGACAGCGCGAATGCCACCCCGCCGATCAGGATCAGCCGGCCGGTGACGGTGGTGGCGGGGCCGTTGATGGTGGCCGCGCACACCCACAGCCCGCCGGCCAGCGTGGTCAGCGTGGTGTGCACCCGTCCGCTCAGGCTGCGGGCGTGCGACTGGCGCCAGGTCAGCGCGGTGAGGGCGAGCACGGACGTGATGATCAGCGCGGTGGTCCAGGCGACGGTTTGCGGGTCGTCACTGGCCAGCGTGAAGTGGAAGGCGGCGCCCAGGCCGAACAGCAGGACGCCGATCAGCCAGGGCGGGAAGTACAGCAGCGCCTTGGACACCTCGCGGGTGGCCACCTGCTCCCAGGAGGAGGAGTCCGGGACCGCGGGCAGCACAGCGGGCAGCGGCGTCTTGGTGGTGATACGGCCGGCCATCAGGCTCCCTCATTCCAGTTGAAGTCGCTGCGCCGCTTTTCAGGCTTGGCCTGGGGCAGCACCTCGACGAACTCCTTGCGGAACTGGGCGTGGAACTTCACCAGCTCCACCCCCACCCCGCGCTGCAGCTCGGCGGCGCGCTTGAGCCGCTTGACCACGCGGCGGGCGCGCCGGCGCACGTCCGGGGCGCCGAACACGCTCAGCACCGGGTGGCCCTTGAAGCTGCGGATCAGCACCTCATACAGCTCATCGCTGCCGAGAGCGAACTCTTCGCCGAGGTCGCGGGAGAGGTTGCGGCCGACCTGGGCGTAACGGGTGATCGCTGTGGGGCCGGCCCATGGGATGTTCGACAGCTCCGGGATCCGGCTACGGCCGGGCTTGGCGCCGTTGGAGGCGTTGTCGGTGGTCACGAGGGGTCTCCTTCGGCGGGAGAGGCATCGTCGTCGTCCCGGTCGGCGTCGTCGGTGGGCCGGGGGGTGCGGGTTTCGTGTACGGCTTGGCGCAGCAGGGCGGCCAGGTAGACCAGGCGGCGGGTGCCGAGCATGGCGGTCACCAGCGCGTCAGCGGCGCCGAACAGCAGCCCCGCGAACGCTCCCAGCCGGGCCAGGCACGGCTGGACCAGCCAGCCGAGCACGGCGCCGTACAGCCACCAGCGGCAGCCGTACGCGTCCGGGATCAGCGCGTACACCAGCAGCAGGGCGGCCACCGCCCGACAGGCGCGCGCCCACGCGAGTCGTACGTACGGGGCGGGCGTCGATGGGGCGGTGTGAGCCGTACGCGGCGGGGCGTCGGTGACGACGTACACGGTGCGAGGTTCGGACATCACCATCACCGCCCCCCGCGCCGCGTACGGCCACCCGTACGGGTGGCGCCGTCCGTAGGGACGGTGGGCGGACGCGACAGCCGTACGGCCAGCACGCCGAGCCAGGCGCGGATCAGCGGGGCGGCGATCAGTCCGGCGGTGAAGCCGGACAGCCACAGCGCCACCGAGGGCGGCCACGGAGCCAGCAGGCCGACCAGCAGCCCGACCAGGGTCGATAGCACGGCCAGCGTGAACAGATGCCCGACCAGCATTTCCAGGGTGTTGCGGCGGCGGCTCATCGGGCCACCTCGCCCTCACCGGCGCCATGGCCGGCATGCTGGTCGGTGTCGGTGTCGGTGTCGGTGTCGGCGTCGTGGGAGCTGGTCAGGGTATGCGGCTCGTCACGGGCGGCCAGTGCCCGCGCGTCCCGTACGGCCTTCTCACACCACGAGCGGCGATAGCCCGAACGGGCCTCCATCCCGTCGTAGTCCGGCTCCCACCGGCTGCCGTTTGCTTCTGCCGTACGGATGCGCCGGGCGATATCGGCGATGAAGGCCGTACGGTCCACACGCTCCGTACGCTCCGTCTTGCCGGTGGGCGCGTCGTCGTGCTTGGCCGTACGGTCGGCCCGTACGGTGGCCAGTTCCACCACGCCCGTACGGGCGGCGGCCACCGCGCGCGGCGCCGAACCCGTACCGGGCGCGCTCGCTGCGTACGGCAGGCGGGTGAGTTCGTCCACCCGTACGGGGTCCCGCCGTACCGGCGCCGGACGGGAGAGCCCGTCCGTACCGGCGTCGGTGGCGTTCGGGGTCGGGGCGGGTGCCGGTGCGGGGTGGGCGTCGTCGCGGGCGCACAGGGCCATCAGGTGGGCCAGCGCGCCGAGCGCCACCGGCGGGACCATGCTGACCGCCACCACCAGCACCCACCGGGAGTTGCCCAGGTGCAGTACACCGGCTTCCAGGGCGTGATAGATGGCGTTGCCGATGACCGACACCACCACCGCGCCCACCGCGTGGATCAGCGCATGCCGGCGCGTTTCGGCGCTGTACTTGGCGTTGACGGTGATCCGGGTGGCCACCGCGCCGTAGGCGTCCACGCACAGCGGCAGCAGCCACGACAACGAGATCTCGATACCGCCGGGCAGGTGCAGGGAAGCATCCCAGCCGGCCAGGCGTCCGAGTCCGGCTTGGGCGGTGAAGGAGGCGATGACCGCGGCGGCGGCCACGACGCCGACACCGCCGATCGTCCACCAGTCGCGCCGGGTGATGGTCTTCACGCGATCACCGCCGGGTGAACCGAGTAATGCAGCACGACGGAGTTGCCGCGCAGGTGCTCGGGGATGCGCTCCTTCAGCACATGCGTCAGCAGGTCGCTATGGCGCATGCCGACCGGAACGATCAGATCGTGGCTAGTGGTGGAAAACTCCCCACGGCCACTCTGCACGGTGACGAGGACGCACAGGGCGCGGGTGGCCTGCTGGGGGCCGGCGCCGTTGGTGGACGGGGCATTGCTCGCGGTGCCGGTCGGGGTGTTGGTCGGGGTGGTCATGCGGCGCTCCTTTCAGCGCAGTCGTTGCAGGTGCCGAGGTGGCGGGCCAGCACGTAGCCGACGTCTCGCGTGCAGGCGGGGCAGGTGCGGCGGGCGGCCAGGGCCTTGCCCAGCGCGTGCAGTTGACGCGGGGTGGCGGTGCGCTTGGGCAGGGCCAGGCGCACGTCGTACAGGTAGGCCGCGCGCACCCCGCCGGACGCGTGGTAGCGGCGCGAGCTCCACAAGATCTGGCCCTGCACCTCCTGACCGCCGGGGCGAAGCCCCCGCGCGGCCAACTGGCGCATGGTCAGCAGGTGGGCGGGCGCCATCTGCCACGGCCACGAGGGCAGCCCGTGCCGTTGGCCGGTCGGGTCGAAGAAGCGGGCCAAGGTGCGGCTCATCGGCCCTCACCGGCCTCAGCGAGGCGGGCGCGGATGGTGGCGGCGCTCTCGGCGGCCAGGACGGCAAGCCGGTCCATCGCCGCAGCCTCAGCGGCCAGATCAGCACCCGCGCCGGCCAGGGCGAACCACACCCGGTCATCGGCCAGGGTGAGGAACAACGAACTGCCGTCCTCACTGGCCCGCAAGCGCATCTCGCCGGGGCGCGGGTCATAGACCGCGATACCGGCCTGAACGTGACTCATGAACGTTTCTCCTCTCCTGGTCAGGCGGCCGACTGGGAACGGGCGAGCATGCGGCACACCCCGCATCGGCGGGTGAAGCCCGCGGCGTGGGTGTGGCAGAGCTGCACCTGGAATGCCATCGGCCCGCACGCCGGGCAGGTGGTGGCGGTGTGGTGGGTCCGGTTGCAGTCCGAGCACTGGAAGCGGGCCATCACTGGCCCCCGTCCTGCTGGGTGGTGGCCCAGTCCGGGGCCGGGCCGAAGCTCGCGGCCAGGGCGTTGCCCAGTGCCACCCACAGCGCCCACGCCTCATCGGCGGACATTCCGGCGCGGCTGTTGCCCACGCACGCATACACCTGGTAGGCGCCGCCGGTGCGTACGGTGATGCGCGTGGTCCCGGACTTGTTCCACGGCGCGGGCGCGGTGACCGAGAAGTAGCGCACGTCCATCAGGCCACCTCCAGCGAACCCGAGGGCGCCGGTGCGGACAGCGCGCGCAGCTCCTCAGCGGTCAGTCCCGCCCACACCCCCGCCGCCGGGCGGACGTCCAGGGCGAAGAACAGGCACGAGGCCAGCACGGGGCATTGCTGGCACACCTCGCGGGCCACTTGCTCACGCGCGGCCCGCTCGTCGGCGGGCTCGTCGGTGAAGGCGTCCGGGCCGGTGTGCAGCTCTGGGTCCAACCCACACGCCGCCTCATCGGCCAGATGGCGCGGCATGACCTCGGTGAGGTCAGCCAGCAACGCCAACGCCGGGTGGGAGACAGCGGGGCGGCGGCCGGTCATCGGCTGCCCTTACCGTTTGCGGCGCCGTTGTTGCCCTGGCAGATCGGGCACGGGTACGGGCCGGAAGCGGGATTCCAGATCGTGCCGTTGCGGCAGTCGGACGTGCAGTAGTCCGACTTGGTCGCGCCGCCGAAGCGGGTCATCATGGTGGTGCTCCTCTGTGGAGTCGAGGGGGCGGCTCGTGTCTTGGCGGATGTAGGCCGCCCCTGGGGGCTTTACGGATCAGCGCTGGACGACGGGCTTGTCCAGATCGCGATGGTGCAGGGTGACCGACAGGCCGACCCGGCGTAGCCGGTTGGCCAGATGCTGAGCGAAGACCGGGGCGCGGTGCCGACCACCAGCGCAGCCATCGGCCACGGTGACGGGGCCGGCGCTCGGGCCGGACAGGAACGCGGCCACCGCAGTGACGGTGGCCTCCAACAGGTCGGCGATGCCGGGCGTGCCCAGCACCGTGGTACGCACCGGCTCATCGTGCGCGGTCATGTAGCGCAGCTCGGGCGACACGTGCGGGTCCTTGAAGTGGTGCCGCAGGTCGATGGTCAGATGCGCGGGCGGCGGCTCACCGTGCAGATAGCCGAACGAAACGATCTCAACGGCAGGCATCCGGTCGGCGCCTAACCGAGGTTGCCAGCGAACGACGCCAGAGCGTCGGCGATCGCCATCAACCCGTTGAAGGCGTGGGCGGTGATGACGGCGGCCTTGTCCGGCTGTCGCACGACGAACACCAGAGCGAGGCCAGCGAGCACGAACAGCAGGAAGCGACGCATGGGTTTGCGGTCGGAGTACATGGAGTAGATCCCCTCTTCTGAGTGACAGGGCAGTTGTGGGGGCGAAGGGGGGCGGCCTGTGGCCTGGTAGGCAGGGCCGTCCCGAGTGCGCAGGGTCGTGCCCTGCGCGGGCCGCCTTTTCGTGGGAGGCGGTGACCCGTGAAGTTGTCAGACACCGAATGCGTTCGGCCCGTCGGTCGAAGCGGTTTCGTCAGCGTCGGCGCGCGATCCCGTCGGGCCGCCTTCCGGTTGCTTCCGGTGACCCGTCCGGGGGGACCGGGTCACAGGCAGCAGCGTATACGTAACTTCGTATACGCACAAGCCCTGGGTATACGATGATGCGTATACGCTGGAAGGTGCCACCGAAGAGCAGTTGAAGGGATGATCGTCAGTGCCAGAGCCGGCCTACGTCCGCATCGCAGGCGAGTACGCCCGACGTATTCGCGGGGGGGAACTTCCTCCCGGTATGCAACTACCGAGCCATGCCGAGATCGCCCAGAAGAACGGCGTGTCGGACATCGTGGTTCGGAAGGCTCTCGAACTGCTCCTGAGTCAGGGGCTCGTTCGATCCGTCAGGCGACGGGGCACCTTCGTCGCTGATCGACCCAACCTCGTCCGGGTCTCTCCTGAGCGCCAGATGGAATCTGCTGAGCGCACGTTCCGGAACGAAACCGATCGAGACATCCACGTAGAACGCGAGACTGAGGAGATCCCCGCCACCAGCGAACTTGCTGAGGCTCTCGGCCTCGCGGAAGGGGAAATGATCGCTTACGTCATCACCAGGGCCGTCGAGGACGGTCGGCCAATCTCGATCTCGGACACCTACCACCCGGTGGATGTTGCCGACGTGTCGGGGGCCGACTTCCTGGAAGAGACTGTCTCTGACCAGCTACCGGAGCCGGCGCATGCCGATTGGCTTCGTACAACTCCCGGCGATCTCGTCAAGACGGTCCAGCAGCGGTTTCTCTCCGCAGACGGTCGGATCATCATGATTTCCAAGGTGTCGTACCCACGAGATCGCTACGACGCATTCGTGTTCCGCATGGCTCTCAAGTAGGAAGGAAAAGGAAAAGGGGGGCCGTTGGCCCCCCTTTTTTTGCTGCGTCCTCAGTTTCGAACCCAGATCTGCGCGACGTCCGCCTCCGTCCACCACGAAACGAAGTGTGGATCTACTGACTCCAACCTCCAGCGGGCCGACAGGGCATCAAAGAACGCATCGTTGCCGGTCTTGCCGCCCTTCGGCTCTCCGATGTAGATGAGCCGTTCGCCCCCTGCCTTTTCGAACAAGGTCAACGCCTCGGACGACATTTTGTCCCCCCAGCCGGGCGGCCAGCAGAGGAACAGCACATAATCCGCCGTCCGAACACGAGCCGCGAACTCATCTAGATCACCGACGGGATACCACACGTCAGTCTGTCCGGCGGCTTCAACGAAAGAGAGATTATGGGTCTTGTTCGGTGGTTCCAGATCGTATGCCTCAACGACCAACCCAGAGCGAGACAACTGCGCTGCCCAATATCCCCTACCTGCTCCAAGCTCCACGATTGGGAGATCAGCGCAAAAACTGGACACCCATTCGATGGTCTGCGGGGAAGGTACCGCGTATGCGTAAGTCGCCTGCAAAGTCATCTGTGCAAAGGCGAGTCGCGCGCTTCCTTCCGCTCGACCGCCGTTCACCACGCGGCGGCCCTCGTGTTCGAACACGAACGGCTCAACGATGTCCCAGTAGGGGTTCGTGCTCACAGTGCTTCCGCCGGTCATATAGTGCACGAACCGCAAATCGAACGCCCCGTCGGCTTCAACGTTGCCCGTTCCCGACAGCCTTGCCGCCATATCCAGGTATTCGGCCACCTTGGGATACTCGGCCTGGAGTCGCTGCTCATCGTTCAGCAGCGCAGTAAGTTCATTCCATCGTGCTGATGTCATGGTCACCTGAGCCATGCAGGCAAGTTTCTCGCACCGAGCCCGCCAGCGCCACGCTTCCCTTGGGGTGTCTAACTGGGTGACAACGACGGAAGGCGATCACGGACGTAGGCGGACGTTGGTGGACGGTCCGAGGCGGGCCGTAAGGCCGATACCAGTGGTCGAGCATGCGTTCGATTTGGCTTACAAGCGAGGGGTCACTGGTTCGATACCAGTACCGCCCACCAGCACACGAAGCCCGGTAGCGATCTTGCTGCCGGGCTTCGTGCCATTAGCGTGCCATGAGGTTGAGTTGATCGTGGCGTCTGTCGACGATCTTGCGGTCTGTCACGGTAGGTGCCCGCTCTGTCGCCCGGGCCAGGCCCCCTTGCGGTTGAGCCAAGTCAGCCTGGGCCCGGATGCGGGATGCAGCTGACGGATGGGACCGTCGTAGACCGGGCCTGCAGAAGGTCGCCGTGCTGAAGCGGTCGGCTCCAGGCTTGTCGAGGGCCGTGCGCGATGAGAGCCACCCGTCAAGGCAGCGTGTCGCTAGATCACCCGGGGCTGGTTGTCCGCCGGGTCCACCGGGACGATCTCTTCCACCGTCACCCTGTGGTCGCGGCCGTTGTGATAGCCGAACGACTGGCCGGGTTCGTTGGCGAGCTGTGAAAGGGTCGCGTCCGGAGCCTGGTCGGCGTCGATTTCGCCGTGCTGGACCGAGAAGCTGTAGTGGCCGCCCGCGCTGGCGTCGGCGTTGATCACCGCGTGGAGCCGGTCAAGCCGAATCCTGGAGGGCACCTGTACCCGGAGCGGCTGTGGTCCATCGACACGCAGGATGGCCCGCCCTCGGTCGGGCACCGGCTGGTCGCGGAATCCGGGCCGGCCACAGCATTTCTTGTACTTGCGCTGAGAGCCGCACCAGCAGGGCGTGTTGCGCTCCACAGGCCAGGAGATCGCGTCCCGGGCCGACAGCGTGGACAGGTAGGCCAGCCGTGTACTGCGACGTCGGGGGTCGCGTCCTGTCCGCTCGGCGAACGCGTCGACCTCCGACAGGTCGATCGCGACCACCGAGACCCTGCCGAGCTGGGCCGAGTCGTGCATCGATGACTCCAGCTCGCGACGGTAGTCCTCGTGGTCGAGGGGGAATGTGGCGTCGAGCAGCCCTTCGGTCAGGCCCTTGGCGTACTCCCGCGCGGGGAGATAGGCCATCCGATACCCGGAGCGCTCCCCGCCCAGCGCACGTTTCCCGGAGGGCGTGGCGGCAGTGCGGGCTGCGCTGAGCAGTTCCTCCATCGCGCCCCCAAGCCGGGCCCTCGACTGCTGCCGGTGTTCGGGATCGGGGCTGCGCTCCTCGATCCGCTCGGCCTCTTCCTCAAGCCCGAGGCTTCTGGCCAGGGCGGCCCCCTCCCTGGCCAGGAGTGCGCCACGGTCGGTCTGACCCTGTTCGGCCAGGAAAGCCGGAGCCAGGTAGTAGAAACGGATGTCGCGGCGCTCCGGTACCAGGAACGCCATGTCGCGATGGAGGGCCTCCATCTCGGCCAGGCCCTCGGCGTCGCGGTGGGCCGCACGCAGGGCGCCCACGGCGAAGCGCTGGTCGGGGTGGGCGTTGAGTACTTCGGTCAGCAGCTCGGCCGCGTCGTGGAGCTCGTCGTCGTCATAGAGGTCAACCAGTTCCCAGACAAGCTCGAACACCCCGGGATCGCCCTGGCTGCGCGGATCCAGCAGCACCTGCCGGACCGTCTCCCTGGCCGCAGACTCGTTGGTGAGTTCGCCGAACTCGTCCGGCTCGCCGAACTGGTCGTAGACGGCGTCGAGCACCTGCGTGGGCTTGAGGGGGTGGAAGAATCTGTCGGGGAGCATGGGTTCATTGTCCATACGGTGCGGGCACGATGAGCGGTTTCTCCTTGGCATGCGGGTAGAGGAGCGACATCGTCGCGCTTCGACGCGGTGTCGTGGTTCGAACGGTGCCAAATCTGCGCCGCATCTCAGTTGCGGAGATCGAGTCTCTCGAATTCGCGGGCGCTTGGGTGCGGCTGGCGATGAGCGTGACCTGCTGTTCTTTGTATCGTTCGAGGGTGAGCTTGATCGGGCCGAGCGAGATTCTGCTCGCGGAGTTGGGCCGCTGACATGTCGCCTTCATGGCACAGGTGTCCTTCCTGCTGCCGGCAACGTCAAGGACGAGAGTCATCGCGCCTGTTTGATGCTGCTTCGCTAGGCAGTGGGGCAGCTGCTCGTGCCGCCTCGGTGACGGGTGAGTCGGTTACCGCCTGGACTCGCGCGTCGGTCCGCAGCCCGAATCACCTTTCCCAAGTCGGGCGATTGGCCGGGCCGCGTTAAGTACCTGTACGTACACTGGCTGCATGAGCGCGCAACCGCAGGAGTTCACTCCCGAAGGCCCCCCGCCGGAGAAGAATCTGCGCGCCATCCGCAGAGCGTTGGTCGTCCCGCAGGACCGAGATGGGTTCGACGCAGGTCTTGACGTCGTCTTGGCTGAGGTCCGCGCCAGTTTGGACCTCGGCCGACTCAGCGAGTTCATCCATACCTGGTGGCTTGTCGCGTGCGACTCGATCAAGGATCCGCAGGGCCGGAGAGATCTTTACGAGCGGGCTGCCCGTGTCCAGGAACTGGCCGATGCCGGCAAGCCGATCCCTCGAGGCGACAAGACATGGCGCCAACTGCTGGCTGAGCGCGGGGTCGAGCGGTAGGTGTATTCGATCGTTGAGCCCGATCCTGTCGCTCAAGAACAGATCGCGGCCCTCCCCAAGGAAGCTTTGCGGTATCTGGCCGGGGCGCTCGACTTGATTGAACTGGAGCCCTGGGCCGGTGGACCGCAAGCGTCCAGTAAGCCCGATGGCAACATGCGGGTCATGCCCTTTGGAGAGCGCGGGCTCGTGACCTATCTGGTGTTGGAGCCCCAACGCGAGGTATACGTCATCCGCGTGCAGTGGATCTAGCTCGACTGCGATACCCGTTGTAGATCATAACGAGCTCTAACTGCCGAGGCATGCATAGTGCCCCACAACTCCTCGCTTGCCTGGGCCGCGCTGAGTGACTATCTGGGTGACAACGGCCGTGGACGAGTCTGGACGACGGGAGACCGCCATGGACGGTATGCCCAGGTGAGGGCGGGTACTGGAGCTGCTCCCGCTCTCCCTTCGATTGTCTTACAAGCGAGGGGTCACTGGTTCGATACCAGTACCGCCCACCAACGAAAAGGCCCCGTCTTCGATTGCGGAAACGGGGCCTGAGTGACTAACTCCCGAAGATTTTGCCCATCGCCGCAGCTCGCTAGGTGACCACTCCCGTCCGGTGGGCCCTCTCGCCTCGACGATCTTCCGGAAGTCGCGCCGTACGTTGTGCGCGGTGACGGGAGTACCCGTGCGTGTGCAGAACGCGAGGTCCGTGTCCTTCCATCGCTCCCCCGCCTTCTCCTGCGTGATGTCCTGGGCTTCCTTGAGCAGGCGCAGCGCGTTCACGCAACGCCGGGGGAGCCTTGAGCAAGCGGCGGGATTTGATCGTCTTGGTGTCGCCCTTCTGAAGGACGGACCGCCAGACGCAGATCGCGAAGTCTTTGTGCTCCCAGCCCACATGGCCAACCGGCAGCCAGGCGGCCTGGGCCTCGTCGTACGCGACGACATGCAACCAGAGCAGCGCCCTCAGCTTCTCGGTACGAGCGCCGATCGGCAGGGAGGGGATGATGTAGGCCCGCATGCGCTTGCCGCTCTTCTCCGCCTGTGTGAGGACGGCGAGAGCCTGAGCCAGGGTGAGGGCCTTGGACGGGCGACCGGCGCGCCCCTCCGGGATGTCGCAAAGATCCACGACGTTCCGCTCTTCACCTTGTCTCGGCGCATCGCGCTCTTGACCGGCTGGTTGAGGACGCCGTGGATCAGCTTGAGCGACCGCGTACCCAGCTCACCGGTCTTGCCAGCAAGCCACTTGGTGACCATGGTCTGGGGCGAGGAGACAGTCGGAGAGTTCGATGAAGCGTTTGCCCAGGTAGGGGCTCAAATTCTTCCAAACGGATGGGCGCGCTCAAGATGTGCGGCGGGAGGTCATCGCCGAGAGAAAGAACCACGAACCCGCCACGGTGCATCCGATCGCTAGAAAGATCAGCGCCAGGGACAATGCGTGTGACCAGCCCATCACCATGTTGGACATCGACAGGAAAACAGAGAAGAGACCCATGAATAGTTGTCCCAAGCCGTGACGGCGCGGCTCATATTGCGTACGCCTGCCCCATAACGGGCGGGGGAGTCGCTTGGTAGCGAGTGTGTATATCCCGGATACAGCAACCACGCACCCGAGCCCTAACATGACTGCCCATGCCACTGTAAAGTCCACTTGAATCAGCTCCTCGGGGCGCGGAGGTAAGCCCTCTCTTCCGGAGGTCATTCTGTCGGATCGCTTTGATGAAGATCAAGCGGGGCACTGCCGTACGGCGGCTCGTCGCTTGCCCAAACGCCCGACATACGATCCGAGGGCCTGCCCCGGGAGGCAGCACCATTACGCTGTGACGCTTTCAGACCGACCGCAGCCACGGCACGGGAGCTGGGTACACGGTCTTCCTGGAGCAAGACCGGGCCGTTCCCGCTGAGTGACTATCTGAGTGACAACGACCCGGGGCGAGGAGACTAACTATCAGGCACGTTCAACCGGCAGGCAGCACAGCGGCCGGGCGGGAAGGTCGCTGCGGGGGCGCCACTGCAACTGCCTGCTGGAAGCGGCGCGACAAGACAAGGCGGCGGCAATCCCTACCCCCTCCGGCAGGGAACGCACCTGTCTTGCCGCGCCGGTCATCAGCTGGTGATGTACTCGGCTAGGGCGTTCGCTGCACCCTCCGGATCGCTGGTCGGGTGCCTCCGCTCGGCGCGCTGCCAGGAGTAGTAAGCCCCGCCAAATCCGACGAACACCCACACCGGCATCCCGGCTCACGCCTGTGCACCATGAGCGCGCTGTTGTTGTCCCGAACCTCGGCGTTGACGCCGAGGTTCGTGAGCTGGTCGCGCAGGCGGACGAGCATGTCGCCCTCATCCTGGTTCGGCGAGAAGCCAGCCGTAGCCGTCTGCATGAGCGAATTCATCTTCCGCTACCTTCGGCCTGATCGCCGCCGAGTCGAGGCACTCGCGCTCCCGGGACTGCGATCGGCCGAGCTTTAGTCCGCACATTCTTCGTTCACAGCCAAGGCGTTACGCCGCAGCAGCCTGCGTATGCCATTGGCGAAGCTCAAGATCCGGTCTTCTCGGCAGGCGCCAGCGGTCTAGTCTTCGTACTCATGGCTCGCACCACTTCCAAGCCTCCGGTCGACATCACGCAGGTGTTACCCGAGTTGGACGCGTACGCAAGAACAGCTGTCCGGCTTCACCCGCGGCCCGGAAAGCCGAGCATGCATGACAGCCACATTGGAGGACCGCTGCTCTGGCCGTCAAATGAGCCATGGCCGGCATGCGACCGAACAGTGCAGGTACAGGCCGCGCCCTTCGGTCAGCCAGGCTGGCTGACGATGTTGGACCGCGTCCCTGAGAGCCCGATCCCCGTAGTCGGTGTCGCCCAGTTCTATGCACGCGACATCCCGGAGATTCCCTTTCCTGAGGGAACCGATCTGCTTCAGGTGCTGTGGTGTCCCAACGACCATGAGTTGGAGGCCGTGGGATCCGCTCCTGCTCCGCTGCTGGTCTGGCGCCGCGCCACCGACGTGACCGACGTCCTCGCTGAACCGCCCATGCGGGATCACACCACGCCCGACGGTGGTCCTGAGACCCCCGTGGCCGACCTCAGCTACGAGGACTACCTGCCACGCCCCTGCGTGCTCCATCCCGAACGGGTCGCCGAGTACCCCTTCCCCGAAGAGTTGCCAGAACATCTCCAGACGGCGCTGGACGCTTGGGAAGACGATTCGGAGCATTCCTACCAGTACCTGTTGTCCATCGCGCCGGGCTGCAAGATCGGAGGATGGGAGTCCTGGCACGCCACTGACATGTACGAACTACCTTGCGACGTCTGCGGAACGGAAACAGAGCCGCTCCTCCAACTTGACAGCAGCGAATGGGATGGCGGCAGCGCACCCCGATGGCGGCCCCTGGAAGAACGTCACCTCGAATGGAGCACGCCCGAATGCCAGGAGACGCTGGAACCAACCACGCTCCAGCTCGGTCGTTATGCCGCGCTCACGATCTTCCTCTGTCCCCGATCCGCCGAGCATGGCCACCGTCTGACCATCCAATAACCGAAGATCAAGCCATGTGCCTCGGCGGAGTGCTCCCCCTAGTACTCCAGTGACACATCGCAATCATGGTTGGTTTGGCGCAGGTAGTGGGAACGTCGGGCTGTTGCTTGGTGGCGGCGGCGCCAGTCTGGCCAGCGCAGGATGTTCGTGATCGTGTGGGTGGTGGTCAGGACGAGCGCGGCCAGCAGCCGGCGGACTTCGGGGAGTGTCAGCGGGATGCGGTCGTCGGTGCTGGGTGGCTGGGCAGCGGCGATGGCCGCCAGGAGGGCCAGGGCGAGCATGGCCAAGGTGATGTGCCGGTGCCAGGCCGTCCAGCCGCGCACCTGTTAGTGGTCCAGCCCGACCTGGCCCTTGGCGGCTTGGAATGACTCCTCGACCGCCCATCTGAGACCGGCGATCTTGACCAGGGTCATCAACGACTTGAGGGCGGGCGCGTAGCAGCGGTAGAACGCCGGCTCACCGGTGGTCAGGTTGCGTCGGACCAGCAGCCACCGACAGCCGTCCGTCGTCTTGTCGTCGATGCGTGCGCAGGCCCAGGCGTACCAGCGCGGGCCCTTGGCGCCCTGCCCGGCGCGGTAGCGGTGCCAGTGCCGATCGGCCACCCGCGCGGCGACGTCGGCCGCGCTGACCATATATGGGTAATACGCGACCTCGGGTCGAAGGTCCAGCTCAACCCCCGATCCCCAACACGTCGATCACGAAAAGGGATCTCGGACTAGCGCGGGCCGTCAGTACCAGGACATCGTCATACCCGCGTCCGCGCGAACGGCCGCGCTGTACGTCTCCTTGAGGTCGGCGAAGTACAGCGTGAAGTACTCCTCGTCGTCGCCGTTGACGTTCTCGGTCGTCCGTAGGCCCGTCATGAACTGCTCGATGGTGACGGGCGAAAGGCGCTCCCAGAAGGCTCTGACCTGTTCGGGGGCGAGTCGGCCCACGAATCCTTCCTCCGACCCCTCGGCGTCGACGCCGTCCGGACCCCCCACCCCGTGAACGATCTCGTCACCGTCGAGCCCCAGTGCCTCCAGCCCCACGCGAAGGTAGTGCGCGCTTTCGTCGAGGTCGTAGCTACCAAGCTTCTTTCCGTCCCTGACGACGTCGATGTAGATGCAGACCCCCACGGTTGCCTCCCTCGTATACCGTGACTTGGCCTTCGGCGACGAGCATATGTGTGCGTAGATCTTAGGATCACCAGTTCGAGGTTCTTCACCTGCGCTGCCCTCCCCATCCCAGCCCATCCTCAAGACCGGTGTTGCAGGGACCATGGCATGCCTATCGAGCGGTGCCGTCCAGGAGGGCGGCCCATAGCGTCCAGGCGTCGTTAATCGACATTGGCTGTGTCTCATGCACCACGTGCCCGTCGCTGTGCTGGACGGTGCGCCGGATGAGGCCCTTGCTTCCGCTGGAGCACAGTTCGTACACCGTAGCCCGGCATGCGCAGGTCCAGGCCAGTGGGCGGAGTCGTTCGAGAGCGCCGAGCGGCAGCGCCCATTCGACTCGTAGGTGATCTCTCCGGAGGGTCCGCACGTGGCGGCTGGCGCACTCACCGAGTGCGAGCCCGTCGAGGTCTCGTGCTGGTGTCATGGCCGCATCCTAAACTCACAAAGCTATGGTGCGCTATAGCAGACGCGAGAGTACTGTCCATCGCCATGATGCAGTATGTCTCTTTAGTGTTGCTGCAATGGTGGAGCTGAAGGCGAACCAGCCCAAGTGGCGGCAGGTGCACGTGATCATGGTCGAGCGCATCCGCACGGGCGAGTACAAGGCGGGGGAGCGCATCCCATCCTTGATCGAGCTCATCGAGGAGTTCGGACTCGCCAACGCCACCGGTCAGAAGGTCATGCGCGCCCTTCGCGCGGACGGGCTGATTCGTACGGAGCCCGGCATGGGCAGCTTCGTGACCACGCCCGAAGAGCGCAAGGAGATCGAGGCCGAGCGGACGAAGCGCTCTGAGTGACTGGCCAGGTGACGACCGCCATGGACAAGTGCGGACGTCGATGATCGTCTAGAAAGTGACCCACCGATCACCGGGCCGCCGCCAGGTCGTTCCGACCCCGACCCCGACCGCTCCGCTCCAAGGGGTCTGTCCCGCCGCATCCCGTAGCCATAACATCCGGTGTCATGCTGCGAAACCTCTTCCTTGGTGCGGGAACCCTCCTGATCCTCGTTGGCGTCGGCATGATCGTGTTCGATCCCCCCGGTCTCTTCTACAGCTCCGACGGACGGGGAACGACAACGTCTACGCCCACATCCTTTGCCCTGGTCGCGCTGAGCGAGCCCGCACTTCTCGTCGTTGGAGGCGTCGGGATGATGCTCGGTGCCATCGCGGCAGCAGCCACGTGTAATGGACAGACTGCCTCCGGCAGGGGCACTCGGCTCCGGGATGATCGCCAGAGCGAACCCGTGGAGCCGTAGGTAAACGTAACCATGTGCCGGTTACATTTGCTCGAGTTCTGGTTGCATTTCGTCGCCCTCCGATTCGTCGCCTCCAGGCGAGAGCCCGGTACCAGGAGCCGACTGTCCGAGCATCGCGTAGCCTGACGAGTTCTCGATCGATGTGATGCTGAGGCGTTCCCTGTCCGGCGCCGCCGACGTCACCAGCCTCCTGATCGAGCGCCTTGCCAGTCGTTTCGATGCCGCCGTCACCGCTCGTTTACCAGGAGACGCCCGAACTGGGGCACGGCCACGTCGTCCCACTGAGTGACCATCTGAGTGGCAACGGCCAGGGATGAGCGAGGACGGCTGGGGACTTGGGCGGAACGTTTGCCGAGGCGAGACCTTGAATCACCCAGGATCCCGGCTTCTCTTGGCGTGCCTTGCCAAGCGGGGGTCACTGGTTCGATACCAGTACTGCCCGCCTGTTAGAGAAGCCCTGATTTCGATCATGGAAACGGGGCTTCGTGCCATTGGCCCAGCTTCCGCCGTACTGTGCCGGTAGATCAGCGCCACACGCGCGGAGGATAGCCTCGTGGGGTGGACGATGACCTCTCAGGCGGGCCAGTGACCGACGCCGAGATCGCCCTCGGGATCGGCCTCATGGTGTTGCTTCTTCTGCTGCCCACCATCATTTGGCTTGCCACGGTGTTGCTGCGCCGCCATAGATAGCGCCTATGGCGGGGCCTCGGCTTCGGGATGATCGCGACGGGCTCCTGGTCAATGGCTGGTGCGGGTGGAGTGCCCGGTACGTCCGTACGGGCGTGCCATTCGCGTGAGGCCCGCTGGGGGCGCTCGCCCATACCTTGGCCCGACAACACTGGGGGTCCTGGCCTCCGGCCGTCACCACGGCCCAGGACGCCGTCCGAAAGCTGTTGATCCTGGTCGGATCTGGTGGCCTCGCGCACATCTTTCGCCCGCGTGCCGTCTCGCAGTACCGGCGCCGCAGCGTGAGCACGAACCGCAGGTCAGCTCCCACTCTCCCGGTCTCCGGTGACTGACGGTGACCAATAGGTGCCCGAATCGGTTGGCCCTCTATGCAGGTTCTGGATGTTCTCTGTATGGCTCATCCGCACTCTTGATCTCCAGCAAGAGACGTTTCGAACGACCTCATAGACATGCACGGTGCCGGCCAAGCCTCGTCCCCGGCACACGTAGAAAGGATTTCGTATGAGACCCAAAGGGGTACTCACGGTTGGGTTCGCCCTGTTTGTCTGCCTCGCGTCCGGTCAGGGCGCGTTAGCGAGCACGACGGGGGCTGAGGCCGGTCCGACGCCGACTGCTACGCCGACCACCACGCAGACCGCCACACCCACCCCCACGCCGACCTCCGGGGCGGACAACAACGATCCCCCGAACCAGGCGGAGGGGCCGCAGGTATCGACCCTGGCCGCCCCGAGTTTCCAGCTCCCCTTCCCCTGCGGTCAGTCGTGGAACGGCAACTCCAGCGGGAGCAGCGCTCACAAGTCCTATGAGATCGACTTCAACCGGGGCAGCACGCCGAACGCCGACCTCGGGGACACCGTCGTCGCCGCCGCCGCGGGCACCGTGGTCATCTCGGCCCACCAGGGTTCGGTCAACGGCTACGGGAACCTGGTCAAGATCGACCACGGAGGCGGCTGGACGTCCTTCTACGCGCATCTGAACTCGCGCGCCGTCGCCGCGGGCGCCAAGGTCACTCAGGGCCAGAAGATCGGCGCGGTCGGCAACACCAGCAAGCCGGGCAACGGCATCTCGCCTCACCTGCACTTCGAGATGCGCCAGGGCACCAGCTACCCGTCGAACATCCGTAAGGCCGTCTTCAACGGGGTCACGTTCGGCTACCCGAACCAGACGCTCACCTCCAAGAACTGCGGCGGAGGCGGCAGCGGTAACCCGCACACCGCCGCGTCGGTGTGCGGCAGCGGCTACAAGGTGATCGACTCGGCCGCCCTGGGTACGGCGGGCAAGGTCTACCTGCTGTTCAACTCGGCCAACAGCAAGAACTGCGTGGCCACCATCAAGGCGACCTCCCTTGGCAAGGCCACCGCTGCCAGCGCCTACCTGGAGGTGAAGGGCAAGACGCGGGTCACCGACAGCGGCAGTTTCACTTACTTCGCGGGTCCGGTACTCGCCAGCGCGGCGGACAAGTGCGTCAAGTGGGGCGGCAAGGCCGGTACGGCCACCTACAACAGCCCCTTCGAACACTGCACTTGACATGTGAACCATGAACGCCGCCACCCACTGCGGGTGGCGGCGCTTTTCTGCGCGATCCGGGCGGCCTGCTCCTGCTCCTGCTCCTGCGACAGCCGAAGTCCGGCTGACTGGCAGAGGCTGCCGGGGAATTCGGACGCCGTCTGGAGGTTCGAGGCCGCAGGTTACCGAGGCCGGTTGCCCTTCTTCTTACGGCTGGTCGGCACGGCCCGGCGGCTGGAGCCATTCTGCGCAGGCTTTCGCGGCTTTTGTGGCTGCTGCTGTGCCCGCTCCACCGCAGGGGAGGCGGGGGTACGGCCCCGCGAGCTGTTCGCGGTCCGGCCGCGCACGATGCCGATGAAATCTTCCACCAGGTCAGTGGTCGCGGCCGTGGGCCAGGCCAGCGCGACCTGAGACTGCGGCGCGTCCGGCACCGGCCGGTACGTGAGATCCCTGCGGTCGTGGAGGCGGGCCAGCGACTGCGGGACCAGGAGCAGCCCACTGCCGGCCGCTACCAGCTCGACCGTGTCCGCCGTCGTGGCCGGTCGGGTGAACGCGGGCAGGCCGGGCCGTACCGCCCACTCGAGGGTGTCGTCCAGAGGATGGAACACCTCGTCGTCCGTCAGGTCGGCGATGGCCACCTCGTCGACGGCGGTCACCGCGTGGTCCTTGGGCACCACGACCACCGTGGTCTCCACATAGAGAGGAATCACGCTGAGCCCGTCCCGGTCGACCGGCAGCCTGACGAATCCGGCGTCGGCGCCGCCATCCCGCAGGAGTCCCACCACCTCGGCGGCGGGAACCGCGACCAGGGTGATCGGCACGCCGGGCATCCTCTCGGTCCAGACGCTCACCCATTTCGCGGGTGTCACCCCGGGCACGTACGCCAGCCGGAACTCGTCGCCGGTCTCCCCATCTGTCACTTCCTCAGGGTACCGATGTCAGCGGAACCCGTTCCGACTGACTACGCTTTGCGCCATGACCTCGTCCAAATCGAAGACCATCCAGACGATGAAGCCTGAGACCGCGGCCAAGAAGCTGGGTGTCCTTCTCTCGGCCACGCCCGCCGAGTTCCAGGCGGGTGTCGTCTCCAGGGACGAGCTGAACGAGTTGCAGTCGACGCCACCCGCCTGGCTCGCCGACCTGCGCCGCAACGGCCCGCACCCCAAGCAGGTCATCGCCGCGAAGCTCGGGATCTCCATTTCCGGCCTGACCAGAGGCGGGATCACCGAACCGCTCACCACCGCCGAGATCGACGCGCTGAAGGCGGAGAACCCGGCGTGGCTGGAGCGCGAGCGGTCCATCCAGGCCGAGAGCCGCAAAGAAGCACTCCGCCTCAAGCAACGCTAGACGGCTGATCAACTATGGTGACCGGTCGTGAGAACCCTCATCGTCGGCGGTAGTGGCTTTCTCGGTAGTGAGCTCGCTCGACAGTGTTCGCTTGCCGGGCATGAGGTGGCTGCGACCTATCTGACCCGGCCTGGAGAGGCCGCTGGTCTTGAGTGGGTGCCGCTCGACGTGCGCCGACGAGAGGACGTCGATGTGCTGGTCGGCGCGTTCCGGCCACAGGTGGTCATCAACGTTGCCTACCGTCAGACGGATTGGACGACCACGGCCATTGGCGCCGCGAACGTGGCTCTCGCCGTCTCCACGGCGGGTGGACGCCTCGTCCATGTGTCCAGCGACGCGGTCTTCTCCGGCGCCGCGATTCGCTATGACGAGACCTGCGTCCCTGACCCGATCAGCCCGTACGGCGCGGCCAAAGCCGCCGCCGAGACGGCGGTGAACGCGATCGTGCCGGGCGCGGTGATAGCCCGGACATCCTTGATCATCGGCGACGGTGACTCCCCGCACGAGGCCCTGGTGCATGCACTGGCCACCGGCGGCGCGAGAGGAGTGCTGTTCACCGATGACGTACGGTGCCCCGTGCATGTAGTCGACCTTGCTGCGGCGCTCTTGGAACTCGCCGCTTCTGAGTATCGCGGCGTCCACCATGTCGCCGGAGCCGATGCGGTAAGCCGATACGAGCTCGGGTTGCTCATCGCTCGCCGCGATGGTCTCGACGTGGACCATTTGCCGTCAGGCCGGCGGGCGGACACCGGGTTGCCCGGCCCGATAGACGTGCGCCTGGACTGCGCCATGACTCAGCGACGGCTTCAGACGAAGTTGCGCGGCGCGCGGCAATTTCTGGGTGACGGTCAGCGATGATCGCAACCGTCGTCGGACAAGCGGGTTGCCGGCGTGCGGACGAGTCCGGCGCCGCTGAGCGCGATCCGCGTGCTCGAAGAACGGTGAAGGGCCTCGGTGCGTCGCGGGAATAGAGACGGCTCCGTCACAGGGTGGGACTATCGCAGGTCAGCTCTGTTGCGTGGGCGTATCCGGCCGTCTTCGAGTGTCACTGATGTGCGCGGCGGAAGACGCATCTGAGCGACTGGTGGCCGGACATGTAAGCCACCTCGGACGTGTGCTCCAGCCTCCAACCGTGCCATTCAATGGCCTCGATCAACTCGGATACTTCCCACGCCGTGGCGGTCGCGCGCTGGTAACTGCTGGCGATGGACGCGACGAAAATGCCACGGCCCTGCTCATGCGCCCAACGGGATTCGTCGGCAACCCGCTGGCCGTCCTTGGACAATGGCATCTGTCTCTTCCTCGACTGCGCTCACATGATCCCCGGCAGGGGGCAAACGTGCGGGGTGCGGGCTGAGTTCCTTGACGTGGCGTCGAGCGTTCTCCCGCTCATTGGTAAGTCGGTTTGTATGGCGAGAGGTCACGTGACGGTCTAGGTTCCGTCCGGTGCGTTGAGCGGGAGCGAGTGTGGCTCATGCCCGTACCTACCGTTGGATCGTGATCGATCCCAAGGGTGAGCAGCCGGTGTACATGCAGGTCGCGGCGTCTCTCCGCGAGCGTATCGAGTCCGGCGAATGGCTGCCTCGCCACCGCCTGCCTCGTGTCGCGGAGCTTGAGCAGGCGTATGGCGTGGCTCGGAGCACCATCCTCGAGGCGATCAATCATCTGCGGGACAGCGGTTACGTCTACACGGTCCCGAACTGGGGCACCGTAGTACGTCTCGGATCGGATGACATCACCGTCGTGGTGATAGAGCCGGGGGACTACGGCATCTTCCGGGTGTCGAGCGATCAGGAGAGCGAACGGCTTGGGCTCGATCCGGAAGCCGCCGTGTTCGTGCTTGAAAAGGCGAGTGGCAAGGTCGCGGTGCTGCCTGCCGACAAGGTCGAGATCCGCGGGCCGGAGCGCTGAGCGTCTGCGGGCGGGCGTGGTGGCGATGTGGGATGCTCTTCGCCGTGACCGAGCCAGAGGACCCCGTGGTGCCCGCGCGGCCGAGTGAGGTTCCGGACGACGTCGAGACCTTGCGCATCTGTGGAGCCATCGGTCTCGTCGTGGGCGGCGCGTTGTGCGTGGGGGCTCTCCTCGTTGACGGCGGCAGGCCACCGTGGCAGGTGCTCGCCGTTTTCGTGCTGGTTGTCCTGGTCGGACTCGGGTTGCGGCTGGAGGCGGCTCTTCGCGAGCGGTCACGTTCTTGAGCCTGCTTCCAACCTTGGGGTCTTTCCCGGAGTTCTTTAGTACATGGACCGTTATGAGGGGTTCCACGAGTTCGTACGTGCCCGCCAGCAATCGCTGATGCGGACGGCGTACCTGCTCACCGGAGACACCCACCTCGCCGAGGATCTGTTGCAGACGGTCCTCACCCGTGTCGCCTCACACTGGGCCAAACTCGCCAAGGGCGGCAATCCCGAGGCGTACGCCCGTAAGGCCCTGGTCAACCAGAACATCTCGTGGCGCAGACGCAAGCGCGTCGAGCTGCCGGGAGCCGAGTTGCCGGAGGTCGGCCAGTCGCACGACGAGGCGACCGTGCGGCGGCTCGCTCTGCTGCACGCGCTCGCCCAGCTCACCCCGAAACAGCGGACGGTGATCGTGCTGCGTTACTACGAAGATCGCACCGAACACGAGACCGCCCAGCTCATGGGCACCTCACTAGGCACGGTCAAGAGCCAGACGAATTACGCGCTGTCAAAGCTGCGTGCGCTCACCCCACAGGAGGTGGACCGATGAACACGCTCCGCGAGGATCTGCACGAGCTGGCCGCCCACGCGCCCGACGTCGACCTGGCCGACCTGGCGATCAGGGGAGCACGTCGCAAGCGCGTGGTCCGCCTGTCGCTGGCTGCCGCCGTGGTGGCCGTCGGGATCGCCGGGGGCTCCGCCATACGTTTCCAAGAGGTACGGCCGATGCCGCCGGTCGTTCTCACACCGCCGGAGACCAAGGCGCTGCCGCTGCCCGCGAAGGGGGTCGCGCCAGTGCAGCAGGCCTATCGGCCGTCCTGCCGGGGCGGGTGCAAGGAGAGCGAGTGGCGCATCGTGACCCGAAGCGGCGAGACCTTCAAGATGCCCGCGGGGCCGGGGCCGGTGGAGGCCACGGCTGACGGTCGCCGGATCGCCTACTACAGCGAGAAGGACCGCAGGATCGTGGTGCGCGACCTGGCCAGTGGCCGGATCTGGAAGGCGCCGCTGAAGCAGCCGAAGCAGGACTTCGCGGTCGAGTACACCCTGCGGATGTCACCCAACGGGTTGCGTTTCATCGTCTCCGGCTGGGGTGGCCGGCGTGAGCCGAACATGCTGGTGGACGTCGAGCAGGGGACGGTGGAGCAACTGGACAAGGGTTGGTGGCCGGTGAGCGTGGCAGATGATGACGGCCCGGTGGTGCTGGCCAAGCCATATGACGACACCACCCAGGTCTGGGTACGTGGCCATAAGCCGGTCACCATCCCCGACTTCACCTACGATTTCAGCGCTTTGAACCCTGATGGCCGCAGGCTCGTTCGAGTGGGGCAGTTCCTGAGCCGTGAGGCGCCCAGGGTGCAGAGAGACGGAACGATCGTCACCTTCGACGCCCTCACCGGGGGCATGCAGGCGCGGGTGGCGGTGTCCGGAATTCCGGGAGATCTGAAGCCGGCCAAGCTGGGCGGCTGGTTGAACGCCGAAGAGGTCACTCTGATCGCCATCGCGGAGTCGCCCAGGAGCGCTGTGCAGGCAGTGGCCTACGCGGTGAATGTGCTGTCGGGGCAGGCCCGTGAGTTGTTCCCGCTCCACGCGGAAGGAGCGTACGCCGTGCCTGGTTTGGTGGGTTGATCCGATGACCGCGCGGTCATCGGTATCGCTCGGGGATGACCAGGCCGGGTCGTTCGTCGTCCCAGGCCATGGAGCTCATCTTCCACTCGCCGGCCAGCCGGATGAACTGAGTCGAGATGACGCCCTCAGCGGCGAACCTCGTCCCGTTCAAGATGCCCTCTTTCCGGTAGGTGCTGAACCGATGGGCCACGTTTCCGAAGGACTCCGTTGTCGCCGCCGACTCGGTTTCCCGGAAGGACGTCAGTTCGCCCGCCTCGAACAGCTTGCCGCGAGAAGCGGTGAACTGGGTGACGGAGAGGATTTCCGGGTCGCCGGGGCCGCTTCTGATCAGCTTGCCGTCCATGATGAAGAGGTCGTGGAGTGCGGCGTACGACGGCCGCCCACCCTCCTCGAAGGAGACCGCCTCGAAGAAGGATTCGACCAGTTCCCTGAGTTCGTCCATGAACGCGACCCTTTCACTGGATCAGCAGCTAGTCACGAGGGGAGCTCGAAGTCATCGAGGATCACCTGATCGGGATGGGCTTGGGGTACTACAGTCCGACGGTGGCTCACGATGACGAGGCGGCAGTGGCCCGGGAGACCGAGGCGGTGGCGGCGGCCAATGTGCAGGCCGTGCTCCAGTTGTGCGCGGCGGGAAAGTTGCGATGCAGCGAGAAGACGCAGCGGCCGGCGGCGGCGACGGTCGCGGCCGTGGCTTCGGCGATGGCCGGGGGTGACTTCTATGACGGAGAGCCGATCGCGGCGTTCGCCTGGCCGCTGCTGCTGCAGGCCGGCGGATTGGCCGAGCTGGCCGGTGGCCGGTTGCAGTTGACCGCGCGCGGCCGTACGGCGCTGGCCAAGCCTGCAGCGGCGACGATCAGGGATCTGTGGCGACGCTGGATCAGCGGCGGTGTGATCGACGAGTTCAGCCGGGTGGAGGAGATCAAGGGCCAGCGGATCAAGAACGTGCTGACGGCGGCCAAGCCGCGGCGCCAGAAGGTCGCGGCGGCGCTCACGCTGTGCGAGCCGGGGAAGTGGGTCGAGGTCGACGACCTGTTCGCGGTGATGCGCCGGAACGGGCTGGATCCGGTGATCGCGCGCACCGAGCGCGGGTTGTGGCGCCTGTATCTCGTGGATCCGGAGTACGGAAGCCTGGGATACGCGGGATTCGGGGATTGGCCGATCCTGGAGGGCCGATACACCCTGGCGGTGCTGTTCGAGTACGCGGCCACGCTGGGGCTGGTCGACGTGAGATATGTCGAGCCGGAGGGAGCCAGAGACGACTACCACGGGAACTGGGGCGCCGACGACCTGGAGCGGCTGAGCCGCTACGACGGGCTGCGGGCGGTCCGGTTGAACGCCCTCGGGGCCTACGTTTTGGGGTTGAGCACGGCCTACGAGGCAGCCCCGGCCGCGGTCGAGCAGGTGCTCAAGGTGTTGCCCAACTTCGACATCGTGGTCACCGGTGAGTTGACGGCAGTGGATCGGCTGACTTTGGACGGCTATGCCGCGCAGACCGCCGACCGGGTGTGGACGTTGTCGGCTCGATCGCTGCGGGACGCGCTGGGGGCGGGCCAGGACCTGGAGCGCCTGCGTACATTCCTGGACGAGCGGGGGCATCACGAGTTGCCCTCCACTGTCACCACGTTGCTGGCGGACGTTAAGCGCAAGGCTCACCAGGTGCGCGACCGGGGGCTGGTCCGGTTGATCGAGGCAGACGACGCGGCGATCGCGGCGCTCATCGCGGGCGATCGCAAAGCAGGCAAACTGTGCCGCCCGCTCGGCGACCGTTGGCTGGCCGTGCCAATGGAAAGCGAGGACGCCTTCCGCAAGGCGGTGAAGCTGCTGGGGTACGTGCTATAGACCAGTGATCTCCAACAGGGCATCCGGTCGCGGTGGCCGTACCAAGAAGAACGGCTGAGCCGACCTCTACGCCTCAGGATCCATTGCCATCGCGGCGTACGACGATAGACCCCTTGCCGCGTCTGGTGACGATCAGGCCCTGCTCTCGTATGATCTCCATGGCCAGGCGCACGGTGCGCCGAGCGACGCCGAACTCCTGCTCAAAGGCCACTTCGGATAGCACGGTTTGTGGCGGGTAGATGCCCGACCTGATGCGCTCGCTGAGGATTTGCGCGATCTGTTCGTACTTGTAGAGCGTCGCGTCCCACTTGATGTCTTCTGCCCCCGTCACGTACATAACGCTACGAGGCCATTGACGTGCAACCATAGAGCTGCCAAGGATGCCCTGTGATGCCTTGGGACGCCATATGCATGGACATGACTGCACAGGTTGCCGTAGAGTGACAGCAGGGCTGGATCGCACTCATCAAATGCTCTGGCTCGTTGCCGTGGTGGCGAATCGCGAAGCGAGGGGTTCAAGCCCAGGTGTACACGTGCAAGGCATGTGCGCCCTGACTCCGGCGCCAGGCGAAAGGAGATCACGTGATGGAGCTGTACGGCGGATATCTCGGCGACGTGTCGTTCAGCAGGACATGCGGTGGCAATCGGCACGAGGAGGAAGGCGAGAGCTGTGTTCTGATCGTCTCGATTCCTGGCATAGAGGGCGCCGACGCCCTGCGTGACTCGAAGGCCTCAGACGTCGGGGCAGTCCGGTTCGGCGGTGCCGAGCTTCGCGCCGCCGACCCGTCCACCAGCTAGGCGTCACCCGAGGACGGCGGTCCCTGCCTGATCCAAGCAAGCAGGGACCGCCGTCCCTGGGACAGTACGGGAGCGCCTGAGTAAGTCCATCCCATGTCCGGAACTGGATGACACGATCGTCCTTGGAGATCGGCATGACCATGGAGGAATTCCACGGCCCGCACCTGAAGCCCCTGCGAAAGGGATACACCGCGATCGACTGGTCCGACTCGGTGGCCAGATGCAACTCCGTCCGGGTCCGAAGCCACACGTGCGAATGCTTGATCACGGTGTACGAGTTCTGCGTGGCGGGCGGGCTCGGCCACATCCGCCGGACCGAGAGGTCGTCGGAGGGCATCCGTCTCAGTGAGAGCCCTTGGCTTCGGGCCGCTGAAGCGAAGGGGCTGTGGGAAAGACTCCTGAGGGGCGCGCACAGTAGCGCTGGTAGCTCTATGCAAGCCCGACCCGTGTCTTGGAGATTCAAACCGACGCTAGGGCTCCGGGCTGTACGGGAGTGAACTCTGTGACAGGCTCGTCTCGACTAAAATCAGTATGACGCGCTCGTTGACAAGGCTGCTCAGGAACCACCAACGGCTTCGGATTGCAAGCGGGAGGGCTAAGGGAATGGGCGTGACCGAAGGTCTGTGGCCTACCGTCTCAAGCAACGCTGGCCTTGTCCGGCGAGAACTCTCCTTGGAAGAGGAGTTCGCTCTGGCTGCCGATGACACGCTCGCGTGGTCCGAGGAAATGCTTGCGATCGCAGCAGAG
The DNA here is from genome assembly GCF_040638335.1 of Nonomuraea sp. NPDC026600. Taxonomy (NCBI): domain Bacteria; kingdom Bacillati; phylum Actinomycetota; class Actinomycetes; order Streptosporangiales; family Streptosporangiaceae; genus Nonomuraea; species Nonomuraea sp. NPDC026600. Next base: position 299,591 of record NZ_JBEZYD010000006.1, read on the forward strand.
ATGTGGACCGAGGAGTAGGTGCCTCTCGCACCCCGCAGGTCCTCACCCGCGTCGCCTCGCACCGGGCCAAGCTCGCCAAGGCGGCAATCCCGAGGCGTACGCCCGAAAAGCACTGGTCAACCAGAATATCTCGTGGCGCAGACGCAAGCAGGCCGAGCGGCCGGGAGCCGAACTTCCGGAGGTCGGCCAGTCGCACGACGAGGCGAGCCGAGCGGTGGGTCGGCGGTGGCCTACGGGGTGAATGCGCGGACGGGGCAGAGCCACCAGCTGTTCACCCTCCAGGCGGAAGGACAGTACGCCGTACCTGGCTTGGTGCATTGATCCGACGACGGTCACGGGCCGTGAGTGTCCCGTGGCCGCCACCGGCCTACTTCAGCCCGTATGCGCGGTCGACGGTCTGGGTGACCGTGCCGCCCGCCTTGTCCTCAGCGTTGACCCGTAGGGACACGAAACCGCTGGTGGCGGCAAGTGCCGGGTGGAGGAGATCAAGGGCCAGCGGATCAAGAACGTGCTGACCGAGGCCATGCCAGCGAGAGCCCATGGCCTCGGAAGGCTGAAGCAGACCGGCTGTGGGCGAATCTCCTTTGGGGTGCGCGTTAGCGCGAGTGGCGTATCACAATGGCGAATCGGGCGACAAGCGCAGCGTCATCGTCCCAGTCACAGCTACTCGATCAGTTCGCAGAGTCCAGGGCCCATCTCATCGCCGACCATGCGAAGTGCGGTCTCTGCGCGGGAGGCCAGGACGAGGGGCGAGACTCCGGCTACCAGGTCGGCGTGTGTGAGCCGGTCGAGCGCGGCCCCCACCAGCAGCGCGGTCACCCGAAGGGCCGCCTGGAGCGCCACCCCGCCCGTCGAGCCGCCGTGCAGGACGATGTTGCGGCTGCGGTAGAGCCTGCGCAGAGAGATCTCCACATACCGGTGTACCCGGCCGAGCACCTGCGTGGGGTCTGCCAGTAGCGCGCGCATACGGGCGACGGCCGCGATGTCGCTACTGCGGCGCCAGGAGCGTTCGAGCGGCAACGCGTGGCCCTGCTCCAGCTCGCTCGCGATCAAGGCGGCGCGTTCCCGGTTGGACACGCACCGGTCCAGCCGTTCGGCCAGATCACCGCTCCCGGTGCTCCGGATGCGGTGGGACAGCGCCGTAAGCTCGGCCCGTGGCCAGGAGCAGGCGACCAGCGCGGCTGCGCGGGACGCGGCGACGACGGCGGTCGACCCAGGTGCCGGCCTCGTGGAGCTCCTCCAGGGTGAAGAAAGAGCTGACGTCCCAGAGCCGGCGAGGCCAGGGTGTCCTCGGGCTGCTGAAGTCCAGCATGCGTGTCGCGACGTGCCGCGAGTAGTTCGAGGAGGGGTCGCCTCCAGGGGGAGTGCTGTGCATCCTGCGTCCTAGAAAGGATGAGTGAAGGGGGCTGCGGGGCAGTCGGTGTCGACGTGACGACTGCGAGCATAGGGAAGTGTCGCGGATCTCTGTTTGCGGTACGATGAAAACAGCCGCATAAGACGGCAACAGGCTTATCCGGGGCCACGGCCCCTCAGAGGGCGTGATCGTCAAGATCGCGCCCTCTGTTTTTTCCTGCCAGACGCGGTGGTCAGCATGCGTTCGCTATCGTCGAGCGCGGCAGCGAAGGTGAGGACAGCCCCCATGCCGTTCTGCCGGAACGGCTGGCACTGGACATGCGAGTAGGCGGCCACGGAACGCGAGCATCCCGTGGCCGCCGAAGCCGAAGAGGTTACTTCAGCCCGTACGCGCGGTCGACGGTCTGGGTGACCGTGCCGCCCGCCTTGTCCTCAGCGTTGACCCGCAGTGACACGAAACCGCTGGTGGTGGCCAGTGCCGGGTGGAGTACGCGCACTCTGAAACGGTCGTCGCCGAGCTTGTGGACGTTCTCGGCCTGGCGCCAGGTGGTGCCGTCGTCGGTGGAGTACTCCACCCTGGCCGACCGTGCCGGCGAAGCCGAAGGCGTTGCCGGACGAGCGGTCAGGTCGAAGGTGAAAGGCCGCCCGGAAGGGGCCCGGTTGAGCAGGTCCACCGGTAGGTCGTATTTGAGCACCAAAGCGGGCTGGAACGCGCAGGCGGCGCCGAAGGAGCAGGAGTAGCCGCGTGGCGTGCCTGAAGGGTCTCCCGAGGAGGTGAACCGCCAGCCGGTGGTCACCTTCGGCGACAGCGTCCGGTAGCTGGTGTCCACCGCGTCGAGCCGGTACGGGGACGGGCCCGCGGGCACGGTGAACGAGCGGGGGCCCCAGCCCTTCATCGGGATCTCGGTGCCGCCCGCCGCAAGACGAGGAGCGGAGGAGACCGTGCTCAGCGCGCTGTAGTGGCGCGGGTCCGAGTCCAGCCACTGCTCGGCGGGTACGAACCGGTCGCCGTCCCGGCACAGCGCGCACGGCACCGTCACCGGGTAGCGCGCCGGCACGGCGGCCGCGCCGGGCACCAGCGGAGCCTTGAACCAGTCCTCGTCCGTATGGCCCGCCCGCGCGAACGTGTCCTGCGAGGTGAGCTCCAGGCCCTGGTTGCCGACCGAGCGCGACCAGAGCACGTCGTCACCGGCCGGGCCGTAGTACTCGGTACGTTCGAACGGCATCGTCACCCACTGGCCGAACGACAGCGCGGACGCACCGGCGGACGTCGTCACCAGCAGGTGTCCCTGGGCGTTCGGCTGGTCGGCGTGGTAGCGGGTGTCGACGCGGGCCAGCCGGTCGCGGTCCAGCTTCGCCGGTTTGCGGGGGATCTTCCCCTGTTCGTCGTAGCGCAGCCGGTAGTACGTGGACTCTCCGGTGTATGGGGTGAGCCGCAGCGAGTTCGTACCCCGCCGCACGGTGTCCCGCAGGGCACGACCCTGCGCCGCGTCCAGCCCGAGCCGCAGGAACCTGGTGTCGGCGAACCCGGGCAGCCGCGTCCCGGCCCCGTCGGCGTCGTAGAACCCGATGAACCCGGCGGCGCCGCCCTGCTTGGCCAGCGCGGACGCCTCGTCCATCCGTGGGGTCGCGTCGCTGTACGGCGTCGGGCCGGTGCCGAGGGGCACTCCCACCAGGACCAGTTTGCCGGTGACGTCGAGGCCCGCGAAGTCCTGCGGCCTGCCCTGGCCCGCGTGGACCACGGGATAGGCGGTGGGCTTGGTGATGAGCGAGCGCACCGTGTCGACCTCGTACGACGGGTCTAGGGTGAGCCTGCCCGCCGTGGCGGTGGCCAGTACGCCCGGCTCCAGCTGCCACATGTGTGACAGGCTCATCGTGCCTGCCTTGACCGACGGCACCGGCGTGGCGTACAGGTCCACGTGCCTGCCGTTCTCGGTGCTCGCCGTGATCGAGATGGGCGAGGGCCGGTCGGTGAAGGTCCGCACGTACTGGACCTTGCCCTCGGCGTCCATGGCGTCGCGCGAGGACGGCTTGAGCGGCACGGTGTCGCGGGCGTCCAGTTCGAGGGTCTGGTCGTCCTTCAGGGTCACGTTGCCGATGACCAGGGAGGTGCGGGTCCTCATGTAGGTCTCGTTCGCGACGGCGATCACCTCGTAATCGCCGTCCGGCAGGTACTGCTCGCCGTTCCCGGTCAGGTCGAGCCGGCCGTAGTAGTACGCGTACGGATGGAAGGGGTCATCCGGGCTGTTGCTCCGCCGCAGCGGGACGATGTAGACCAGCGGCCCGAGCCGCCCGCCCTGGCCGGGACGGGAGGAGAACTCCTTGGCGCCGTAGGAGTTGGTCAGCGAGATCTTCAGCAGGTGCGTGTCCGGGCCGGTGTAGTAACTGAACGGCGTGGACAGGCGGGAGTCGCCCGCCGTCGCGGTGACCCAGCCGCCGTAGGCGCCCTCGGGGCCCAGGGCCGGGTTCACGGTGAGGTCGACCGTGGCGGTGCCGTTCGCGGGGACGGTGACGGTCTCCGCGCCCAGGCGGATCGCCCCCGCCGGGGTGGGGCCGCCGCTCCAGGCCCGGGTGTCGGCTTTCAGGGCGAGCGTGATGGGTTCAGGGCCGGTGTTGCGGTACGTGACCTTCTTGGTGACGGTGCCCTTGCCCCGTTCGAGGCGGAGGAAGTCGACGACCGGGTCGGCGAAGACGCTCTGCGTGACCGCGCGCCCCAGGTCCAGCCGGCCGCCGCCCTCCTCGAACCAGTTGTGCTTGTCGTTGCGCGCCGAGGTGGAGACCAGGGCGGCGCTCAGCTCGTCGGCGTTCCAGTCGGGATGCTGCTGGGCCAGCACCGCCGCGGCGCCCGCGACGTGCGGCGTGGCCATCGAGGTGCCGCTGAAGGAGGTGTAGCGGTCGTTGCCCGGAATGGACGGCTGCCCGGAGGCGCCGGACCGGGCGGCGACGATGCTGACGCCGGGGGCCACGATGTTCGGCTTGACCGCGGCGTCGTCCAGCCGAGGGCCGATGCTGGAGAACGGGGCCAGGGTCGTACCGGTGATCTTGTCCACCGCGCCGACGGCGAGCGCCTTGTCGGCGGCGGCGGGGACGCTCACCGTCTGGGGTTCGCCCTCGTTGCCCGCGGCGGCGACGAACAGCGTGCCGTACTTCCTGGTCAGCTCGTTGACCGCCTGGCTCGTCGGGTCCGTGCCGTCGCCGCAGCACACGCCGAGGCTCATGTTCACCACGTCGGCGCCCTGCGCCGAGGCCCACTCCATGCCCGCGATCAGCCAGGACAGCTCGCCGTAGCCGTAGTCGTCGAGCACCTTGCCGACCAGCAGCGACGCGGCGGGCGCGACTCCCCGGTACTTGCCGTCGGAGGCGGCGCCGGAGCCGGCGATGGTGGAGGCGACGTGGGTGCCGTGGCCGACCACGTCGGTGGTGTCCGGGGTGGTGGAGAAGTTCTCGGTGGCGAGGATGCGGCCGGTGAAGTCGGGGTGCCCGGCGTCGATGCCGGTGTCGAGGACCGCGACCTTGGTGCCGGCGCCGTCGAAGCCCTTCTGCCACGCGGTGGGTGCGCCGATGAGCGGGACACTCTGGTCCAGGGACGCCTTGACGCGCCGGTCGAGCCAGATCTTGGCAGGCCGGTTCGCCTTCAGCCCGGTGGGCTGGGGCAGGAGGGCCGACCACAGCTTGCCGGTCTCGGCGGTCTTCACTGTCACGGCCGCGCCGTCGATGATGTCGAGCGTGCGGGTGCGCTCGGTGCCGGGCAGGGCGTCGGCGGCCTTCGTGACGGCCGCCTCGCTGGGGTTGCCGCCGTACGTGATGATCAGCGGGATCGCTTGGGCGCGGTGCTCCCGTACGAGGGTCTCGACATCGAACAGCTCGTCGTCGAGGGTGCCCGCGGCCACCAGGTCGGCGGCGTCGGACGGTATGACCAGGGTGCCGCCGTCGCGGTCGGGCAGCGTGGCGAACGTCACCGGCTCGCCGTCAGGCCTGGGTGCGGCCCGGGTGGCCAATATCGGCGGCCCGCCGTTGACGCCGGGTGTGAAGTCGACGACGTCGCCGGTGATCAGGGTGATGGTGCCGGGCTTGACTGGTTCGTCCATTGTGGTGGGGGGAGTCGCCGAGCTGGGTGTGGCTGTGGTGCAGAGCACGAGTGCCAAACCGGTGAACACCGCGGCGATGCGGTTGTGGAACAAAGGGGAGGTCCTCCCGTTCGTGGGCGGGCACGTCGCGGGGCCTCCCCTCGGGCCGCGGGCGTTGGTCCATGTTCCGGGCGCCTCAAGCCGGTCGGTTCCGGGAGCGCTCCCAAACGACGTCCCGACGCTTTCCGTGGTGATCTTTATACCGTGCCGCCGGAGCCGGGCATGAGGTTGGGGGCGCTGGTTTCCCGCTGATCCGGCCGACGGGCGGCGACCGTACTTTCCGGTCGCCGCACGCAGGATGATCCCGCCGCCCCGCCGGCGGGTGCGGGGCGGCGGTCCGTTCCGCCGCAGGAAGGCGGAAGGCTCAGGCGACCGAGATCCGGTCCAGGTTGGGGCCGCCGCCGGCCGTGGTCGAGGTCGTACGGATCGTGTTGGCACCCGCGTTGAGCGGGACGGTCACGGTGACGGTGCTCCACGTCGTCCACGCGCCGCTGGCGGGGAAGGCGAGCTCGTCCGAGACCAGAACGCCGTTGACCGTGATGTCCATCGGCCGGTTGGCCGTGGTGCCGTTCGCGAAGCGCAGGACCACCGTGGCGTTGCCCGCCTGGGCGGCCGTCACCGCGAACTCGACGTAGCTGCCGACCACGTTGTCGTAGTTCACGAAGCCGGTGCCGGTGAAGCCCGCGTGGTTGGACTCGACCACGCCCTGGGAGATCGTCGCGTTCTCCGCCTGGTACTCCGTGGGGGCGGGCCCGGCCGCGGCGGTGTCGAGATAATCGAGGTTCGGGCCGCCGCCGGCCGTGGTGGAGGTGGCCCGTACGGCGTTGGCCCCCGCGTTCAGCGGCGCGGTCACCGTCACGGACTGCCAGGTGGTCCAGGCCCCCGTCGGCGGGAAGGCGAGCTCGTCGGCCACGAGAACGCCGTTGACCGTGATGTCCATCGGCCGGTTGGTCGTGGTGCCGTTGGCGTAGCGGAAGGTCAGCGTGGCGTTGCCCGCCTGCTCCGCCGGCGCGCTCCACTCCACGTAGCCGCCGACGACGTTGTCACCGTTGACGAAGCCGGTGCCGCTGAAGCCCGCGTGGTTGGACTCCACGACGCCCTGGGAGATCGTGGCGTCCTCGGCCTCCAGGAACTCGGTGCCGGGGTTGCCCGGCGTGCAGGTGTCGGTGGAGCCGGTGGCACTGACGCGCAGGGCGCCACCGGCGGTGTTCTGGCTGTTCTGGACGCAGTAGCCGGTGACCGTCTGGAAGACCATGTCGTTCGGGCTGTTGCTGCCCCGCTCGGCGGTGAACCGGTCGAACGTCACCGTGCTGCCCGTGTTGGCGATCACCGCGGGCCGGCAGTCGTTGGAGGTGAACTGGACCGAGCTGTCGACGAACTTGATGTCGTGCGCGTTGTGGATGTACCAGCCGTACGCGGGCCGGGTTCCGATGCTGTTGGGGTTGTAGTTGGTCGGGTCGTTGCTCGGCACGCCGGTGCCCACGCAGCCGTTGCCGCCGGGGACGGTCAGGTCGACGTTGGTGAACGTGACGTTGCGGATCCGGTTGCTGGTGTTCGACTCGCCCCACAGGGTGGCGGTGAAGTTGTTGCCGCTCTGGCCGGAGGAGGTGACGTTCTCGTACGTGATGTTCTCGATCCGGCCGACGCCCGGACTGTTGCCGCAGCGTCTGCGGGTGCCGATCTTCTCGGTGATCGCCGCCCGTACGTTCGTCATCGTGATGTCCTTGTAGTGGACGTCGGAGATGACCGTGCCGTCCATCGACACCATGCCGAGACCCGACTTGTTCGAGCCGTTGATGGAGATGCGCTCGAAGTGGTAGCCGGTGAAGTTGCCGCAGGTCTCCGAGCCGAACATCAGGGCGTTGCAGCACACGGCCGAGAGCTGGGCGTCGGTGACGGTGACGTTGCCGTTCGCGTAGGTCTGGCCGAGTGCCCAGTCGCTCTTGAAGACGAGGGCGTCGTCGTTGGCCGCGATGTTGGGGCGGCGGATCGTGACGTTCTGCGCGCTGATGACGTTCCAGCCGTCACGGTCGCTCGCGGTGTCGATCCGCAGGTCGTCCGAGGTGATGTTGTTGCAGGCGTTGGTGAGCATCGCGAAGTGGCCGCCGCGCCGCAGGCGGATGCCGCTGACCGTGAGGCCGTCACAGCGGGTGAGCGAGATGATCTTGTCGGCTTCGCCGGAGTCCGGGTTGCCGGTGATGAGGTTGCCGCCGCCGTCGATGGTGCCCGTCCCGACGAACCCGATGTTGGTGAGGCGGTCGCCCCAGATCATCGCGTTGTGGAAGTGGCTGTGCCCGTAGTCCTGATAGTCGTCGTTCGGGTTCGACTCCGGGGCGTCATAGTCGTCGTTGGACGCGCCCATGATGGTGGAGCCGCTGTCGAGCTGAATGGTGACGTTGCTCTTCATGTGGATGGAGTTGGCGGACTTGTAGGTGCCCGACGGGAACTGCACGGTGCCGCCGCCGGCGCTGTTCGCCGCCGTGATCGCCGCGTTGATGGCGGCGGTGTCGTTAGTGGAGCCGTTGCCTGTCGCTCCGTAGTCCTTGACGTTGAACACCGCCAGTGCCCCCGCGGACTGGGTGGGGATGACGATCGAGAAGATCGCCAGGACGACGGCGGCAACCCAGGAGGCTGCTCTTGCTAAGGCGGATTCGCTCATGGGGGGTGCTCCTGCCTGACAGTCGGTTGCAGACCTGACGCTCAAGCTAGGCTCAAAGGTCGGATGTGACAAGGGATAGGATTTGGAAACCTCCAGATCGAGAGGTTATTGCGCAAAAAACATCGGGTCTCTAAGCGCCATAATGACTGCAACCGGTTCTGGGATTTGCCTCCCCGCATTACGCTGAGGCCCATGATTCGCCGTGCCACCATTGACGATGTCCCCGCGATGCTCCAGCTCGTGCACGAGCTGGCCGAGTACGAGAAGGCCCCGCACGAGGTGCGGGCGACCGAGGCGCAGTTGCGCGAGGTGCTTTTCGGCGCCGAACCCGCCGTGTTCGCGCACATCGCCGAACACGACGGCGAGGTGGCCGGCTTCGCCGTGTGGTTCCTCAGCTTCTCCACCTGGCGGGGGACACACGGGATCTACCTGGAGGACCTGTACGTCCGTCCCGGCACGCGCGGCTCCGGGTACGGCAAGGCGTTGCTGGCCGAGCTGGCCGGGATCTGCGCCGAACGCGGCTATCACCGGCTCGAATGGTCGGTGCTCGACTGGAACGAGCCGGCCATCGGGTTCTACCGCAAGCTCGGCGCCGTGCCGATGGACGAGTGGACGATGTTCAGGCTGACCGACGAGCCGCTCAAGCGCCTGGCGGAGTATTCCGCCGAAGCCCGCTAGACCTCTGACGGAGTATCTCGCTGGCCTCTCGCGACCTTTCGCCGACCTCTCTCGGCGATCGGGCCGCAGGCCGCGTCCATGAGAGGCGACCTGCGGCCGGTTCGGTTCTGTGCCGGCCTGCGGCTGGTTCAGTGCGTGCCGGCCTGCGGGTCGGTTCAGTGCGTGCCGGCCTGCGGCTGGTTCGCTACGTGCCGGCCCGCGGTTGTTCGCCGGGTCCGGGCGTGTGTCCGGCTCGCTGCGCGTCCGCGTCAGGTGCGGGCGTGCGCCCGCTCGCGGACGCCGCCGGACGCGCGGTCGAACATCTCGACCTTCGCCTCTTCTTCGACATCCGCGTGCGTCTCCTCTATGCGGAGCGCGATTCCCAGCGCGAAGAACGTGGGCGCCCACTGGCCGATGAAGATCCCCCAGTGGTCCGCCCGGTCATACCCGGTCTGCTCGTAGTTCCTCGACATCATCCAGGACGCCAAGGACGCGGCGATCGACGCGACGCCGGCTGCGTACATATGGCTGGACTTGATGCCTGTTTTGTGGAGCATTCTGATCATGATTCCCCCTTGTCCTGGTGCTGTTACCCGAGGTCAGGAGCGGTAATCGTGTCCCGCAGGAGTCGGAGAGGCTTCGCTCAGGTCTCGGTGAGACCAAGTCGCCATGATCTGTCGGTGGCGGCTGCGATAGTGGGGGAGTGCTTCACACCTCTCTCCTCCTGCCTTGTCATGTCCGCGAGTTGCCCGGCGACGCCATCGAGTTGATGCCCATCGTGCTGCCCATGACCTTGACCAGCTCCCAGCGCCGCCAGCTCGCCGCGATCCTCCTCGACGGGCTCGACGAGCCCGATGCGTGCCCCACCGTGCTCCCCACCCGCCGTGGTCACTTCGTTCACGTGGCGACCTGATCTCCGTGCTCCCCACCCGCCGTGGTCGCTTCGTCCACGTAACGACTGACCTCCGCACTCCACACCCTTGATCTTTCTTGTACGGCACAGCCTGGTCGGCGCCACCCGCCGTACATGGTCGATGGCCTCCAGGGGGACGGCCTCTGACCCGCACGGGGCTCGGCGCCGTAACGGCGCATCGCCGGCCGTGGCCTCCCTGAAAACCCCCGCTACGGCGGAGGCGTGGGAGCCACCGCCAGAGCCGCACGACGCAGGAAAGCGCGTTCGGCCGCGTTGCCGCTGCGTGCGATGGCCGCCTCATACGCCCGCGCCGCCTCCGCACCACGGCCCAGGCGGCGGAGCAGGTCTGCCCGGATCGCGTGATACAGGTAGAAATCGTCGAGGTCGAGCGTGTCCACCAGGGCCAGTGCCGCCGACGGGCCGTTGACCTCGGCCACCGCCACCGCCCGGTTCAACGCGACCACCGGGCTCGGGGACAGGGCGGCAAGCTGGTCGTACAACTGGAGGATCTGCCCCCAGTCGGTGGCGGCGGCCGACGGCGCGTCGCTGTGCACCGCGTTGATCGCCGCCTGGATCTGGTACGGACCGGGCCGGTCGCGCCGTAGGCAGGCTCGGACGAGGGCCTGGCCTTCCGCGATCAGGGAGTGCTCCCAGCGGGCCCGGTCCTGGTCGGCCAGGAGTACCAGGTCGCCGTCCGGGGTGGTCCGGGTGGCCCGCCGTGACTCGATCAGCAGCATCAGCGCGAGCAGCCCGAGAACCTCGGGTTCGTCGGGCATCAGCGCGGCCAGCAGGCGGCCCAGCCGGATCGCCTCGGCGGCGAGGTCCTCGCGGGTCAGCCGATCGCCGGAGCTGGCGGTGTATCCCTCGTTGAAGATCAGGTACACCACGGCCAGCACGGACCGCAGCCGGGCGGGGAGGTCGGCGTCGGCGGGTACGCGGTACGGGATGCGGGCGTCGCGGATCTTGCCTTTGGCGCGGACCAGGCGCTGGGCCATGGTCGGTTCCGGGACCAGGAAGGCGTGCGCGATCTCCGCCGTGGACAGGCCGCCGAGCAGTCGCAGGGTGAGCGCGACCTGGGCGGCGGTGGCCAGCGCGGGGTGGCAGCAGGTGAAGATCAGGCGGAGCCGGTCGTCGCGCACGGGGCCCTCCTCGGGCGGTTCGTCGCGGGCGCGCAGCAGGGCGGCCTCGGCGTGACGCCGGTCGCGGGTCGCCTCGCGGCGCAGCCGGTCGATGGCCCGGTTCCGGGCGGTGGTGATGATCCAACCGGCGGGGCTGGGCGGCGGGCCGGTGGACGGCCACCGCTTGACCGCCTCGCCGAAGGCGTCCTGGACCGCCTCCTCGGCGATGTCGATGTCGCCGAAGACGCGGACCAGGACCGATACGGCGCGCCCGTACTCCGCGCGGAACACGCCCTCGACATCCGGCGTCATCGGATAGGACGTTTCATCGGATAGGGCGGACCTCGATGGGCAGGGTGCTGGCCTGGGCCATCTTGCCGGCCCAGACCAGCGCCGCGTCCAGGTCCGGAGCCTCGATCACGGTGAACCCGCCGACGTGCTCCTTGCCTTCGGTGAAGGGGCCGTCGGTCATCAGCACGTCGCCGTCCCCGGCGCGGACCACGGTGGCCGTGCTCGGTGGGTACAGGCCCACGCTGAACACCCACGCGCCGGTGGCTCGCAGCTCCTGGTTCAGCGTCTCGAGGTCGTCCATGATCTTGTCAAGGACCGGCGGCGGCGGTGGGGGCCCGTCCGGCTGGTACACGCTGAGCAGGTACTCGGTCATCACGCCTTCCTCTGATTGGTGGCGATCATCACGCTGCTGGTCACGACGATCTTCATGGCGAGCTCCTGCCTGGGCCGGCGCCGGCCTCGTGCCGGCGTCCTACCCTTCACACGAACCGTGATGACCCGGATCGACAGGTGAGCTGGAAAATCTCGCAGAAGGTTTTCGCGCTCGACGCCCGCTCCAGCCGGTGGCCGCGATGTGGTCCCTGCATCTGAAGTACAAGAGTTGTTGCACAACAGCTCTTGTGGATCTAAGGTGGCGCCATGTCCCAGATCACCGACTCCAGGGTGCTCGCAGCCATGGCGCATCCGGTGCGCCGGCGCCTGCTCGACCTGTTGAAGCTCAATGGCCCCGGCACCGCGAGCGCGCTCGCCCAGACCACGGGCGAGGCGGTGGGCAACGTCAGCCACCACCTGCGCGCCTTGGCCGCCGCCGGCCTGATAGAGGAGGCGCCCGAGCTGGCCCGCGACCGGCGCGAGCGCTGGTGGCGGCGTACCTCGGGGAAGCTCTGCTGGTCCTCCGCGGACTTCGCCGAGGACGCGGCGGGCGAGGCCATCGCCCGCGCCCTGGAGTCGCTCAACCTGGAACGACAGGTCGGCCACGTACGACGCTGGGCCGACCAGCCCCAGTCCGAGCAGGAACGCTGGCAGCGCGGCCCGTTCTCCGCCGAGACCTGGATCCAGGCGACCGACGACGAGCTGGCGCAGTTCGCCGCCGAGATCATCGCCGTCATGGACAAATGGGCCGAGCGCGACATCCCCGACGACGGCCAGGAACGCGCCACCGTCTTCACCTTCGCCCGTGGCGTCCCGGGGCAGCCATGACGGCCGAGACACTGACCAAGCCCAGGTTCGGCCTGCTCCGGCAGCGTGACTTCCGGCTGCTGTGGATCGGCGAGAGCGCCAGCAGCCTGGGCAGCGCCGTCACCGGTGTCGCGCTGCCCCTGGTCGCGGTGACCGTGCTGCACGCCTCCGCGTTCGCCGTCAGTGTGCTGGCGGCTGCCGTCTGGTTACCGTGGCTGCTGGTCGGCCTGCCCGCGGGGGCCTGGGTCGATCGGCTCTCCCGGCGCAGGGTGATGCTCGCCGCCGACTGGGTGTCGATGGCGGCCTTCCTCAGCGTTCCGGCCGCGGCCCTGTTCGGCGTCCTGACCACCGGGCAGCTCGTCGCGGTCGCGCTGGTCGCGGGGACGGCGAAGGTGTTCTTCGCGACCGCCTACCGGGCGTACCTGCCGTCGCTGGTCGAGGGCGGCGACCTGCTGGAGGCCAACGCGAAGCTGCAGGGCAGCGAGCAGGTGGCCAACCTGGCCGGGCCGGGCGTCGCCGGGCTCCTCGCCCAGTTCGCCTCCGCGCTCGGCGGTCTGGTGGTGGACGCGGTGAGTTTCGCCGTCTCGGCGCTCTGCCTGATGCGCGTCAGGCACGTCGAGATCGTCGAGCCGCGGCCCCGGCGGCGGCTGCGCAGCGAGATCAGGGACGGGCTGCGCACGGTGGTGGGCGACCCGCTGCTGCGCGGCAACATGATCTACGGCTGCGTGGCCAACCTGGCGCTGACCGGCTACCAGTCGCTGCTCGTGGTCTTCCTGGTCGGTGACATCGGCCTGTCCGCGGGTGCGACCGGCGCGCTGCTCGCGGCCACCAGTGCGGGCGGCGTCGCCGGGGCCTTCGCGGCCCGGCCGCTGGCGGCCCGGCTGGGCAGCGCGCGGGCCGTCCTGCTCGGCAAGGCCGGGCTGGCGCCGCTGGGTCTGCTGATCGCGTGCGCGGACCGTGGTGTCGGGTTGGTGCTGTTCGTGGCGGCCAGCGTCACGATCATCGGGGGGATCGTCGCCGGGAACGTGATCTTCAGCGGGTTCACGCAGTCGTACGTGCCCGGCGAGCTGATGGGCCGGGTGAGCACCAGCATTCAGGTGGTCAACTTCGGCGCCATCCCGCTCGGCGCCCTGCTGGCGGGCACGCTGGCCGAGGCGTTCTCGGTGCGCGCGGCCCTGTGGGTGATGCTGGGCGTCTTCGCGCTGAGCGGCCTCATCCTGCTGGCGAGCCCGCTGCGCCGCCTGCGCGACCTGCCCGCCGGCCGGATGGACGCGCAGGCCGGCTCGGCTGTTCCGGACTGAGCTGTCCCGGACCGGGCGGTCGGCTCGGCTGTCCCGAACTGATCGGCGTCGCGGCGTCCGCGAGAGCCGCGGGCCCGACCGGGCGCGGTACGGCGCCGATGAGGCGGATGCGGGCGGGTCGGTTCAATCGCAGCTCAGGCCCCAGATCTCGGGCGCGGAATTGTCGGTGCCAACCGGCATGATGACCTTATGACCGACGCGCCCCCGATCACCGTCCTGGCCGACGACACGGCCTACGCCGAAGCCGTGCAGCTTGCTGTCGACTCCGCCGCCGCCTATTACGCCGACGGCACCTCCACGCTCGACGACGACGACTACGACCGGCTGGTCCGCGGCATCGAGGCATATGAGGCCGAGCATCCCGACCAGGTGCTGCCCGACTCGCCGACCGGGAAGGTGGCGGGCGGGGCGGTGGTCGGGGATGTGCCGCATACCGTGCCCATGCTGAGCCTGGACAACGTCTTCGGCGCCGAGCAACTGGCCGACTGGGCCACCTCGCTGGAGCGCAGGCTCGGCCGACCGGTCACGGCGTGGAGCGTGGAGCCCAAGCTCGACGGCCTGGCGATCTCGGCGCGCTACCGGCACGGCCGCCTGGTCCAGCTCGTCACGCGAGGTGACGGCACGGCGGGCGAGGACGTGTCCCACGCGATCGGCACCATCGTGGGGCTGCCCGACCGGCTGGCCGAGTCGGTCACCGTGGAGTTGCGCGGTGAAGTCATGATGACCGCCTCGCAGTTCGATGACGCGTGCGCCAAGCGTCAGGCGCACGACGGCACCACGTTCGCCAACCCACGCAGCGCTGCCGCCGGCACGCTGCGCGCGCAGGACCGGCCCTACGTGTGCGAGTTGACGTTCTTCGGCTACGGTGCGCTGCCCCAGCCCGACGACACCGCCGAGCTGGCCGTGCGGCTGCGCGAGTTGCCGCACAGCGAGGTCATGGGGTGGGCGGTCGCGCAAGGGGTGCAGACCACCGCCGCCACGCCCGTCGCCGGGATCGTGGCCGAAACGCTGGAGCGGGTGCAGGAGCGCATCGATGAGATCGCGGCGGCCCGGCCGGAGCTGCCGTTCGGCATCGACGGCATCGTGATCAAGTGCGATCTGGCGGCCGACCAGGCGCAGGCCGGATTCAGCTCGCGGGCGCCGCGCTGGGCGATCGCCTACAAGCTGCGCGCCACCGAGAAGATCACCAAGCTGCTCGGCGTGGAGTGGAACACCGGGCGCACCGGGATCATCGCGCCGCGCGCGGTGCTGGAGGAGGTCGAGCTCGACGGCAGCAAGGTCACCTACGCTACCCTGCACAACGCCGCCGACATCGCCAGGCGTGGCCTGATGCTCGGCGACAGCGTGGTCGTCTACAAGGCGGGCGACGTCATTCCGCGCGTGGAGGCCCCGGTGGTGCACCTGCGCACCGGCGACGAGCGGCCGATCGAGATCCCGCAGGTCTGCCCGTCGTGCGGGGACGCCATCGACGCCTCGCAGGAGCGCTGGCGGTGCGTGCGCGGGCGCCAGTGCCGGGCGATCGCCTCCATCGCCTACGCCGTCGGCCGTGACACCCTCGACATCGAGGGCCTCGCGGAAAACCGGATCCAGCAGATGCTCGACGCCGGGCTGATCGTCGACTTCGCCGACCTGTTCTTCCTGACCCGCGAGCAGTTGCTCGGTCTGGAGCGGATGGGCGAGACCAGCACCGACAACCTGCTGGCCGCCATCGAGCGGGCCAAGGGCCAACCGCTGAGCAGGGTGTTCTGCGCGCTGGGCGTGCGCGGCACCGGGCGTTCCATGAGCCGCCGCATCGCCCGCCACTTCGCCACCATGGACAACATCCGGGCGGCCGGCACGGAGGCGATCCAGCAGGTGGAGGGCATGGGGCCGGAGAAGGCGCCGGTCGTCGTGGCCGAGCTGATCGAGCTCGCGCCGCTCATCGACAAGCTCGGCAAGGCCGGGGTGAGCATGACCGAGCCCGGCGCCACGCCGCCCGCGGCGGGCGAGGCATCCGGCGAGGCATCGGCCGAGACGGCCGAGACGGCCGAGCTCTCGCTGGCATCGATGTCCGTGGTGGTGACCGGCACGATGACCGGACCGCTGGCCGCGTTGTCGCGCAACGAGGTCAACGAGCTGGTCGAGCGGGCCGGGGGTAAATCGTCGTCGAGCGTCTCAGCCCGAACGTCACTCCTGGTAGCCGGGGAGAAGGCGGGCTCGAAGCGGGCCAAAGCCGAGCAGCTCGGGGTGCGGATCGTCACCCCTGAGGAGTTCGCCGAGCTGGTCGCCGCCTATCTGTAGCAGAAGCCTCCGGATCCACGACACAGTGGCCACCACTGCTCAGTTGCTGTCATGGCCCCGCTTCGGTCCGGCCCTCGGTTGCGTCTGAGCCCACCCCGCCACCAGGAGGTCCGCTGGCGGCAGGAGAACCGAGAACGTCAATAAAGGTGCTTGGTTACTTACGGGCTCAGGGCGTGAGCAGTGCGGTGGGCTGGCCCAGAACACTCACGATGGCATCGTGAATGACGGTGGCGACCTTCGGGGCGGCCTCGGGGGCGATGGCACCCGCGTTGAGCCTGAGATGACGCTGGTTACCGGGAGTCGCGAAGAACGGTTGCCCTGCGGCCAGCAGAAAGCCGCGCTGCGCCGCGGCCTCGGCCACTCTGTCGGCGTCGCATCCTCTGGGCAGGGTGACCCAGACATGCAGCCCGTCGGGGCCGACTTCGGGGATGGACAGGTCCAGCCCCTGGGATGCGCCCATGCTCAGGATCGCCTCGCGAACCGCGGTCCGGCGGCGTGCGTACTCGGTGCGAGCGTGCAGCAGGGCGTTCTCGGTCCGGGGGTCCGCCAGCACTGCCGCGAGCACGCGTTGAGAGGTCCGGGACGTCCATCCGTCGGTGAAGGACTTCGATATCATGAGCGAATAGCGGATCGGCGGCCTGGCGACGGCCACCGACAGCCGCAGGTCGGGCGCGATGGACTTGGAAAACGACCTGAGATACACGACACGGTCCCGTAGCCGTGTGTCGGCGTACAAGGATCCTGGGTGTGAGGTGGACGCCTCGGCGAAGTGGTCATCCTCGATGATCCATACGTCTGGGTAGGAGGCCAAGACGTCGGCGAGAGCCTGTCGGCGTTCCGCGGTCCAACTGCAGCCCGTCGGGCTCTGAGCGCGGGGAGTGAGGAAGACGGCCGCGACACCTGACTCCAGCGCGGCCCGGAGCCCGTCGACGGTGGCCCCGCACTGGTCCAGTCTCATGGGCACAAGGCCCAGCCCGTGGACCTCGAAAGTGTCCATGGCGGTCTGGTAGCCCGGCTCCTCGATCGCGACGAGAACGGGCTCGTCCTGAGAACGCTGGCGCAGGAGCATGGCCAGCAGGGCGAGGAACTGCTGGGTCGAACTGGCGACCAGCATGTCGTCCGCATCCACGTGCAGTCCGTCGGCGAGGAGCTTGCCGCTGAGTGCCTGGGCGAGCTGAGGCTCGATGCTGAGCGTGGACGGGTACTCGAGGTCGTGGGCCTGCAAGCGGGAAGAGACGTCCTGGAAGGCCTGCCTGATCACGTCCAGGGGGAGCAACCGGAGGTCCGGACCTCCGCGCATGACATCGTCGGCCGATGGAAAGCTCTGCTTGAGCCGCGCCTCGGTCTGTGCCAGGACCAGCCGTCGCCACGCGCTGCCCTGACGAGCGGTTGTGTGCTCCGCCGCCCGGGGCGCGTGGAGGTTGTTGTCCCCCTTGGGCGTCTCGCTGACGAACGTCCCGCGACCGGCCTCGCCGTACACCAGCCCGCTGTCGGCGAGCAGCGTGTAGACGCTCATCACCGTCGTGACGCTGAGCCCGACGTCCGTGGCGAGCTGGCGTACGGATGGCAGGCGCTCGCCGGGCTGCAACTCGCCCAGCCGGATGGCCTCCGCCAGTTCGTGCGCCACGCGCTCGTAGAGCGGGCGGCCGTTGCCGGACGTGTCGCGGAGGGCGGTCAGTCGACGTTGTACCTCAAGCATCACGCATACATCTTACCAGCATCTCTTGATGATCTCTGTTATCTCTGCCAAGAAACTCCGGGTCCTGGAGCTCGGCTGGGCGTCCCTCGCCACCGGGAAGGGGGTCTGTCGCGATTGTATGCCTAGTGTATTGACAACATATTGCCGCCATGACAGCCTCCCTGATCGGGGCCGCAGCGCCGCCCATCGGTCCGGCTGACTGATGACCGTCAAGGGCGTTGGTCGCGTCGCTCTGGTAGCCCCTGAGACCGCCCCGCGGTGGGCATCCCACCCCGGCGCACGAAGGGAATCGACACGTGACGCTACTCTTGGCCGCCACAGGGGACATCGTGCTCACCAAATCACTCGACGAGGTGCCCGCCGATCCGGGCCTCACCGCGCTTCAGGACCTGCTCGGGACATCGCCATGCGTACTGTCGAGCGTCGAGCTCCCCTTCTCCGACCGGGGGCATCCCTCGGATCGGATCCTGAACTTCAGAGCACGTCCGGAACTCGTCCGGGAGCTTTCCGCCTTCAATCTCCGGGTTGCCACGCTGGCCAACAACCACAGCTCAGACTACGGGTGGGACGCCCTGGACGACACCCTCGCGGGACTGCGCTCGATCGGCGTGACACCTGTCGGCGCGGGTGGGAACCTGGCACTCGCGCAGGAGCCGGCCATCGTGAATGTCGATGGGTGCGTCATCGGCATACTCGCCTGGTCCTGCCTCCTGCCGCTGGGCGCGGCGGCAGGCCCGTCGAAGCCCGGTATCTCGCCTGTCCACGTGGACACCGAGTGGGTGGTGAACGGAGAGTTCCAGCTGGAGGAGCCCGGAGTGCCGCCAGTGATCCGCACCCGTGTCCGGGCTGACGATCAGGAGCGGGTGCTGAGCTGCGTAGACCGGCTCCGGGACGCCGTCGACGTGCTTGTCGTCACCATCCACTGGGGCTTCGGCTTCGGCGGTGCCCGTGCCGAGTATCAGCGGGTCCTCGGGCACAGGCTCGTGGACGCGGGTGCCGACATCGTCCTGGGGCACCATGTTCACGCCCCCCAGGGAGTGGAGCTCTATCGGGGCAAGGTCATCGTCTACAGTCCGGGCAATTTTGTCGCGCAGCAGCCGAGAGAGGGTATCTCTCCGGAAATCGAAGCGATCTACAACGCCTTCAGCCGGGACGCGTTCGTCTCGGTCGTCGAATCAGACGAGAGGCGTAACCTGCGCGTGTCCCTGGTACCGATCATGACGAATGATGCTGGGCTGCCTGTTCTGGCTGATCCCGAGAACAGCCGACGCATCGCCGACCGGCTCATCCGCGAGTCGGCGGACCTGGACACGACCGCGTCCTTCGACGGTGAGCGGATACGCATCGCGCCGTAGATCTCTCATCCTGGTCCGGCCGCGCGCCCGGGTGACGGACCGTTCGCGTACGGGTCTGTCTCCGTAGCGAAAACCCGCGACGTCGGGTCGCGTGGGCTCCTGCCGTCAACCATGGACGGATCAGCGGATCGGGATGCCAGGGCCCGGTTCGTCAAGCCTTTTGCCTGCTGCGGCCGTCCAGGCGCCGCGTCGCCGTCGTCGCACACAACACGTCTCCGCCTTGCCAGGAACCACCTGGACGATCTCCGCATCGGCGAACGCGAGACGAGGGCTCAGTGATCGTCACGTCCGGAATCGCCACGGGAACGCCGCCCCGCGTAGGGATGCGGACGGTCTTGCGGGAGTAGCCCGTGTCGACGATTGCCAGGTGAAGACGGGTGCGCAGTGGTCCGATCCCGCTCGGGCGCCAGCGGCCGGCCAAGTGTCATTACATGTATCACCGGAACGTTCTGGTGATGCTTTCTGGACATTTCCTGAATAGGGGGATATGTTCGGCCGAAACCACGAGAGACGACCGAGCGGAAGCGCAGACCGTGTCGGAGATCTCCCCTTCTCCCCACAGATGGGAGCCTGTTATGAGTGTCAAAACAGGAACCAAGCTTGGCCGCCACCTCCTTGCCGTCTGGGCTCTGGTGTCGGGTCTCGCGCTCGCCGGTTGCGGAACCGCTGGAGGCGGCGGTGCGGCGAATGCCGCAGGCGGCGGTGAGGCGGCGGGCGCGGGCAAGACGGTGGCGCTCGTCACGCCGCAGAAGGCGGGGGACGGCGGCCCGACGGACAATCTGATCGCGGGACTCGACAAGCTGAAGGCGGCGGGGTACTCGACGCGGTCCATCGCGGCCACGGACCCGTCCTCTCACGAGTCCACCCTTCGCAACCTGGCCCGATCAGGGGCTTCTGTGATCGTCGTGGCCTTCTCGGAGTTCATCCAGCCGCTGAAAACGGTCGCCCCCGAGTTCCCCGATACCAAGTTCGTGCACGTCTACGCCGATGCGTACAAGCCCACGATCCCGAACGTGCAGACTGTCACCTTCGACACGCAGGGGCCGTCCTACCTGGCCGGTGTGCTGGCCGCGACCGTGTCCAAGACAGGGGTCATCGGGTTCATCGGCGGAACGGCCCTTCCCGCGCTGTATGCCGACTTCCACGCTTATCAGGCCGGCGCCAAGGCCACCCGTACCGACATCACTGTCAAGAGCGCGTTCGTCGGCTCCTTCGGGGACCCGGTGAAGGGGCAGCAGATCGCGCAGACAATGTTCAACAACAAGGTCGATGTGGTGCTCGCTTACGCGGGTGGCTCTTCCCTCGGGGTCGTCAAAGCCGCCGATCAGGCGAAAACCCATGTCATCTACGACAACGACGAAAGCCCCGAGACGGCCGGCAGCGTGATCGCTGTGGCGTCCCAGCACTACGGCGGCACCATGGCGAGGAACGTTCTGACCATCGACTCGGGAACGTGGAAGCCCGGCGAGACCGTGGCAGGGCTCGCCGACGGCGGAACGTTCCTGGACCCGGCGAAGCAGCTCGCGTCCACCGGCGAGACGGCCGCCGGGGTCACCAAGGCGTTCGCATCGGTCGAGAGCGTCAAGCAGAAGATCATCCAGGGCACCATCGATGTCCCCTTCAACACCGACCCCGTCTGAGGGCGGCATGTCCTCCGCGCGATCCGAAACCCATCCGTACCGCCCCACGGCCGCCCAGCCGGTTTCCGGACAGCCTCGTTCCCGTGAGGGCGCCGTCCTGACGTGCGCTGACGTGTCGGTCGAGTTCGGGGACTTCCGGGCCCTCGACGGCGTGACGGCGACGTTCCCTCCGGGGCGGGTACACGCCCTCGTCGGCCAGAACGGCGCCGGCAAGACGACTCTCGCCCGCGTTCTGGCCGGCCTCGTCGAACCTCTCAGCGGCACGGTTCAGGTCGGGGAGGACCTGCTTTCCGGCGGGAGCGTCGGCGAGGCCAGGCGCCACGGGGTGGAGCTGGTGCACCAGCACTTCGCCCTCCCCGCCGACTTCACCGTGGCCCAGTGCTTCGAGCTGTTCAACGACGGGCCGCAGCTTCTCGGCGCCTTCTCCCGGACGCGGCTGCGCCGCAGGGCGGAGACGCTGCTCGCGGGCGCCGGCACGGACGTCGACCCCGACGCGGTGATCGGCCGCCTGCCCATCGAGACGGTGCAGGCGGTCGAGATCGCCCGCGCCCTTGCCTCCAATCCCCGCGTTCTCATTCTCGACGAGCCGACGGCGGTGCTCCCGCCGCCCGCGATGCACCGGCTCTTCGAGAGGCTGCGCGGGCTCGCCGCGGAGGGCATGTGCGTCATCGTCGTGCTCCACAAGATGCAGGAGGTGTTCGGGGTCGCGGACACCGCCACCGCGCTGCGGGCCGGCCGGCTGATCATCGAACCCACGCCGATCGGTGACCTCGACCCCGCGTCACTGTCTCGCGCCATCATCGGCGGCGCGTCCATCGAGGACGTGCCGTCCGCCCACGAACCCGCGTCCAGCGCTCCTGTCGAGCTGAGAACGGCAGGTTTGAGCGCCCGGTCGAGCGCGCACGACGCGAGCGCCGTCGATGTCTCGCTGGAGATCCGGCAGGGCGAGATCGTGGGCATCGCCGGAGTCGAGGGCAACGGTCAGCGAAGCCTCGTCGAGGCGATCGTCGGGGTGACGGCCGCGCGGAGCGGGTCGATCTGGCTGGGCGAGGCCGATGTCTCCGAAGCCTCCGTACGCGAGCGGCGCGGCCGTGGCCTGCGTGTCATCCCGTTCGAGCGGAACGTGGAAGGGGTCAGCCTCTCCAGCAGCCTCTGGGAGAACCACGTCGCGACGCGTCGCGGCCGCAGCGGGTGGATCATCTGGCCGAAAACGCTCCGGCGGCAGTGCAAGGAGGCGCTGGATCGCTGGAAAGTGAGCTACCGCTCGGAGGAACAGCAGGCGGGGAGCCTGTCTGGAGGGAATGTCCAGAAGACCATCCTCGCCCGGGAGGTCACCGACGACCTCAGGGTCCTGATCGCGGCCCACCCCACACGCGGGCTGGACATCGCGGCGGCAAGGGATGTCAGAGCGGCGCTGGTGGGCGCGGCGGCCGCCGATGCCGCCGTCCTCGTCGTGAGCGCCGACCTGGAGGAGATGTTCGAGGTCTGCCACCGGGTGCTGGTCATGCTCGCCGGCCGCGTGGTGGCCGCCTTCGAGCGACCCTTCGACGTCGAGCGGGTAGGAGCCGCCATGGTGGGGGGAGACGAGGGATGAAGCACTTGTCCAGACTGGAGGCGGCCCGCCCGGTGGCGGTCGTCGCGGTGTCCCTGCTGCTGGCCCTCGGCATATTCGGCCTGTCCGGCTACTCCGTGGGGGAAATCCTCAACGGGGCGATCGACGGAAGCGTCGGCTCGGCGGCCGCGTGGACGCAGACCTTGCGCTGGGCCATCCCCCTGCTCATCATCGCGCTGGGGGTCGGCCTGACCTTTCAGGCGGGCTACTTCAACGTCGGCGCCCAAGGGCAGATGTACGTCGGGGCGATCGGTTCCCTGGCGGTGGGCCTGGCGTGGCACGACGGCCCCGCTCTGGTGGTGGTCCCGTCCGCGTTCGCCGCGGGCATCGCGCTGGGGATGCTCTGGTCGCTCATACCCGGGTTCCTGCGAACCCGGCTGGGCGCCGACGAGGTCGTGACCAGCCTGATGATGAACTTCATCGCCGTGCTCGTCCTGGAATGGATCTGCACCGGACCGTTGAAGAACCGTGACGGCTCGGGCCAGGCGGCCACGACCGACATGCTCTCCCCCACGTTCCGCCTCAGCGGGGGCAGCGGGGTGTCCCTGGCGCTGCTCGTCATCTGCGCCGTGCTGGTGGTCGCGGCCATCATGCTCCACAGCCGTACCCGGCTCGGCCTGGAGATCCGGCTCGTGGGCCGTAACCCGGTGATGGCGCAGTGGATGGGCATCCGGGCGTCCCGGGTGGGTCTGGTGGTCTTCGGCCTCAGCGGCGCGGCCGCGGGCCTCGCCGGCGCGGTCGAGGTGTTCGGCCCGGCGGGAAGTCTCCGTGCCGGATTCTCGCCACAGGTCGGTTTCATGGCAGTGATCGTGGCGCTGGTCGGCGCCTTCGGCCCGGTGCGCATGCTCCTGGCGGCGCTGTTCTTCGGCGGGTTGCGGGCGGCCACGCTCTATCTCCCCATCGTGAACGACCTGCCGCAGGCGGGGCTCGACATGCTCAACGGCATGGTGGCCGTGTGGATCACGGTGTCGGCGCTGCCCGCCATCCTGGCCCGCCGTTCTTCCCGCGGTCCCACTCCCGCGCGGACCGACAAGACACCTAGCGAAAGCGAGACGGTGAGCGCTCATGGGTGACTTCATCGTGACCTGTCTGCAGGCGGCGACGCCCATCTGGCTGGCGGCACTGGCGGGGATGTACGCGCAGCGCAGCGGCGTCATCCACCTGGGGCTCGAGGGGCTCATGGTGAGCGGTGCGTTCGTCGCCACCGCCACCGCCATCGAGACCGGCTCGATCGCGCTCGCGCTCGCCGCCGCCATTGTCGTGAACCTGACCCTGTCGCTCCTGTTCTGGCTGCTCATCACCTACTTCAAGGCGAACGTGATGATCGTCGGTCTGGGGTTGTCCCTGACCGCCGCCGGAGCCACGGGGTACGCGCTGGTGGTGGTCTTCGGCTCCGAGGCCGCCGTCCAGTCGCCGATCGGCCTTCCCCAGCCGCTGTCCGGGCTCACCGGACCGCTGGCGCCGCTGGGCGACCTGTCGGTGCTGACCTTCGCCGCCATCGCTCTCACCTGGATCGCCTGGTGGTCGATCAGGCGGACCCGGGCCGGTCTGAAGCTGAGTGCCTGCGGCAGCGATCCCTTCGCGGCCCGCAGCGCGGGCGTGCCGGTGGATCGCTACCGGCTGGCGGCGTTGCAGATCGGCGGGTTCCTGTGCGCCCTGGCCGGCACGGAACTGTCTCTGGCCGGAGTGCAGTCCTTCTCCGACAACATCACTCAGGGGCGCGGCTACCTCGCCTTCGCGGCGGTCCTCCTCGGCAACGTGGCGCCGATCGGAGTCTCGGTCGCGGCCCTGTTCTTCGGGTTCGCCGCGGCCTTCGGCATCCAGTCGCAGCTCGACTTCAACGGCACCCTGCCGCCGCAGTTCGTCCTGATGCTGCCCTACATCGTGACCATCATCGCCATCTCGATAACGGCGGTGATCAAGAAACGCCGAGGTGAGCAGCCGACACTGATCCTGGAGCGCACGCTATGAAGCATGATCGGAGCCGCGGAGCACGGCCGCCGGCGACCGGCGCCATCACGGCCGCGGGAGACAGTCGTGCTCGCCGCCGGAGGTCGCGATGACGTACGTGGTCCTGGCCGGCGCACTGGACACCAAGGGAGCGGAGTACGCCTTCGTCCAGGAGTTGCTGGTCGACGTGGGCCTGCGTCCGCTGCTGATCGACACGGGGATCCGGGGGAGACCGGCGACGAGTCCCGACATCACGCGTACCGAGGTGGCACGCGCCGCCGGGCGCACCCTGCCGGAGATCGCCGGGCTTCCCCATCGCGCTGCCGCCCTGGACGCGATGTCCGAGGGACTGCTCCACCTCCTGCGGGGGCTCCAGGACGCCGGGGACGTGGACGCCGCGTTCGGCATGGGGGGATCGGGAGCTCTGAGCGTGCTGGCACCCGCCTTCCGGTCTCTGCCCCTGGGGACACCCAAAATGATCGTCACCACGATGGCCTCCTCGGACACCCGTCCCTACGTGGGGGCGAGCGACCTGCTGCTGGTGCCCTCGATCGTGGACATCGCCGGCCTCAACACGCTGTCCCGTTTTGTAATGGAACGTGCTATCGCGATGCTCGCCGCGCAGCTGCACCACCCGGTGCGCCGTACGGGAGAGGCGCCGATGGTGGCCGCCAGCATGTTCGGGGTGACCACCGTCGGTGTGTCGCGGGCCTGCCAGGTGCTCGAGTCGAAGGGCCTCGACGTACTGGTCTTCCATGCCAACGGCATCGGGGGCAGGACGCTGGAATCACTCGCCGAGGACGGCTGGCTGACCGCGGTGCTGGACCTGACGACGACGGAACTCGCCGACAACCTGATCGGTGGTGTGGCGAGTGCGGGACCGGACAGGCTGACCGCCGCCGGCCACCGGGGCATCCCGCAGGTGGTCTCCCTCGGGGCACTCGACATCGTGAACTTCGGCGCGCCCGAGTCGGTACCGGCGCGATACCGGGACCGACGGCTCTATCCGCACAACGCCACCGCGACGCTGATGCGGACGACCCCCGACGAGGCGACCGCCCTCGGTGCCGAGCTCGGCGAGAAGCTGGTCCGGGCGAGAGGCCCGGTCACCGTGCTCCTGCCCACCGGAGGCCTGTCGGCCCTGTCCGAACCCGGCGGGGTCTTCCACTGGCCGGAGGCCGACCAGGCCCTGGAAAGGGCGCTGCTGGATGCCGCCGGTCCGCACGTCACCGTCGAGCGGAGCCCGGCTCCGGTGAACTCGCACGCGTTCGGCGATCAGGCGGCCGCACTGCTCCTGAAACACCTCACGCATGCATCACCAGAACGTTCTGCAAACAATATATAGACAATGGCGATACACTGCAGTACGGTCGCCGTGACGGCAGAGACGCTCCGCTCTCGGCCCTGGAGCCGGGGACCGCTCGGCGGGCCGATGCCACGTCGCCGGCGGCGCAATACGGGCCATTGCCACCCAGTGAAGAGAGGAGCCGGACATGCGCGATGACTGCGATGTCTTGATAGTCGGAGCCGGACCTTCCGGGGCGGTGGCCGCCCAGGAGTTCGCCCGGGCCGGCATGAGGGTCACCTGCCTTGAGCAGGGCGACTGGCCGGACTACAGCCGGGCACGAGCGGGCCACGCGGACTTCGAGCTCGTGTCGCGCAAGCACTGGAACTGGAATCCGAACGAGCGGCGCGCCGCCGGAGATTACCGCGTCGATGACACGGAGTCCGACATCAGCGCCCTGATGTACAACGGCGTGGGTGGAAGCACCGTCATGTACGCGGCCCAGTGGGAACGCTTCCTGCCCTCGGACTTCCGCGTCCGCACCCTCGACGGCGTCGGCGACGACTGGCCCATCAGCTACTGGGACCTGGAGCCGTACTACGACGAGGTCGAGCGCCAGTTCGCCGTCAGCGGTCTTGGCGGGAATCCCGCGCTGCCGCCGATGACCCCGCCACCCCTCCCGCCCGTTCCGCTCAACAAGGTCGGGCGCCGGGGGGCCGAAGCGCTCAACAAGCTCGGCTGGCACTGGTGGCCGGGGACCAACGCGATCGCCACCGCGGATTACGGCCCGCTGCACGCGTGCACGCAGCTGGCCGCCTGCCCCTTCGGCTGCCCGACCGGCTCGAAGGGCTCGGCGGACCGCACCCACTGGCAGGCCTTGTCCAAGGGGCAGGTGCGCCTGGTGGTCCGCGCGACGGTCGACCAGGTCCTCCTCGACGACCGGGGCCGTGCCAGTGGCGTGACATACCTCGACGAGAACGGCGCCCGGCACACGATCCACGCAGGTGTCGTCGTCCTGTGCGCCAACGCCCTCGGCACCCCGCGGATCCTGCTCAACTCGGCCGACGGCGCGGGCATCGCCAACTCCAGCGGCATGGTGGGCAGGCGACTGATGATGCACCCGTTCGGCAACGCGATCGGGATCTTCGACGAGGACCTCGAGTCCTGGCGCGGACCGCTCGGACAGTACCTGCACTCCCTGGAGTTCTACGAGACGGACCGCTCACGAGGGTTCGTTCGCGGCGCCAAGTGGAACCTGATCCCCTCTGGCGCGCCGTTGTCCATGATGCTGACGGGGACCTGGGGCGACGAATCGGTCTGGGGGAGTTCGTTCACCAGGCTGCTGCGGGAGCGTCTGGGCCACTCGGTCATCTGGGGCGTCATCTGCGAGGACCTTCCCGATCCCGATAATCGGGTGACGCTCGGCGAGCTCGGCGAGCAGGACGTGCCGGGTGTGCGGATCAGATACCGGACCTCGGACAACACGCGGGCGATGATGGCCTGGCACCTCGACCGGGTGTCCGAGGTGCTGGACGCCATGGGGGCCAAGCAGAAGATCCTCAACCCGATCATGCAGGGCATCGGATGGCATCTGATCGGCACCACGGTCATGGGCGAGAACCCGGACGGCACCGTCGTCGATCCGTATGGCGAATGCCACGACGTGCCGAACCTCTTCGTCTTCGACAGCTCGGTCTTTCCGACGTCCTCCGGCGTCAACCCCGCCGCGACCATCGCGGCGAACGCGCTCCGGTGCGCTCGCGCGCTGGTCGCGCGCCGACGCGATGTGGCGGTGGCGTCATGACGACCCACGGCACGGATCTCCCCGTCTCGCCTGTTCCTCCCGCGGCCCGCGAGCGGCTGGCAAAGGTCGCCGACGCGCTCATCCCAGCCGGTGCCGGCCTGCCCTCAGCCGCGCAGGCCGGTGTGCACGCCGAGCTGCTCGACCAGGTGGCCAGGGCACGGCCCGACCTCATCCCGCCACTGCTGGAGGCACTCGAGGCGCTGGGTGCCGACCCGGACCTCGCGAGCGTCGAGCGGCTCGCCGCGGACGCGCCGCGACTGCACGAGGCGATCACGCTCGTGGTCGCGGGCGCCTACCTGATGTCGCCCCGCGTGATGGCTTCGCTCAAGTACTCCTTCCAGAAGGCGAAGATCGTGGACCCGGGAGAGATCACGACCGTCGTCGCCGAAGGCCTGCTCGACCAGGTCATCGAGCGCGGTCCCCGCTACCGGCTGCCGCCGGACGCCCCGTCGGAGCACGGCTCGTGAAGTTGCCTGTCCGATGTCTGAAATCCACCTACCGGAGGTATTGACCATGAGCCGTCAGCGGTACG
Organism: Nonomuraea sp. NPDC026600; assembly: GCF_040638335.1. Classification (NCBI taxonomy): domain Bacteria; kingdom Bacillati; phylum Actinomycetota; class Actinomycetes; order Streptosporangiales; family Streptosporangiaceae; genus Nonomuraea; species Nonomuraea sp. NPDC026600. The sequence continues at coordinate 327,346 of NZ_JBEZYD010000006.1, forward strand.
TCCCGCTCTTCCACGACCGGATCCGGTCCGGCCGGGCCCTGATCGGCGCGGGCGCCGGCACCGGCCTGTCGGCCAAGTGCGCCGAGCAGGCGGGCGTCGACTTCATCGTCATCTACAACGCGGGCAGGTTCCGCATGGCCGGGCGCGGGTCGATGGCCGGGATGATGCCCTACGGCAACGCCAACGACATCGTCGTGGAGATGTCCGCGGAGGTCCTTCCCGTGGTGAGCCGCACGCCGGTGCTGGCCGGTGTCTGCGCGACCGATCCGTTCAAGAACATCCCGCTCTTCCTCCGCGAGCTCAAGGAGCTCGGGTTCGCCGGAGTGCAGAACTTCCCGTCAGTGTGCCTGCTCGACGGCAGCGTCCGGGCGGATCTGGAGGCCACCGGTTACGGCTTCGACAAGGAGGTGGAGATGGTCCGGGTCGCCCGCGAGCAGGACCTGCTCACCGCCACGTATGTGCGCACGGAGGAAGAGGCGCGCGCCATGGCCGCCGCCGGCGCGGACATCGTCGTGGCTCACGTCGGACTGACCACCGCCGGGCTCATCGGCGCCACGGCGCCGATGTCGCTGGAGGAGGCCGGGGCGCGGACGCGGGCGATCCACGACGCGGCCAAAGCCGTCCGCGACGACGTGCTCGTCGTGTGCCACGGCGGCCCCATCGCGACACCTGGCGACGCGCAGGAGGTGCTGCGCCACGCCCCCGGCGCGGTCGGTTTCCTCGGCGCCTCCAGCATGGAACGCATACCGGCGGAGACCGCCCTCGTCGACACCATGCGGCGTTTCACCGAGCTGTCCATCGCGCCCCTGGCCGGTGACCGGCAGCAGACGGAGGTCGTGGCATGAGACTGTTCCGCGTCACCGACCTGTTGCGGGATCCCACACCCGTGCCCGAACCGGAACGCTTCTCCGGTTCCGCGTTCAGCTCCGCGATCCAGGCCGGGCCGACGGGCAGAGCGACCACGGCGCTCATCCGCCTGGACCCGCACGTGCGCGGCCACTGGCACACGCACGCCGACGGCCAGGTCATTCACGTCCTGGAAGGGGCCGGCTTCGTCGGTCGTCGCGGATCCGAGCCGCTGCCCGTGGCCGCCGGCGACATCGTGTGGATCGAGCCGGGTGAGGAGCACTGGCACGGCGCGTCGGCCGCCGGCCTGGCCCAGCTCGCCTTCTCCTTCGGTGCCATCACCTGGCTGGAGCCGAGCACATGACCGAAGGGATGGGGCCCGCGTACGAGGACATCGCCGAGGCGGTGCTCGCGGCCGCCGCACGCCCGTTGCCGGAAGAGGCCGCCGCGGCGGCCCGCAGGACGATGGTCAACGTCCTGGCCGTCGCTCTCGGGGCGTCCCGCTCACCCCAGGTCACCAGGCTCGCGGGCGCGCTCGCGACTCCGTCCGGCGTACCCGCGGCGCCCGGTGTCGCAGGGTACGCACGTGCCGCCGACGCGGCGCTGCTCACCGGGTTCGCCGCGCACCTGGACGACTTCGACGACACTCACCTGGCGACCGTCATCCATCCCGGCGCCTCCGTCCTGGGAGCCGCGTGGTCGGCGGGCTGGTCCGCCGCCGTGCCCGGCACGGACTTGCTCACGGCCTTCGCCCTCGGGTGCGAGATGCAGCTCAGGCTCGGCCTCGCGGTCAGCCCCGAGCACTATGACCGCGGCTGGCACATCACCGGCACCTGCGGGGTGATCGGCGCCGCGGTCACGGCGGGCCTGCTCGGCGCGCTGGAACGTGACAGGCTCGCCGACGCCCTGCGGCTGGCATCCCTGCAGACCCTCGGCCACCGGGAGGCATTCGGGACCGAGGTCAAGCCGTTCCACGCGGGCAAGGCGGCGGCCAACGGACTCGTGGCCGCCGAGGAGGCCGCGCGCGGGACGTTCACAGCCGGCGCCGGCGGGATTCTCCCCGACATCGGCGATCTTCTTCGCGCTCTCGCCCCTGACCGCAGGCAACCTCACCAGTTGCTCGACGGGTTCGGATCGCGCTGGGAACTCGCGGCCAACACCTTCAAGCCCTACCCGTGCGGCATCGTCGCGCACCCCGGCATCGACGCCGCCGTCCAGGCGCACCGGCAGGGGGTCGACCCGGCGGAGGTCACCCGCGTCCGCTACCGGTGCCATCCCCTCGTCCCTGAGCTCATGGGACGCCTCGATCCACGGACCGGGCTCGAGGCTCGCTTCTCGGCGGTGCACGGGGTGGCCGCCGGCCTCGTCCACGGTAACGGGGGGCTGGCCGAGTTCAGCGACGCGGCGGCGACCGATCCGGTACTGTCCGGCCTCCGCTCCCGCATCGAGCTGTGCCCCGAGGAGGCGATGCCGCGCGATGCCGCCACGCTGGAGATCGAGGTCGTGGACGGCAGCCGCACCGAGTGGCCCGTCGCGCACGCGCGGGGCAGCCTGCTGCGGCCGCTGACGGACCAGGAGCTGATCGACAAGGCGGAGGCGCTCGTCCCCGGTCAGGCGTACTCCATCTGGGCCGCCGTCTCCCGGCTGGGCCGGGAGACGGAGCCGCGGACCGTGCAGGCACTGCTGGAGCCGGTCCGGCAGGAGGTGCCGGTCCCATGACGATCACCGTGCGGATGGCTCGTTTCGCGGCCGAGACACCGGTCGACCCGGCGGCGACGGCCGCGGTGGCCTCCTTGTGCGAGGCGCTGCCTGCGGGCACCGAGGCCGGACGGCGCCCGGCGGACATCGCCGCCCGCTGGGTGGCATGCGCGGCCCTCTACCACACGAATACCGGCGGAGCCGGTCGTGCCCAAGCGGAACAGGGGCTGGCGGTGGGGCTGGAACTGGCTCTACGGATGCTTCACTCGCTCGACGGGCAGGTGGTCGGCGGGTGGGATCCGGTGTGCGCCGCCGTCGTGGTGGGCGCGGCGACGGCCGCGGCCCGTGTGGACGGGCTCGGGAGCGAGGCGATCACGCGGGCGATCGGCATCGCCGCCACGCAGGCGTCCGGGCTGGCCGCGGTCTCGCTGTCGCCGCTCGGCACGTTCCAGCACCGGCGCGCCGCCCTCAACGGGCTGCAGGCCGCCGCCCTGGCCCGTGCGGGCATGACCGCTCCCGGCACCGCTCTGGAGGGCCGTCGCGGACTCTACAGCCTGATCGCGCCGGCGGGGGACCCGGCCGGGGCGATCGAGCGGCTCGGCGAGCGGTGGCTCGTCGTGGAACGGCCCGTGCCCCCAAGCCAGGTGCCGCCGGATGGCGCCCCTCCCGGGGCCGACCCGTGGTCGGCCGCGCTGACATACGCGATGGAGGTCTTCTCATGAACTCGGTGAACACAGTGGCGCCCGGCCTCCTGGCCGACCGGTTGCGACCGGACAGGACGGCGCTGATCCTGATCGACCTGTCGAACGACTTCGTCCACCCGCTGGGCAAGGCTGCCACGGTGGGAGGCCGGGACGTGCGCCCCGCGCAGCAGATCCTGCCGGCGGCCGGCCGGCTCGCCGATGCCGCCCGGCAGGCCGGTGTCGCGGTGATCCACTGCCAGCACACCACGCTGCCCGCCGGCGCCAGCGACTCGCCGGTGTGGCGGGACGCCAGATCGCGGGCCAGCTACTCGGCCGAGGACATCTGCCTTGACGACTCGTGGGGGCAGGCGATCGTCGACGAGCTGGCGCCCCAGCCCGGCGATCACATCGTCAAGAAGTACCGCTACGGCGGCTTCAGCGGCACCAACCTGGAGCTCATCCTGCGCAGCCTGCGCCGCGACAGCGTGATCTGCTGCGGCGTGTCGACCAATGTCTGCGTCGACACCACCGCCCGGGAGGCGTTCTCCCGGGACTTCTACGTCACCATCGCCGCCGACGCCTGCGCCTCGTGGGACATGAACCTGCACGCCGCGGCGCTCCTGACGGCAGACCGGCGGTTCGCCCTGGTGGCGCCCGTCGAGGACATCCGAGCCGCCTGGGGCTGAGGCGATCGGTCTGAGACCAGCGAAATCGAACGAGGGTAGTCACATGATCGCAGAACTGCGTTTCTACACCATCACGCCGGGACACACCCCGGCGCTCTTCGACCAGTTCGAGGGCACCAGCCTGCGGCTGTTCGCCAAGCACGGGATCACCGCGTACGGCCCCTGGCTCCGCCGGCTGACCAAGGGCGAGCAACTGGTCTACATGCTGGAGTTCGAGGACGAAGAAGACAAGGCCCGGCGCTGGTCGGCGTTCCGCGAGGACCCCGAGTGGCAGAAGGTCGTCGCCGCGGGCGAGGGACAGGTACCGCACGTCGCCGGTTCCGAGATCGTGGAGCTGAGCCGATGAGCGCGCCGAAGCCTCCGGACCCGCGCACCTACGGGCACCACATCGCCGGTGCCCGCGTCGACGGTCCCCCGCTGGAGCGGCGAGACCCGGCCAGGGGCGAGGTCGTGGCCAGGTATGCCGCCGGGACGACGGACGACGTGAACGCCGCGGCCGGCGCGGCCGCCGCCGCGTTCGCCGCCGCCTCCTGGCGGCGTATCCCCGCGACGGCACGGGCCGAGCTGCTGGAAAGGCTCGCGGAGCTGCTGGAACGGAACGCCGACCGGCTGGCCGCCCTGGACTCCGAGGAGGTCGGGAAGCCGCTGCGTTTCGCGCGCGGCGATCTGGCGCTGGGCATCGGCCACGTCCGCCACGCCGCGGCGCTGGCCCGGACGACGAAGGGCGACGCCTACACCGGCCTCGCCCCCGGATATACCGTGCTGGCCACCCGGGAGCCGGCCGGGGTCGTCGGGATCATCACGCCGTGGAACTTCCCCGCGCTCATCCTGCTCCAGAAGCTGCCCTACGCCATCGCGGCGGGATGCACCATGGTCGTCAAGCCCTCCGAGTTCACCTCGAGCAGCACCTTGGAGATCGCCGCCCTGTGCGAGGAGGCCGGGTTCCCGCCCGGCGTGGTGAACGTCGTCACCGGCACCGGTGCGGCCGCCGGGCATCCGCTGGTCACCCACCCGCTGATCTCCTACGTCTCGTTCACCGGATCGACCCGGGTCGGCAGGGAGGTGATGCGCGCCTGCGCCGACTCCCTGACCCGCGTCGGCCTGGAGCTCGGCGGCAAGGCGGCCAATGTCGTCTTCGCCGACGCCGACCTGGACGCCGCGGCGGACGCCGTGGTGTTCGGCGCCTTCGCCAACCAGGGGGAGTCCTGCGTGGCCGGGGCACGGCTGCTCGTGGACGCCGCGATCGGCGATGAGTTCACGGCCGAAGTCGTCTCGCGGGCAGCCGCCCTGCGCGTCGGCATGCCCGACGATCCCCGCAGCGACATCGGCGCGCTCATCCACCACGGGCACCGCGACGGGGTGCACGCCGCGGTGCTCGCCGGTGTGGAGAACGGCGGGAAGGTGCTGGCCGGAGGGCGGCCGCCCCATGCCCCCGAGCTCGCGGCCGGCGCGTTCTACGAGCCGACGGTGATCGCCTCCGTCGGCCGGGAGTCACCGGTGTTCCAGCGGGAGATCTTCGGCCCCGTCCTGTCGGTGACCACCTTCGGCTCGGAGGAGGAGGCGCTCGCGCTGGCGAACGGGACGGCCTACGGCCTGGCGCAGTCCGTCTGGACCACGGACCTGGACCGGGCCTTCGACATGAGCCGGGGCCTGGAGGCCGGCACGGTCTGGGTGAACACCACCAGCGACGGCTCCCCGGCGTTGTCGTTCGGCGGCGTCAAGCAATCCGGCTTCGGGCGCGAGGGCGGAGAGGAGGGCCTGCGGGAATTCACCGAGTACAAGACCGTGCAATTCCGGGGGGAACCGCGGGTGAGCCCGTTCCGCCGGCCGGACGAGAAGCCGTGAAGAGCATGAGGCTGGCCCACATCGTACTGATCAAGCCGCGAGACGGCGCGACGTGGCGGGCGGAGCAGATCGTCGACCAGCTCGCCGCGCTCGCCACCGACCTGGGCGCCGGCGAAGTCTACGCCGGGAGCGACGTCAGCGCCGAGCCGTTCGGCGGCGGCTACACCCTCGGGGTCACCATGGGTTTCCCCGCCGAAACGGTGCGGGACGGCTACCTGCGGGACGCCCGGCACGGGAAACTGGCCCGTGAACTGTCCCTGACGGCGGAATCCGTGCTGGTCGTGGACCTGCCGATCGCGGCCGCCAAGTCGAACGACGAGACCGAAGGAAGGCAGCAGGCATGACGGAAAGCATTGGTTTCATCGGACTTGGCGCGATGGGCCTCGGGATGGCCGCCAATCTGGTCAAGAGCGGGCATACCGTGTACGGATTCGACCCTTCGCCCCAGCGCCGGGAACTTGCCGCCGAAGCCGGAATCGCGATCGTCGACTCTCCCCGGGCGGCGGCGGAGGGCGCCTCCGAGGTGATCTTCTCCGTCGTCCGTGACGCCGCGCAGACGCAGGCCGTCCTGTTCGGAGAAGACGGCGTGGTGCGGACCGGCAAAGCGCTGACCGTCGTCGTGGCCAGCACGCTGGATCCGACCACCATGGGGAGGATCCAGGCCGAACTCGCCGTCCACGGCGCGACGGCCGTCGACGCGACGATGTCCGGAGGGCCATGGGGCGCCGAGGCGGGCAGCCTGACTCTGATGGTGTCGGCGGTGCAGGAGGATTTCGACCGGCTCCTCCCGCTGCTGAACGCGGTGGGTCAGAACATCTTCCACGTGGGCGAGCGGGTGGGCACGGCCCAAGCCACCAAGCTGGCGGTACAACTGGCGTTCGGAATCAACATGATGGGCGTGTTCGAGGCGATCCGGCTGGTCGACGACTACCACGTCGATGAGGACACGCTGATGTCCGTGCTGTCGGTGAGCGTCGGCGGAAGCTGGGTCGTCGACAACTGGCGGCGGGTCAAACCGTGGTGGGAGCGCTACGTGGCCGGGGAAGACCTCGACATCCTCCTCAAGGACATGCGATCGGTGCTGCGCGAGGCGGATACCGCGGACTTCCCCATGCCCGTCACCGCACTGGCGTTCCAGCTCATGCGCCACGTCTGGCCGGCGTGGGCGGCGCTCAAGGCCGCGGAGGACGGAGAGCACCCGGAATGAGCACGCTCTCCGAAGCCGTCGCCCCCGACGGCACCCGCCTGGCGGTGGCGCTGGACGGATCCGGCCCTCCGCTGCTGTTCATGCACGAGGTGGCCGGGGACCTCCAGGACTGGCAGGGGCAGGTGGAGCGCTTCGCCGATCGGTACACCTGCGTCCGCTACAACGCGCGCGGATACCCGCCGTCCGACGTTCCCACCAGCCCTGACCGCTACGGGCAGGCCATCGCGGTACAGGATGCCCTCGCGGTCCTGGACAGCCTCGGATTCGCCGCGGCCCACGTCGTGGGTCTGTCCATGGGTGGCTTCTGCGCCCTGCATCTGGCGCTCGAGCACCCGCGACGCTGCCTCAGCGTGACGGTGGCCGGTGCCGGTTACGGGTCAGCGCCGCATCAGCGGGCCGGCTTCGCGGAGGAGGCGCGTACGGCCGCCCGGCTCTTCCGCGAGGACGTGCCGAGTGCGGCGCGGGCCTATCAGGACGGGCCCACCCGTCAGCAGTTCAAACAGAAGGAGCCGATGGGGTGGCACGCGTTCGGCGAACGACTGGCCGGGCGCGATGCCATGGGAATGTCCATGACCTTCTCACAGGTGCTGGCCCAGCGTCCCTCCCTGTACGACCTGCGCGACCGCCTGGGCGCCGTGCGGGCACCTGTGCTCCTCGTCGTGGGTGACGAGGACGACGGTTGTCTCGACGTCAACGTCATGCTCAAGCGGGTCATGCCCGGAGCCGGTCTGTGCGTGCTCCCGCGCACCGGCCACACCATCAACCACGAGGAGCCGGACGCCTTCAACGACGCCCTCGACGGCTTCCTGAACCAGGTGGCCGCCGGTCAGTGGTCGCTGAGGGACCCGGCCACGGTGGGCCGAGGGCTGGTCGGGATGACGCCAGGAGATCCTGCCAGGCCGCCCGCGCCCGCTGTAGATCGTGAACCCGACATCACCATTTCTGATGAGGAGAAGATCCCATGACCCTTTCCAAGGATTCCGAGAGCCGGAGTCCGGCCGTCCGCCAGCTTCGCCTGGTCGTCGAGGCCGAGGACTACGAAGCCGCCCTCGCCTTCTACCGGGACGCTCTGGGCCTGCCCGAGCAGGCCGCCTTCTCCGGTGGGGACGGCGCCCATGTGACGATCCTCGATGCCGGCCGGGCCACGCTGGAGATCGCGAACCCCGCGCAGAAGAGGATGATCGACGATGTCGAGGTGGGCCGCCAGGTGGCCCCCAAGATCCGGGTCGCGTTCGAAGTCGATGACGCTCGAGCCACCACCGATCGGCTGCTCTCGGCCGGTGCCGACCAGGTCGCGCCGCCCACCGTCACGCCGTGGCAGTCGCTGAACGCGAGGTTCGACGCGCCTGCCGGTCTCCACATCTCGGTGTTCCAGGAACTGCGCAGCCTCCAGGAGCGCGAGTCGCTCGACGGCTTCGGGACCGAGGAGGGGCGGCAGGCGGATGCCGGCACCGATTCCTGAGCCGCTGCTGCTCCGCAACGTCCGGCTGCTCGATTCCGCGGATCTGGTGGACGTTTACCTGGAAGGCGGACGTATCGCCGCGATCGGTGACGTGCCGGCCGCCGCCCCGGGAGAGATCATCGACGCGCAGGGAGGCCTGCTCACGCCTGCCTTCGTCGAACCGCACTTCCACATCGACAAGGCACTGACCTTTCCGCAGTTGCCGCCGACGGACCACGGGAAGGCGCTGGACGCGGCGTTGGAACGCACCCGGCGCGTCAAGTCACGGTTCACCCGGGACGACCTGTGGGCGCGAGGGACCCGGGCGATCGAACTCGCCGTCGGCCACGGCGTGGGGACGTTGCGCGCGCACGTGGACGTCGACCCGGTGGGCGGCCTGCTGGCGTTGAGCGTCATGGCGGAACTCCGCGAACGCTACCTCGACGTGATCGACATCCAGCTGGTGGCCTTCCCGCAGGAGAGCATCGTCCGGGACGGCGCCGCTCTCCGCCTGCTCCGGACCGCCCTCACTTCGGGAGCGGACGTGCTCGGCGGCGCACCGGACGTGGAACTGCCGGAGGACAGGAGCCGGCACATCGAGCTGCTCGTCGAGCTCGCGCGCGAGCTCGACGTGGATCTCGATGTGCACTGCGACTACAGCTACGACCCGCAGCAGCGCGACCTCAAGCTGCTCGCGGACAAGACGATCGAGGCCGGCCTGGTGGGTCGTGTCCGGGCGGGACACTGCTGCGCGCTGGATTCCTACCCTGACACGGTCGCGGCGGAGGTCATCGAGGCGATCCGGGCGGCCGAGATCGACATCTGCGTCTGCCCGATGGGCAACCTCCTGCTGGTCGGTGATGAGATTCCGCCACGGGGGAGGGGAGTGGCCCGGCTGAGGACGCTCCTCCACCACGGGGTGCGCGTCGCCGCCGGCAGCGACAACATGCATGACATGTGGTTTCCCTTCGGGCGGTTGGACCCGGCGGAGGTGGCGATGGTGACCGCCGTGGCCGCTCAGCTCGGGTCGGATCGGGAGATCAGACAAGTCTTCGACATGGTGACGGTCAACGCCGCTCACTACGTGCGTGCGCCGGCCGACGGCGTCCGGGTGGGCGCGGTGGCGGACCTGGTCGTGTTCTCCGCCAGTTGTCTCCCGGACATCCTCCGAAACGCTCCGGGCCGCCGGACCACCATCAAGCGCGGGCGCGTGGTGGGCGGAGCCGAATCGCGGGTCTGGCTGGCGCGACCGCCCGCGCCACCGGAGGCGACGATTGAAGTCCCCATTAACAGCAGGTTTCCGCCGTGACACATGTTGATTGCTCGTTACGCCAGTGAGTTACATGTAACGAACGCACAGCCACGGATCGTCAAAGTGCGTAACGCGCGATTCCTACATTCGAGTCCTCGCCACCGAATGTAGGAGGAACGATGGCGCGCTGGATCGCCGATTGGCACCCCGACGACAAGACCTTCTGGGAAGGCTCCGGTAAGCGGATCGCCCGGCGCAATCTCGTCTTCTCGATCCTGGCCGAGCACCTCGGGTTCACGGTGTGGACGCTGTTGAGCATCGTGGCCGCCAAGATGGGGTCCTACGACTTCTCCACCGACCAGCTCTTCTGGCTGGTGGCGCTGCCCAACCTCGTCGGTTCGGTGTTGCGCGTTCCCTACACGTTCGGCCCGGCCAGGTTCGGCGGCGCCACGTTCACCACGGTTAGCGCGTTGCTGCTGGTCATCCCGACGGTGCTGCTCGGCCTCGCGGTCAGCGACCCGGGCACCCCGTACTGGATGTTCCTGGTGATCGCGGCGCTGGCCGGGGTCGGCGGCGGCAACTTCGCCTCCAGCATGGCGAACATCACCTACTTCTACCCGCGCTCGCGGCAAGGGGTGGCGCTCGGGCTGAACGCGGCCGGCGGCAACATCGGGGTCAGCTCCGTGCAACTGGTCATGCCGCTGGTGATCGGCGGGTTCGGGCTGGCCGCCGCGGGCTGGTTCTGGGTGCCGCTGGTCGTCGTGGCCGCCGTCTGCGCCTGGTTCTTCATGGACAACCTGGCGGTGGCCAAGGCCAAGCCGCGCGAGCAGCTGGCGGTGGCCGGTCGGGCGCAGACGTGGATCATGTCGTTCCTGTACATCGGTACGTTCGGCTCGTTCATCGGCTACTCGACGGCCTTCCCGCTGCTGGCCAAGAGCCTGTTCCCCGGCTCGCCGTGGGCGGCGGTGGCGTTCGTCGGCCCGCTGGTCGGCTCGCTGATCAGGCCGGTGGGCGGCTGGCTCGCCGACAAGAAGGGCGGGGCGCCGGTGACCCTGTGGAACTTCGCCGGCATGGGCGTCGGAGTGGTCCTGGTCTGGCTCGGCAGCACCTCGGGCAACTTCTGGATGTTCTTCCTGTCCTTCCAGGTGCTCTTCCTCACGGCGGGCATCGGCAACGGCTCCACCTACCGGATGATCCCGGCGATCTTCCAGGCCAAGGCCGTGGCCGAGCGCGGCACCGGCGAGGAGGCCCTGATGTACGGCAAGCGGCAGGCGTCCGCGGCCATCGGGATCATCTCCGCGGTCGGAGCGCTCGGCGGGTTCCTCATCAACCGCGCGTTCGGCATGTCGTTCGCCCAGACGGGCAGCCCGGCCACCGCGTTCGTCGGGTTCGGCGTCTTCTACGTGGCCTGCTTCACGCTGACCTGGTGGTGCTACACGCGCAAGGTCGGTGTCTCGCTCGTCGGCAGCCTGGCCGACGCCCGTGTCTGAGGATCCCGTGGTGACCGCGACCCACTGCCCGTACTGCGCTCTCCAGTGCGGCATGACGATCACGGCCCGGGGATCCGAGATCACGATCACTCCGCGCACCGACGTCCCGGCGAACTCCGGCGGCGCCCTGTGCCAGAAGGGCTGGACGGCGGCCGACCTGCTGACCAACGGCGAGCGGCTGACCACGCCGCTGCTCCACGGCCGGCCCGTGGCCTGGGACACCGCTCTCGACTACGTGGCCGACCGGCTGATCGCCATCCGCGCCGTGCACGGCCCCGACGCCGTGGCCGTGTTCGGCGGCGGCGGGCTGACCAACGAGAAGGCCTACCAGCTCGGCAAGTTCGCCAGGGTCGCGCTCGGCACCAGCCAGATCGACTACAACGGCCGCTTCTGCATGTCGTCGGCCGCGGCCGCCTCGCTCAGGGCGTTCGGGATGGACCGCGGTCTGCCGTTCCCGATCACCGACCTGGCCGAGACCGACGTCGTCCTGCTGGCCGGGGGGAACGTCGCCGAGACCATGCCGCCCTTCGTCCGCCACCTGACCGGGCCGCGGCTCATCGTCATCGACCCCCGCCGCACCGCGACGGCCAAGCTGGCCTGGCTGCACCTGCAGCCCACGCCGGGCACCGATCTGGCGCTCGCCCTGGGGATGCTGCACCTGGTCATCGCCGAGGGGCTCGTCGACGAGGACTACGTCGCGGCCAGGACCTCGGGCTTCGAGCAGGTCCGCACCTCGCTCGCCTCCTGGTGGCCCGAGCGGGTCGAGCGCATCACCGGCGTGCCCGTCGCCCGGATGCGCGAGGCCGTACGGGCGCTCGCCGCGGCCGGACGGGCCGCCGTGCTCACCGGGCGGGGCGCCGAACAGCACGCCAAAGGCACCGACACCGTCACCGCGTTCATCAACCTGGCCCTGGCGCTGGGGCTGCCCGGCCGGCCCGGTTCCGGGTACGGCTGCCTGACCGGGCAGGGCAACGGCCAGGGCGGCCGGGAGCACGGCCAGAAGGCCGACCAACTGCCCGGCTACCGCAAGATCGACGACCCGGCCGCCCGCGAGCACGTCGCCGCGGTCTGGGGCGTCCGGCCCGACGAGCTGCCCGGCCCCGGACGCTCGGCCTACGAGCTGCTCGACGCGCTCGGGACGCCCCAGGGGGCGCGCGCCCTGCTGGTCTTCGGCTCCAACCCCGTGGTGTCCGCGCCGCGGTCCGCGCACGTGACCGAGCGGCTCGACGCGCTCGATCTGCTGGTGGTCTCCGACATCGTGCTGTCGGAGACGGCCGCGCGGGCCGACGTGGTGTTCCCCGTGACGCAGTGGGCCGAGGAGACCGGCACCATGACGAACCTCGAAGGCCGGGTGCTCCTGCGCCGCCAGGCCGTACCCGCTCCCGAAGGCGTCAAGAGCGACCTGGAGATCATCCAGGAGCTGGCCGGACGGCTCGGCCACCGGTTCCCCGCCGAGCCGCGGGAGGTGTTCGCCGAGCTGGGCCGGGCAAGCGCGGGCGGCGCGGCCGACTACGCGGGCATCACTTATGAGCGGATCACCGAGGAGACCGGCGTGTTCTGGCCCTGCCCGTCGCCGCAGGACGCCGGCCGCCCGCGCCCCTTCCTCGACTCCTTCGCCACCCCGGACGGCCGCGCCAGGTTCGTGCCCGTCGAGCACCGGCCCGCGGCCGAGGAGCCCGACGACGACTACCCCGTCTACCTGACCACCGGCCGCGTGCTCGCCCAGTACCAGAGCGGCGCGCAGACCCGCAGGATCGCCGCCCTGTCCAAGGCCGCGCCGGAGCCGTTCGTCGAGCTCCACCCCGACCTCGCCGAGCAGCTCGCCATCACCTCCGGAGACGTCGTGCGCGTGCTCAGTCGGCGCGGCGAGAGCACGGGGCTCGCCCGGATCAGCGACGCGATCAGGCGCGACACCGTTTTCATGCCGTTCCACTGGGAGGGCGCCAACCGCCTGACCAACCCCGCACTCGATCCGACATCGCGGATGCCGGAGTTCAAGGTCTGCGCCGTGAGGGTGGAGAAGATCGCATGAGGCTCGTCGTAGTAGGCAACGGGATGGCCGGGTCGCGGCTGGTCGGAGAGGTGCGGGCGCGTGATCCGCACCTGTCGATCACCGTGTTCGGCGCCGAGACCTGGCAGCCCTACAACCGGGTGCTGCTGTCGAACGTCCTGGCCGGGAGCTCGGGTCCCGACCAGGTACGGCTGCTCGACCCGAGCTGGTACGCCACCCACGACGTCGAGGCCGTCTTCGGCGGCGAAGTGGTGAGCATCGACCGGAGCGCCCAGACGGTGAACACCGCCGACGGCCGGAGCACGCCGTACGACATGCTGGTCCTGGCCACCGGCAGCCAGGCGGTCGTCCCGCCGGTGCCGGGAGCCGAGCTGGCGATCCCGTTCCGCACGCTCGACGACTGCCACCGCATCCTGGAGGCGGCCGAGCGCGCGGGCAGAGCGGTGGTGGTCGGCGGCGGCCTGCTCGGCATCGAGGCCGCGCGCGGGCTGGCCGGGCGCGGCCTGCCCGTGACGCTGCTGCACCTGGCCGACCACCTGATGGAGCGGCAGCTCGACGCCGAGGCCGGGCTGGTGCTCGGCGAGACGCTCACCGGGCTGGGCGTGGACATCCGCACCGGCGTGTCGGCCGAGGCGATCCTGGAAGAGGGCGTCCGGCTGGCCAACGGCGAGCTGGTCGAGGGCGACCTCGTCGTGCTGGCCTGCGGCGTGCGTCCGGTGACGGGACTGGCGAAGGAGTCGGGCCTGTCCGTACGGCGGGGCATCGTCGTGGACGACGAGATGCGTACCGAGGACCCGGCGGTGTTCGCCATCGGCGAGTGCGCCGAGCACGACGGCACCGTCTACGGCCTGGTCGCCCCCGCCTGGGAGCAGGCGGCCGTCGCCGCCGAGGTCATCACCGGCGGCAAGGCGCTCTATCGGGGCTCGCGGCTGGTGACCAGGCTCAAGGCCAGGAGCGTCGAGCTGGCCGCGATGGGCGAGACCCAGCTCACCGAGGAACACGCCGAGGTGGTGCGCTTCACCCACCGGGCCCGCGGCACCTACCGCAAGCTCGTCATCCGCGACGGCCGGCTGGTCGGCGCGATCCTGCTGGGCGACACCGACGCCGTCGGCACGCTCACCCAGCTCTTCGACCGCGGTGGGCCGCTGCCGGGCGACCGCGCCGGGCTGCTGTTCCCCGGGCTGGCGACGGTCACCGTGGCCGACAGCCCGGTGCTCATGCCCGACGCGGCGAAGGTGTGCCAGTGCAACAACGTGACCAAGGGCCAGATCAGGGCGTGCTGGGAGGCCGGCGCGCGGGACGTGGCCGCGGTGGCGTCCGCGACCAGGGCCACGACAGGGTGCGGGACCTGCCGGGATGCCGTGGAAGGCATCGTCGGCTGGCTGTGTGAGCAGGAAGGGATCTCGGCATGAACAGGATCGTCGTCGTCGGTTACGGACCCACCGCCCATCGGCTCGTCGAAACGCTGCACGAGCGCGGCTTCGACGGCCGGGTCACGGTCATAGGCGAGGAGCCCCGCCCCGCCTACGACCGGGTCGCGCTGACCTCCTACCTGTCGGGGATCAGCGTCGAGGACCTCACCTACCCGGTGCCGCCGGGCACGGTGACCAGGCTCGGCGGGCGCGTCACCGGGATCGACCGCGAGGCCCGCACGGTCACGCTGGCCGACGGGTCGGCCGAGCCGTACGACGTGCTCGTGCTGGCGACCGGGTCGGCGCCGTTCGTGCCGCCGGTGCCGGGCGCGGAGCACGCCTACGTCTACCGGACCATCGACGACCTCGACGCGATCAGGATGGCCGCCAAGGACGCGACCGAGGGCGTGGTGGTCGGCGGCGGGCTGCTCGGCCTGGAGGCCGCCGACGCGCTGCGCGGGCTGGGGCTCAAGACGCACATCGTGGAGATGAGCCCCTGGCTGATGCCCCGCCAGGTCGACGAGGGCGGCGGCTCGGTGCTCAAGGGCCACATCGAGGCGCTCGGGCTCAGCGTGCACGCGGGCGCGGGCGTCAAGGAGATCGTCGCGGGCGAGCGCGGCGTCACCGGGCTGCGCAAGCCCGACGGCACCCTGCTGGACGCCCAGATCGTCGTCTTCTCCGCCGGGATCAGGCCGCGCGACGAGCTCGCCCGGACCAGTGGGCTGGACGTGGGCGAGCGGGGCGGCATCACGGTGGACACCGGGATGCGTACGTCGGACCCGGCGATCTACGCGATCGGCGAGTGCGCGCTGGCGGGCGGCATGGTGTACGGGCTGGTCGGGCCGTGCTTCACCATGGCGGAGGTGGCCGCGGACCGCATCCTGGGCGGGGCCGCCACCTTCGAAGGGGCCGACCTGTCGACCAAGCTGAAGCTGCTCGGCGTCGAGGTGGCGCAGTTCGGCGCGATGGACGGGGCGCTCGACGTCACCTACATGGACCCGGTGGGCGGCGTCTACAAGAGGCTGTTCATCAGCGACGACGCCAAGACGCTGCTCGGCGGCATCTGCGTCGGCGACGCCTCGCCGTACTCGGCGCTGCGTCCCTTCGTCGGCAAGCCGCTGCCCGCCGCGCCGTCCGACCTGCTGTTCACCGGGTCGGGAGCCGAGCTGGACCTGCCCGACGACGCGCAGGTGTGCTCGTGCAACAACGTCAGCGCGGGGACGGTCCGCACCGCCATCGCCGACAAGGCGCTCACCGACGTTCCCGGGATCAAGGGGTGCACGCGGGCGGGCACCACCTGCGGGAGCTGCGTGCCGATGCTCAAGCAGCTCCTGGAGAAGTCCGGGGTCGAGGTGAGCAAGGCGCTGTGCGAGCACTTCACCTACTCCAGGGCCGAGCTGTACGACATCGTCAAGGTGCGCGGCATCACCACGTTCTCGGACCTGATCTCCGCGCACGGGCAGGGCCGGGGCTGCGACATCTGCAAGCCGGCCGTGGCCTCGATCCTCGCCTCGCTGCACAACGGGCACGTCCTGGACGGCGAGCGGGCGGCGCTGCAGGACACCAACGACGCCTTCCTCGCCAACATCCAGAAGAACGGCACGTACTCGGTCGTCCCGCGCATCCCCGGCGGCGAGATCACGCCGGACAAGCTCATCGTGATCGGTGAGGTGGCCCGCGACTTCGGCCTCTACACCAAGATCACCGGAGGGCAGCGGATCGACCTGTTCGGCGCCCGCGTCGAGCAACTGCCGCAGATCTGGCGCCGGCTCGTCGACGCCGGGTTCGAGTCCGGCCACGCCTACGGCAAGGCGCTGCGGACGGTGAAGTCGTGCGTCGGATCCTCCTGGTGCCGCTACGGCGTCCAGGACTCCGTCGGCCTGGCCATCGACCTGGAGCTGCGCTACCGCGGCCTGCGCGCGCCGCACAAGCTCAAGTCGGCCGTGTCCGGCTGTGCCCGCGAGTGCGCGGAGGCCAGGTCGAAGGACTTCGGGATCATCGCCACCGAGCAGGGCTGGAACCTGTACGTCGGCGGCAACGGCGGGTTCAAGCCGCGCCACGCCGACCTCCTCGCGGCTGATCTGAGCACCGAGGAGCTGATCAGGACGATCGACCGGTTCGTCATGTTCTACATACGCACCGCCGATCGGCTGCAACGCACCGCCGCCTGGCTGGAGTCGCTCGACGGCGGCCTCGACTACCTGCGGCAGGTGATCATCGACGACTCGCTGGGGATCTGCGCCGAGCTGGATGCCCAGATGGAGTATCACGTCTCCACGTACGTGGACGAATGGCAGACGACCATCGACGATCCGGAGAAGCTGGGGCGGTTCGTCAGCTTCGTCAACGCGCCGGGGGTTCCCGACCCGTCGATCGTCTTCGAGACCGAACGCGACCAGATCAAGCCGGTGGAGGTGGCGGCCCGATGAGTAGCTGGATTCCCGTCTGCGGGTATCAGGCGTTGCTGCCGGAGCGTGGGGTGTGCGCTCTGGTGGAGGGACGGCAGGTGGCCGTCTTCCGTACCTACGACGGTACGGTGCACGCGATCGACAATCTGGACCCGTTCAGTGGGGCGCAGGTGTTGTCGCGCGGCATCGTCGGCACTCGGCGGGGGGAGCCCACTGTGGCGTCACCCCTGCACAAGCAGGTGTTCTCGCTGGTGAGCGGGGAGTGCCTGGACGAGCCCGGGTTCGCTGTACCGGTTTATCCGATCCGGGTGGACGGTGGGCTGGTGCAGGTGGGGATGGGCGTCTAACGGGGGATGCCCGGCGAGGCGGGCCGGTCACGCTCATCGAGCGCGACCGGGTCGCCTCTTTGGGGTTCTAGGGCTCGACCATCATCTCCGCCGGTGGGTACACATGCGCGGTCTGATGTCCCACCGGTAGGACACAGCGCCGTTCGGAGTCGATGCTGTCGCAGCGCTCCGCATCGTCGCGTTGCGGCAGAGGCTCGGGTTCGGTGCTCAGGCTCGTCTCCAGGTGCGGCACTCGTTGGACGCTATCGGCGACGCGGCGACGGTTTGGTCGCGGCTCGGCAACGATCCAACCTCTGAACGATCTCATCAACTCTTGTGAAGGTTACTGTGAGCAATCCCCGTGGCTGTGGCGGGGGGTGGTAAAAGGGTTGTCCGAAGTGGATAAATGGTGCATTCGGGGCGGATGTGGGGGGAATCACCCCGCTATGAGCACAAAATCCCAGGCCAGAGCACTCCTGCTGGCGGCAGTCGTCCCGGCGATGCTCGTCACGGGCTGTGCCGCGGGCGGTACCAACATGCGACTGACGGGCGCGGTGGCGAGCCCGACCCCGCCCATGCCCTCGGAATCAGGCCCGACACCGGCCGAATCGGAGACGGGCATGACGAGCCCGATGCCGACCGAGTCGGGCACCATGAGCCCGGAACCCTCGGGCACCGAGATGACCTCGCCGCGCGCGGCCGTACAGGCGTACTTCGACGCGGCCAAGGCCGGTGACGCGGACAAGGCCGCCGACGCGTTCACCTCCGACGGCATGGCCGCCATAGCGGGCAAGCCGACCGCGGACGGCACCGAGGCGCTGCGCAAACTGTTCGAGGACGAGTTCAAGGCGAAGGCCGAACGTACACACACCTTCGACGAGACGCGTACGTTCGGCAGCGAGGCGGCCTTCGTCCGCACCACCAGCAAGGAGGGCGACGAGACCTACCGCGAGTTCTTCCTCCTCAAGAAGGCCGACGGTGAGTGGAAGATCGACCGCTTCATGGACAACGAGCCGACCTGAGCGGGTCGGTCATATGGGGGCGCTACCGATCACATCGGCGGTGCCCCCAGACGTGCGTGGCCGTTAGCTCCGCAAGATCGGGCAGAACCCGGAGTTGGCGGCATACATTCAATTCCACCGCCTGTCTTGTGGCTAATGAGATACTTCGGGGCGCGCGGTGGGACGAGGTGCGATCTAGCGTAGGGACATGCAGGATCTTTCAGGGTTCCAGCATCCGCGCTTCGCCCGCATGTACGAGCGGCTCAGTGCCGAGGCCGAGCGGAACGGCATGGCCGAGCTGCGGATCCGACTGCTGTCCGGGTTGAGCGGCCGGGTGGTGGAGGTGGGCGCCGGTAACGGGATGAACTTCCCGCACTATCCCCCGCAGGTGCGCGAGGTCGTCGCCGTCGAGCCCGAGGACCGGCTGCGTGCGCTGGGCGAGCGGGCCGCGGCGCCGGCACCGGTGCCCATAACGGTGGTTCGGGGGCATGCCGGCGCGTTGCCGTACGACGCGGGGTCGTTCGACGCGGCCGTGGTTTCGCTGGTGCTGTGCTCCGTCCCCGACCAGGCCGCGGTGCTGGCCGAGGTGCGCAGGGTGCTCAAGCCGGGCGGGGAGCTGCGCTTCTTCGAGCACGTACGCTCGGCGAACCCGGTCCGGGGTGTGCTGCAGGATCTCATCACCCCGCTGTGGCGGCTGATGGCCGGAGACTGCCGCCCCAACCGGGACATCGCGGCGGCGATCAGGGACGCGGGGTTCGTGATCGAGGACATCGACAGGTTCCTCTACAAAGCGACGCCGAAATCGCCGACCATAACCCACATCCTGGGCCTTGCCCGCAGACCTTAGGGACGTTTGCCGCCCGGCAGGCGTGGTGTGATGCGGCCCTGATCGACGAGTGCCAGATATACCCACATCTTGGTCTGTCCGAAGGTCGGTGTGGTCTCCTCGCCGTCGCGCGAGACGATCTCGTCTCCATTGCGTGTCGTCGGCTTGAGTGCGGTGCGCTGTGGGGCTATCTACTATTTACGGTAGTTTTTCGCTGGCTGGGTATCGCTCTGAAGTGCTCGCTACCGCTCTTAGTAGACGGCTGAGGTGTGATCGATGCAGGCGTTCTTGGCAGTGCTCGGTCTGGTGGTCCTTGTCGTCGTGGGTGTGGCCGGGGTGTACGGCGTTTCGCTGGTGGTCGCGCCTCGGGGGACGTTGCGGGTGGGGCCGTACCTGTCGGGCGGGCGGCCGCGGGAGCACGCGCTGTCCCGGTTTCACGTTCGCTGGTACGCGGTGACGCTCGTCTTCCTCGCCTTCGACATGGAGATGATCTTCATGTACCCGTGGGCGCTGGTGGTGGCCGAGGTGGGCGGTGTGGCGCTGGTGGAGATGTTCGCGTTCCTCGGGTTGCTGATGGTCGGGGTCGTCTACGCGTGGCGGGAGAGGGCGTTCCGGTGGGTTTGAGCGGGTGGCTGATGCGGCGGGCGTCCGTGCGGCCGCTGGTCGTCGCCGGGGTGTACGGGACGCGTACGCGGCTGCTGGTGGAAGCGGCGGTGGCGCGCCGGGGGTGGGCCGTCGCCCTGTCGCCGGGGGAGGCGAGCCTGGTGGTGGTGTGCGGCGTGCCGGGGGAGGAGTTGGCGGAGGCGATACGGGTCGTCTGGGATGGTGTCGCGGGTCCTCGGGCGCTCGTGGAGCTGCCGTCGGACGCCGCGCCCGACGCGGTCGAGGGGGCGTTGGACGGTGCGGTGGTGGCGCTGGGGGATGAGCCCGGTCAGCGTCGCGACGCGGCCGAACGAGAGTCGCGGTCCTGGCCGCAGGAGCCGATGGACCACGGTGGGATGGACCAAGGTGGGGCGCATGGCGGGATGGACCACGGTGGGCATGAGCATCACATGGGGAGTCCCGGTGGGGTGGCCATGGCCGATCGGGGGGCGGATCGGGACGGGCTCAAGCTCGACCGGCTGCATGTCCCGCTGGGACTGGTGCTTGTGGACTGGCCCAGCGGGCTGGTCGTGGAGACGGTGCTTCAGGGTGACGTGATCCAGCAGGCGACCGTACATGTCGTGGGCGGAGTCGCGGGCGGGGTGGGTTTCTGGGATGAGCCCTGGGTGGCCGCGTCGGAGGGGCGGGCGGTGACGCGGGGGGCGGCGGAGCGGCGCCGGGCCGCGTCGCACCTCGACAGCCTTGGGCGGCTGCTGGCCGTGGCCGGATGGCCCTCGGCGGCTCTGCGGGCCAGATGGCTGCGGGACCGTACGTTGGCGGGGGACTCCCGAGCCGACCTGAGCCGTGACCACGCCCGGTTCGCGCGCCGGGTGCGGCGGTCGAGGATCCTCGCCTGGATGCTCCGCGACGTGCGACTTGGCGTGGGGCCCGAGGCGGGAGCCGTCGCTTCGCCGGGGGGAGACGTGCTGAGCCGGCTGCGCTGGTGGCTGGACCGTACCGGAGCCGCCCTGGACGCGATGGACGACCCGACGCCGCTCGTCGGGGACGACGGGCCGAGGGGGCCCGTGGGGGAGCGGCCGTCGGCGGCGGTGTTGGATGTGCTTCCCCGGTTGCTGGACGGCGCCGAGCTGGCCGTCGCCCGCCTGATCGTGGCCGGTCTCGACCCCGACCTCGACCAGCTCTCCCAGGGGGCCTTCCATGGCTGAGCCCGGTGCGGTCCTCGGGCTGATCGCCGCACTGGCGGCTCTCGTATGGGGCGCGGCGACACTCGACGCCCACTTGGGCTCACCACCGCAGTCGCGGCAGACGCCCGAGAGGGCGGCCGGGCCGTGGCGGGAGGTGGCTCGGTTGCTGGTGCAGCAGCGGCGCCTGACCCTGTTGCCCGACGTCCTGCTCACCCGCATCGGCCTCCTGACGCTGCTCCTGGCCCCCGTTCTGGCCGCCGCCGTGCTGCCCCTCGGCGGGGCGCCGGTGGCGGATCTGGACGTCGGGGTCGTGTGGTTCAACGCCATGGAGGTGTGCGTCTGGCCGGCCCTCTGGCTGATCGGCTGGGGCGCCAACTCCGTGTACCCGCTGATCGGCGCCTACCGGTACGTCGCTCAGGGACTGGCGTACGAGCTGCCGCACATGTTCGCCCTGATCACCGTCGCCCTGGGCGCGGGGTCGCTGCGGATGACCGGCATCGTCCAGGCGCAGCACGGCCTCTGGTACGCCGTCTGGATGCCCGTCGCCTTCCTCGTCTACCTGGTCTCGGCGCTGGCCATGGCGTTCTGGGGGCCGATGGGGCAGCCGCTCGGCCGTGACCTCGCCGGGGGAGTGCCCGCCGAGCTGTCCGGTGCCGACCGGCTGCTGTTCCTGGCCGGACGGTACACGGTGCTCGTGGTGGCCGCCGCCGCGGCCGTGCCCCTGTTCCTCGGGGGCGGCGCGGGGCCCCTGCTGCCGGCCTGGGCGTGGACGCTGGTCAAGACCGTCGCGGTGCTGGTCCTGCTGGTCGTGGCCAGGCATCGGCTGCCGGCCGTACGGATGGATCGGTTCATGGACTTCTCCTGGATGGTGCTGATCCCGCTCACGCTGGCGCAGTTGCTCGTGGTCGGGATCGTGGTGCTGCCATGAGCGTCGTCTTCTGGGTTCTCGCCGTGGTGGCGGTGGCGGCCGGGGTCATGGTGTTCGTGGTGGACTCGATGGCGCGGGCGACGTTCGCGCTGCTCGCCTCGCTGCTGGCCGTCGGCGGTACGTTCCTGCTGATCGACCTGCGCTACCTCGGCGTGCTGATCGTGCTGATGATGGTCATGGAGATGATGATCATGGCCGTCTTCATGATCATGTACATGATGAACCCGGCGGGGCTGATGCCGATGAAGATGGTGCACAACAACCGGGCCGCCGCGACCATCGCCGGGGCCGCGTTCGTGCTGCTGGCGGCGGGGGCGCTGCTCACCCCCTGGCCCGCCGCGAAGCAACGTCCGGGCGGTGATCCCACCCACGCGCTCGGCCTGTCGATCATGGGGCCGAAGATGCTCGTGATGATGGTCATCGGCGTGGCGATCCTGGCCACGATGATCTCCACCGTGGTGCTCGCCACGCACAAGGGGCGCTACGAGCGATGACTCTTCAGGGCTTCCTGCTGCTGGCCGCCGCGCTCTTCGCGGTGGGCCTGTACGGCGCGCTGTCCCAGCAGTCGATCGTCATGCTCATGATGGGCCTCGAACTCATGATCAACGGCCTGATCGTGGCCGGCGGCGCCTTCTGGTACTACGTCGCCCCCCAGAGCGCCGACGGGCAGGTGCTGGTGCTCGTCGCCGTGACCGTGATGGCGCTGGAGATGGCGATGGGGTTCGCCGTGGTGACCGCGATCTTCCGGGCGCGCGATGTGGACCTGACGGACGACGCCGGAGACCTCAAGGAATGAACGCCCTCCTCTGGCTGCTGCCCGCCCTCCCCATCGCCATGGGTGCCGTCCTCCTTCTGGTACGGCGGGCCGCCAGGTCGGCGGCCCTCACCACGGCCGCCGCCACACTGGGGCTGGCCGGCTACGCGGCGGTGGCGCGGCCCCGGGTCGGCGCGAGGCTGTTCTTCGACTCCGGGCTGGCCGTGGACGGGCTGTCGGCGGCGATGGTCGTGACCGTGGCGGGGGTGGCGCTGGCCGTGCTGGTCTTCGCCGCCGGGGAGCTGCGCGAGGCGCGGTTCTTCGGGCTCATGCTGATCTTCGTCGGCGGCATGCTGCTGACCGTGACCGCCACCGACCTGGTACTGCTGCTCATGGGGTGGGAGGTCATGGGCGCGATGTCGTACGCGCTCATCGGCTACTGGTGGCACGACCCCGAGCGGGTGCGCTCGGCGACGATCGCGTTCGTCACCACCCGGGCGGGCGACCTCGGTCTGTACTTCGCCGCCGGCGCCGCCTTCGCGGGCGCGCTGGCCGCCACCGGCAACGGGGACGTGGCGTTCGCGCTGGCAGTACTGTCCGATGATCCGGCCCCGTGGCGGGATCTGATCGCGGCCGGGATCGTGCTGGCGGCGCTGGGCAAGTCGGCGCAGGTGCCGTTCTCGTACTGGCTGTCGCGGGCGATGGCCGGGCCCAGTCCGGTGTCCGCGCTGCTGCACTCGGCGACGATGGTGGCCGCCGGGGCGTACCTGCTGCTGCGGGTCCAGCCGCTGCTCGCCGCGACCGGGTGGGCGGCGGCGGTGGTGGCGTGGGCCGGGGCGGTGACCGCCCTGCTGCTCGGGGCCGTCGCCGTCGCGCAGCGGGACCTCAAGCAACTCCTCGCCGCCTCCACCTGCGCCCAGATCGGGTTCATGGTGCTGGGCGCGGGCGTGGGGGAGGTGCCGGGCGGTACGGCGCAACTGGTGGCGCACGCGGCGGTCAAGAGCCTGCTGTTCCTCGGGGCCGGGGCGTGGCTGGCGGCGCTCGGCACCAAGGACCTGACCGGGCTGCACGGGGCCGCGCGACGGTATCCGCTGGTCGGCGTCACGTTCGGGATCGGGGCGCTGGCTCTGGCCGGGGTGCCGCCGCTGTCGTTGTGGCTGACCAAGGACGCGGTGCTCGGGGCGGTGCGTGAGCCGATGCTGTACGGGGTGGCGTTCGCGGGTGCGCTGCTGGGTGCCGCCTACGCCGCCAAGGCGCTGGTGGCCGTCTGGCGGCCCGTCGACGCGGACACCCGTGACGACACCGAACAGCCGGGCACCCGGCGGGTGGGGGTGCTGGAACGGCTGCCGCTGCCGGTGCTCGCGCTGGGTGCGGTCGTGCTGGGGTTGCCCGTCCTGGCGGGCGCCGGACGGCACCTGACCGTCGGCGAGCTGGCCCTCTCGGGGACGCTGGCGTCGGCCGTGGTGCTCGCCGTCACCTTCGTGACGCGGAACCGGCCAGCCGCGATGCCGGGCCCGCGGGGGTTGCTCGCCGGCTGGCTCTGGTTGGAGAGGGCCGCCGTCGTCCTGGTGTGGCGGCCGTTGACGGCACTGGCCGGCGGGGCCGCGTGGTTCGACGATCGGGTCGTCGACGGCGCCGTCAACGCCGTACCCCGTCTGGGGATGGCCGCCGCGCGTCTGGCGCGCAGGCCGTTCGAGTCGGGAATCGATGGCTTCGTACGGACGGTGGCCGGCGCGGCCGGCCGGCTCGGCACGCTGGCCCGGCGTCCGCAGACCGGCCAGGTACACACGTATTTCGCCCAGGCCGCCGTCGCGCTGATCGTGCTGGCCGTCGTGTTCGCGCTGGCGAGGTGAGCGTGCTCGATATCGTGATCTTCCTCCCCTTGGTGGCGGCGGCGCTGCTGGCGGTGATCCCGCGTGGGAAGGCCGCCGGATGGGTGTGGGTCGGCGTCGCCTCGCTGGACCTGACCCTGGTGATCGCCATGTGGGCGGGCTACGAGGGCGGCATCGGCTATGAGAGCAGGCTGCGCTGGATGCCGTCCGTGGGCGCGGGCTATCACGTCGGCGTCGACGGGCTGTCGCTGCCGCTGATCGCGATGACCGCGCTGCTGTTCCTGGTCTGCGCGGTCTACTCGCTGGGGAAGGCCGGCCGGGCGTACGCGGCGTTGTTCCTGTTCCTGCAGACGGTCTCCATCGGCCTGTTCGCGGCGCTCGACCTGCTGCTCTTCTTCGTCTTCTTCGACCTGTCGATCGTCGGCATGTACTTCGTGATCGTCGGCTGGGGGCACGGCGACCGGGCTCGCTCGGCGCTCAAGTTCTTCCTGTACACCTTCCTCGGCTCCCTGGCCCTGCTCCTCGGCTTCATCGGCCTGTACCTCGGCGCCGACCCGCACACGTTCGACATGGTCGACCTCACCACGAACCCTCCCAAGGCCGGAGCCCTGGTCCTGCTCGCGATCGGCGTGGGGTTGGCGATCAAGACGCCGACCGTCCCCGTGCACACCTGGCTGCCGCCCGCCCACACCGACGCGCCCGCCGCCGGCTCGGCCATCCTCGCCGGGGTGCTGCTCAAGATGGGCACGTACGGCTTCGCCCGCATCGCGATGCCGATGCTGCCGCAGGCGTGGCGCGAGTACGCCTGGGTGATCATCGTGATCGGCGTCGCCGGAGTCCTGTACGGCGCGCTGGTCGCCCTGGCCCAGGAGAACCTGAAGCGGCTGATCGCCTACACCTCCGTCAACCACATGGGCTACATCGTCCTGGCGTTGGGCGCGGCCGGGCTGAGCGCTCCGACGCAGGCCAGGGAGCTGGCGGTCAGCGGCGCGGTCACCCAGATGGTCAGCCACGGCCTGCTCACCGGGGCGCTGTTCCTGATCACCGGCATCCTGTGGGACCGGGCCCAGAGCTACGAGATCGGCCAATACGGCGGTATGCCGCCGGTGCTGACCGGGCTGATGGCGGTGGCGGCGTTCGGCTCGCTCGGCATCCCCGGCCTTTCCGGATTTGTCGCGGAATTTCAGATCTTCACTGGCGTTATCGGTGCGGGTGCCGTGATCTCCGGTGCGCTGGGCATCGTGGGCATCCTCATCACGGCCGCGCTGTTCCTGCGGGTCCTGCAGCGCGCCTTCCTGGGCCGCCCCGGCGAGCTCACCTCGCAGGTCACCGACGTACGCCCGCGCGAACTGGCCGCCATCGCCCCGCTGCTGATCCTGTCGCTGATCATCGGCATCGCCCCCCGCTGGCTCCTCGGCCTGATCGAACCCGCCTCCGCCGCCATCGTGAACCTGGTCAGCCGATGACCGAGAACCCGCTCGACCTGCTCCCCGAGCTGCTGATCCTGCTGGGCGCCGTGGCGGGCCTGCTCACCGGCCTCTTCCTGCCGAGGCACCGGCAGTGGATCGTCGCCTGGATCTGCGGCCTGGCCCTGGCCGGCGCGATGGTGGCCACCGCCGCTGTCATGAAAAATCCGGACACGATGGCGTTCGCCGCCTACGCCGTGGATCCCCTCACGAACGTCACCCGGGCCACGGTCGCGCTCGCCACCCTGCTCGTGATCATCCTGACCACCCGCTGGGCCCGTGGGCACCCCCGCGAGACCGAGGTCTACACGCTGCTCCTGCTGGCCGCGCTCGGCAGCGTCCTCATGGCGGGCGCCGACGACCTGCTCGTGCTCGTCGCCGCGTACCTGCTCGCCAGCATCCCCGCGTACGCCCTGGCAGGCTTCGGCAAGGACGCGCCCGGCACCGAGGCCGCGCTGAAGTACTACCTGATGGGCGCGTTCCTCGGCGTGCTCATGCTGGCGGGCGTCACCATCGTGTACGGCACGGCGGGCGCGACAGCCTACCCCGGCCTCGACGCGCCGGTCGTGGGCGTGATCCTGCTGCTGGCCGGGCTGCTGTTCAAGGCAGGGGGCGTGCCCGCGCACTTCTGGGTGCCCGACGTCACCGAGGGCGCCTCCCGGCCGGTGGCCGCGTTCGTCACCACGGTGCCGAAGATCGGCGCGCTCGTGGCGCTGTTCCGGCTGGCCGGCGAGGTGTTCGACGAGCCCGCGCTGATCGCGGTGCTCGCCGTGGCCACGATGACGCTGGGCAACCTGGCCGCCTTCCACCAGGACAACGTGCGCCGCCTGCTCGCCTACTCCACGATCAGCCAGGCCGGGTACCTGCTGGTTCCGGTCGCCATGGCGGGCCTTACCGGGCTCGCCGCGCCGGCGCTGCTGTACTACGTGGCCGCGTACGCGATCACGAACCTGGGCGCGTTCGCCGTGGTCGTGTCCTTGGGCTCCGACCGGCTCGGGGACTACGCGGGGCTGGCCAGGAGGTCGCCGTGGGCGGCGTTCGCGCTGGTGGTGTGCTTGCTGGGGCTGATCGGCACGCCGCCGAGCGGGGTGTTCGTGGGGAAGCTGCTCGTCTTCGCGGCGGCTTGGGACGGCGGTCATGCCTGGCTGGCCGTGGTGGTGGCGGTGAACACAGTGGCCAGCGTCTTCTACTACCTGCGATGGATCCGGCCGGTCTTCGCCAGGGAGGGCGACGGGGGGTCGGCTCGGGGGTGGCTCGCGCCGGTCATCGCCGTGGCGTCCGTGGTGTTGGGGGTGGCGGGCGGGATCGTCCTGCTGGTGTTGCCGTTGCGGTAGATGATCGGGCGTTGCTCAGCCCGTCGGCTTGTTGGGGCCGCGTCGGCTGGTCAGAGGTCGCGTTCCTGCTGGTCGAGGATGGCGACGGAGATCGCCACGGCGGCGCCGGGATCGCGGTCCTCGATCGCCCGCAGCAACTCCTCGTGCGAGCCGTCGAGCACCAGCGCCGCCTGCTCCATGTGGCGCACGCTGTCGCGCAGCGCGTCGCTCATGCTCTGGTAGAGGTCGCTCAGCAGCGGGTTGTGCGCTGCGTCGGCCACCCGGAGGTGGAAATCGACATCCGCGTCGGCGAACGCGTCCACGTCCCCCGCCCGCCCGGCCGCGTCCCGCCGTACCAGCGCCTCGCGCATGCCGGTGAGGTCCTCTTCGGTCCGCTTCCCGGCGGCCAGCCGCGCGGCCACCAGATCGAGCCCGCGCCGCACGTCGATGATGTCCATCGCGGCCGCCTTGGCGATCCGCCTGCCCAGCGCGACCTGCGACTCGTCGACCGCCGTGACGTACGTGCCGTCCCCCTGGCGGGTGGTCAGTAGCCCGGAGTGGGCGAGCACGCGTACGGCCTCACGGACCGAGAGCCGGCTCATGCCGAGACTCTCCGCGAGCCGCAACTCAGACGGGATCTTCGTGCCCACCGGCCAGGCGCCGCTGGTGATCTCCCTGCGGAGCTCCTCGATCGCGGCATCCACGAGGGAGGTCCGCGCCACGTTTCGCATGAGCCGTTCGCCGATTCTCAGTGATTGCTTAGTAGGGAACCGTATCGCAAGCGGCCAGTGGCTCACCCCCGCAGCACGCAGGAACGGCATGGAACGCCTAAGGGGCAAACCCATCTCTCAGGAGGATCCATGCGCATCTTCAGACGGGGAGTCTTCGCCGTCGCCGCGATCGTCTCGCTCACCGCCACGCTCGGCATCCAGAGCCCGGCCTCCGCTGACGCCGCCACCGACTCCAGACTTCTCTCGCTCACGTCGAGCTCGCTCTTCGCGCGAGGGGCGTTCGGCAGCCCGTGGAAGGTCGGGGACTGCCATCTGGAGTTTCCCAGCTACGTGTACATCGAGAGCGGTACCACTCGCGTGCACGTGCACGCGGTGAGCGACACCGACTTCACCAAGCACGCCGACGTCTGGCACAGCAAGCTCGTCTTCATGGACGCCCAGCAGCGGGTGGTGGCCAGCGTGGGCAGCACGGGCGAGAGCGTTCTGGACTCGCCCCAGATGGTGCCCGCGGAGGGCGACGAGGGGCCGAGCAACGTCTACGAGTGGGACCACGTCGCGGTGGTGCCCAACGGCATCCCGTCCAGGGCCGTCTTCGTCAGATGGCTCTCGGCCTGCTGACCCGCGGGAGCGATTCATGTCGGTGGGGCTGGCTACCGTACTGGGATGCCCGAGTCTTCCCTTGACGGCGGCGACAGAGCGCAGGTGCCGGGGCTGCTGTATGTCGCCGACTGGCTCGCTCCAGAAGCGTGCGCGTCCTTACTGGCGTTCATCGACGCCGCCGAGTGGTCGACAGAACTACGGCGGCGAGTACAGCACTACGGCCAACGCTACGACTACGCTCGCCGCAGCGTTGCCACGGATCCTCGGGCCGCTGACGCCCTCCCCGCATGGGCCCGTGAGCAGGCCATGCGCCTGGTACGGGAAGGGATCATGGACCAGGAACCGGATCAGGCGATCATCAACGAGTATCAGCCGGGGCAGGGCATCAGCCCACATATCGACTGCGTGCCCTGTTTCGGGCCGGTTGTCGCAGCGATATCCCTGGGCTCTGGCTGCGTCATGGATTTCACTCACCCCGAGGCGGCACAGCGGTCGCCGGTGCGGCTCGCCCCAGGCAGCTTGTGCGTCATGACGGGACCCGCCCGATATGCGTGGCGGCACGGCATCGCCGCCCGTAAGAGTGACCCAGGTGCGGCGGGCCGGGTCCCACGGGGGCGGCGGGTGTCCGTGACTTTCCGTACGATCATCGCCGGGTAGCGCTCGCAGGCGAGGCCGTCGACCACGGCGCGCTCTGGAGAGACGGGCGGCAGATGCCTGTAGAGCCGGGCGGCAGATGTGGCTATATCGGTCCAACACGCCCCTGCACACAAACGCACCGGATCTTGTCAGGCCCCCTGCCGGGTGAGAGATTGCGGTTACTTTGGCGCCCACCCGTCTCGGAGGACACGCGTGCCACAATTACGCTCGGCCCTTGTTGCCGTCGCCCTCACCATGGCGATCGCGAGTCCCGCGCAAGCGGCCGCCGGCCCCAGGATCACCGTTGAGAACGGCCGCACGCAGCCGGTCTTCTCCTACGCGGACGCCGTCCGCGAATACGTGTACGTCGAGTCGAGCGTCGACAGCGACTCCGACGGCCGGTTGGACCGGGTACGCGTTGACATCATCAGGCCCAAGGAGTCCGGTCCGGGGCTCAAGGTGCCGGTGATCATCGACGAGAGCCCGTACTACGACAATTCTGGACGCGGTAACGAGGCCGAGCGGAAGGTCTACGACGCCGCCGGTAATGTCACGAAATTTCCGCTCTTCTATGACAACTACTTCGTGCCGCGCGGCTACGCGGTCCTGAACGTCGACATGCTCGGCACCACCAGGTCCGACGGCTGCCCCGACATCGGCGGCAAGGCGGACGTCCTGGGCGGCAAGGCCGTCGTGGACTGGCTGAACGGCCGGGCCAAGGCCTTCCGGGCGGACGGCACTCAGGCCGTGGCCGACTGGACCACCGGCAAGGCCGGGATGATCGGCAAGTCCTATGACGGCACGCTGGCCAACGCCGTGGCCGCCACCGGCGTGCGCGGCCTCGAGACGATCGTGCCGATCTCGGCGATCAGCTCCTGGTACAAGTACCAGCGCTCGAACGGCGTGGTCTACAACTACGACTACGCCTCCTGGCTGGCCAACTACGTCGACACCGACCCCGAGCCCAAGTGCCAGGCCGTACGGGATCGCATGGACGCCGAGGACGGCGACGACACGGGCGACTACAACGCGTTCTGGGCCGAGCGCGACTACATCAACGGCCTGCTCGGCGACGTCTCCAAGGTCAGGGCCAGCGTCTTCGTGGTGCACACCGCCAACGACCTGAACGTCAAACCGGACAACTTCTCCACCTGGTGGCAGGCCCTGGCCAAGCGGAACGTACCGCGCAAGATCTGGGTGGGCCAGTACCAGCACGTGGACCCGTTCGACTTCGAGGGCCGCAGGGACGTGTGGGTGGACACGCTGCACGGCTGGTTCGACCACTGGCTGCAGGGCGTACGCAACGAGGTCATGAACGCTCCGCGCGCCGACGTGCAGACCGGCCCGACGCAGTGGATCACCCAGCGCGACTGGCCGGCACCGCCGGCGGCGAACGTCGCGCTGCGGCCGGCCGCCGACGGCTCGCTCGGCCTCGTCCCGGCCAGGCGCGATGCCAGTGCCTCCTTCACCGACGTGGCGCTTGAAGAAGAGGAGATGATCGCCGACGTCGGTACGGCCAAGCCGGGCAGGGTGGCGTTCACCAGCGGCGCGCTCCCGCTCGACCTGCGCCTGTCCGGTACGCCCACGGCCGACCTGCGCGTCAAGCTCGACAAACCGGACGCCAATCTGACCGCCCTGCTCGTCGACTTCGGCGACGCCACCCGCGTCGACTGGCGGCGCGGCCAGGGCATCACCACGCTCACCGAGGAGGACTGCCACGGCGACAGCACCGCCGCCGACGACGCCTGCTACCGCAAGGTGGCCACGAACACGGTGACGCGGCCCGCCGAGATCGTCGCCCGCGGCTGGATCGACGTGCGGAACCGCGACTCGCTGAGCACGGCGTCGCCCCTGCCCGTCGGGACGTGGGGCAAGGTCAAGTGGCAGACGATGCCGCACGACTACACCTTCAGGAAGGGGCACCGGATCGCCCTGATCGTCGCGGGCACCGACACGACGTACACCTCTGAGGCGGGTACGGGCGCGAACGTCACGCTCGACCTGGCCAGAAGCAGCATGGTCGTGCCGTTCACGCAGGGGGCGCCGGTGGTGGACGTGCCGAAGGACGCGGGCCGGTTCCGCGGACCGGCGCGGATCGACCTGCCGGAGCCGGAGAACACCTTCTACTAGAAGCCGTCAGGTGGTGGCGGACCGGTCCGCCACCACCTGAGTTCTCTAGGCGGCGGAGCTATCCGCAGTTGGTCCAGTAGCCGCCGCCCTTTCCGTCGGCCACGTACGCTCCCTTGGCGTTGGCCACGGTCCAGGACAGGCGCAGGCTGAGGGTTCCGCTGCCGCGGGCGACGCCCGTGGTGTTCTCGCCGTCGCCGCTGGACGTGCCGGTCCACCGTACGGTGATCCGCCCGAACTCGGTGGCGGGCGGCCCCGGACACCCGGGCCGCGAGGCGGGCACGCGCACGCGGAACGCGTGCGCGGAGACCGCGATCCCCTTCGACCCGGACACCGCGGTGATCTTACAGTCACCCGGGCAAACCAACCTGAATGATCCGGTACGGCGGGTGCCCAGGTTGATCGACGACGGCGACAGGCTCGCGTTCGGGGGTTTGAGGCCGGGCAGGGCTATCTTCTGCGGCCGGACCTCGCCGGTGGGGGTGTCGCTCATCTTGGATTCCGGCTTGGACGGCTCTGCCGTGGCACTGACCGACGGGGTGGGCGCGGGGCCGGTCGCCGTCACGCCGGCCGGTGGCGGGACCACCGTGGGGTTGAGCGTGACGTTGGGGCCGTTCGCGGGTGGTACGGCCGGGATGTTGTTCGACAGCCGGGTGGTGTGCGTCTCGGACGTAGGGGGGCGCTGGCGGCTCTGGATGCCGGACCAGGCCAGGCTCGCCACCAGCATCCCGGCGCCGACGAGCAGCCCCACCGTGGCCACGGACCGGATGGTGAACCGGCCGTCGGGCCCGAAGTCGTCGGGGCGGTCGCGCCAGAACTCCGAGTCCGGGTCGTCCGGGCCGCTGTGCCAGATGTCCGCGTCCGGCTCGGCGCCTCCTGGGCCGATGTCGGTGCTGGGGGTCGCGACCAGGAGGTCTCGGTGCTCGCCGCCGGCGATGATCAGGGCGTCGCGGTGGGTGCCGGCGGTGGTGAACAGGGCGTCCGGGAGATTTGTGGTGAATGGTTCGTTTCGGTGGGTGGCGGGGGTGGTGAGCAGGGCATTCGGGTGAGTGACCGCCGCGCTGAACGGTCCGTCTCGGCGGGTGCCGGTCGCGGTGTCTCGGTGGGTGTCCGGGGTGGGGGTGTCCCGGCGGTTGGCCGGGGTGGTCGCGTCCCGGTACGGGCTCGTGGTCGTGGCGTCCCGGCGGCTGCTCGGGGCCGAGGGGGCCGGGCGGTTCCTGGTGGCGGGGGTGTCCCGGCGGGTGCCGCTGGCCGCTACGAAGACGCCCTGCCTGTCGCGGGCGGTGGCCACCAGGATGTCCCGGTGACGATCGCCGAAGGGGTGCCGGCCGCGCGGCGCCGGGCCACGATCGGACGCCTCCGGCGGCGCCTGGCCGGTGGACGTCTCCCGCACGGGCGGGTCGTCGGGGCTCAGCGTGGGCGGCTCACCGATGGGAGCGTCTAGGGGTGACCGGTCGCCGATCGGGGCGGCCAGCGTGGGCGGCTCAGCGATGGGGGCGCTCAGAGGTGCCCGGTTGCCGATCGGGGCGGACAGGGGTGGCGGCTCGGCGGTGGGGGACCGACGTGCGGATGGCTCCCCGACGGGAGCGGCCAGAGGTTGCCGGTTGCGGGTGGGCGCCTTCGCCGCGTGCGGGTTGGCCGGTGGCGTGCCCAGCTCGTGGCGGCTTTGTACGGGCACCTCAGGCACCGGAGGCCCGCCGATGACCAGCCCAGGCAGCCGCAACACCGGCTCGGGCGATGCCGAGGCCGCCGGTGGTGGCGAGGTCGCTTCGGGCAGTCGCAACACCGGCCCGGACGGAGCCGATGCCACCTCGGGGAGCGGTGGGCTACCCGGGATCGTATCCCGGCCCTGCGGACGGCTCGTGGGGGCGTCTTGCGGGGGAGCGGCCGGGGCCTCATACGTAGGCGCGGCCAACATGCCGGGAGCGGACGGGCCGGTTCCCGCGGCGCTCCGCGGGAGGACGCCGGCAGCGGGCCTACGGGCGAGCGGAATGGTGGTCTCGTGATCGCGAAGCGCCGGACTCGCGTCCGGGTCGGACCGCTGGAGCGGGATGGCGGCCGGGACGTCGTGACGAGGGGGCGCGTCGTGGCGGGTCGGGGTGGTGGTCGGCGTGTTGGGTCGGGGTGGGACGGTGGTGGGAGCGCGATGGCTCCTGTGGGGTTTGCGCTCCTGGCCGGCGGCAGCCGCGCCCGCCGCCGGCCAGGCGCTTCCCCTGGTCGCCGCCGTGGGGTCGGCGATCGGGGAGATCAGCATCGGAGCGGCCTCGACCAGCCCCCGAACCTGCACGGGGAACCCGTCCACGCGCCACAGCTCGCCCGCGTCCGGCAGCGGCTGTGCCCACGTCAGGCGGTCGCGCAGCGTGGGTGGAGCGGTGGCGATGGGCAGCTCGCGCAGTAATGTGGCCGCCACCACGGCCCGGGGCGCCGCCCGGCACGTGGGGCAGGTGGGAATGTGGCGGCTGATGCGGGCCCGGTTGCGCCGCGTGGGTGTCGTCGCCCAGGCCGACACCTCGGCGGCGAGCCGGCCGCAGCCGTTGGCGGCCCGGGCGGCGATGACGGCGGAGAACCACCGCTCGACCCCGCGGGCCGCCTCGCTCACGATGGTCGTCACGTCCGGAGGCGTCACATCGAAGATCACCGCGATCTCCTGATGCGTGAGCCCGTGCCGTACGGACAGGTCGAGCAGCTCCCGCTGCAGGGCGTCCAGCGCGCGCAGGGCCTCGGGCAGCAGGTCCGGCATCCGGCCGGAGCGCGACCACGAGCCGGTGCTCGCGGGGCTGGCCACGGTCGCACGATGCGCCCGGGCCAGCCCGTAGAGCCACGGTCGCACCAGGGAGGAGTCGACGACCCGGTGCGTGTGGCCGTGCGCTGACAGCAGCGCTCCGGCGACCGCCAGCTCGGCCTCGCTCTGGGCGAGCTCCGTCCGGCAATAGTCGTAGAGGTGGGACCCGTACTCGTCGCACAGGTCGCGGATCTCTTCGCGTACGTCCTCTGTCAGCGTCCGCCACATCACCTGTGCCACCTCCTTCCAGCGCTACCGAAAAGCCACCGAAGAGTCACCGAAAAAGCCACCAGACAGGCCCCGGAGAAGCCTCAGCCGGGTAACTGCCCCGCGATCTCCGTCGCCCAGTAGGTGATCACGCTCCCGGCGCCCGCCCGCCGGATCGCCGTCAGGCTCTCCCGGATGGCACGGTCGCGGTTGAGCCACCCTTGGGCGGCGGCGGCCTCGATCGCGGAGTACTCGCCGGACGTCTGGTAGGCGGAGACCGGCACGTGGACCGTGTCGGCCACCATGCGTACGACGTCCAGATAGAGACCCGCCGGTTTGACCATCACCATGTCGGCCCCCTCCTCGATGTCCAGCAGCACCTCGCGCAGCGCCTCGCGGCTGTTGGCGGGATCCTGCTGGGCGGTCGAGCGGGTGCCGGTCAGCCGCGATTCGACGGCGTCGCGGAACGGGCCGTAGAAGGCGGAGTCGTACTTGGCGGCGTAGGCCAGGATCGCCACCCGATCGTGGCCGGCCCGGTCGAGCGCCTGCCTGACGGCGGCGACCTGGCCGTCCATCATGCCGCTCGGCGCCACCACGTGCGCGCCCGCGTTCGCCTGGGCCACCGCGACCTGGGCGTAGGCACGCAGGGTGGCGTCGTTGTCGACGTCGCCGGTCGCGTCGAGGACACCGACCTGGCCGTGTTCGGTGTATTCGTCCAGGTTGATGTCGCTGATCACCACGGTGGCGTCGCCCACTTCCCTGGCGACGTCGGCGATGGCCAGTTGCGCGATGCCGCACGGGTCCCAGGCGCCGTAGCCCTCGGGGTCCTTCTCGGCCGGGATGCCGAAGATCAGCAGGCCGCCGACGCCCGCGGTGGCCGCGGCCGAGGCCGCCTTGCGCAGGCTGTCGCGGGTGTGCTGGACCTGGCCGGGCATGCTGGGGATGTCACGGGGTTCGTCGAGTCCTTCGCGGACGAACAAGGGCTGCACCAGGTCGGCCGGGTGCAGCCGTGTTTCGGCGACCAGGCCGCGCAGGGCGGATGTGCGCCGCAGGCGGCGGGGACGGTCTGCGGGGAAGCTCATGGGTCCTAGCCTCCGATTACCTTGCCGAGGAAAACACGTTCCGCGTGCCTGACAGCATCCGCGGGCGGGAGCCGATACCAGTAGCCGGTGGTGCTGCGCGCGGTGATGTTGAGCCGGCGCAGGTGGCACAGGTGTTCGGCCGTCTTGACCGCCAGCCCGTCCGGGTCGATCACCGGCAGGCCGTGCAGTTCATGCACACCGAGGTGGACGAGGATCTCGTTCGGGATGCCTTCGGCGGGCACCAGCCACTGCGCGCCCGCGTCCGCCGCCCGTTTCGCGGCACTGGTGTACGCCTCGAGCAGCGGGCCGAAATCCTGGGCCAGGGCTCGCTGGACGAGGGTGGTGCCGTCCTCCACCACCTGATATGAGGCCAGGTCGGCGCCCGCCGCCCGGATGTTCTCGGTGATCGGTTCGCGCAGGTACGGGATGAAGCCCAGTACGCCGAGCCGGTGACGCTCCATGCGCGCCGCCTGCCAGACCGCGTCGCCGTAGCCGATCACGGGGATCGACACGCGCGAGCGGGCGGCGGTCAGCCCGGGGTCCTGCCCCGCGCCGCTGATCCAGGCGGCGCACCCGTCGCGTTCGGCCGCCACGGCCGTCTGCGCGAAGTAGTTGCCGAACAGCAGTCCCAGTTGCCCGTAGCCGACCAGGTGCTCGGGCAGGTCGGTGCCGTATGTGTCGGCCGGCAACGTGTGGATCTCCACCTGGGTGCCGGGTTCGGTGATCTTGGATAAGTGCTCGGCGTACAGTTTGTCCAGCAGCGGGGACCGACCCTCGACGGTGTGTTTCTGGAACCAGATGCGCATGTCAGCCGTGCCTCACGTGAGATTGATGGGGCGTTAAGCGATGGGGCATCGTGTCGAGCATCGAGGCTTGCGCCAGGTAGGCGCGGGTGGACTCCGGATCGCCGGCGATGGCGCGCAGCCCCGCCATGGCCGCCGCCAGCTTCGTGGTGTCTCGGTCCTGCACGCCGGCCACCCGCGCTTCGCTGCGCGGGATCACCCGGTGGAGCAGTACGGTGCGCCGCCGCCACGCCCACGCGTCCAGCGCGGCGGGTGCGGTGAATCCGCCGAGCACGGCCGCGAGGACCTGGCCGATCTCGACGGCGTCGTGGATGCCGGCGTTCATGTTCAGGCCGCCGGCCGTGGAGGTCAGGTGCGCGGCGTCGCCTGCGAACAGGACCCGCCCGCACCGGTAGTCGCCCAGCACGCCGCGGGCCAGGCTGTACCGGTCGGCCCCGATCACCCGGATCGGCGCCTGCTCGGTGGGCAGGGCACGGTGCACCAGCTTGGCGATGTTCTGCGGATTGAGCGGATCGCGGGCGTCGTGCGGGATCCTGATGATGATCCGCCAGTGATCGGGCAGCGCCAGCAGGCTGCACGACTGGCGGGAGTCGCGGATGTAGGTCAGTGGCGCCAGGCCGGGCAGCAGCGCGTCGAGCGGTGAGTCGGTGAAGACCCGCAGCGCCTGCGTCGGATACTCCGAACGCGGGAACGGCAGGCCGAGCGAGCTGCGCACGGTGCTGTGCGCGCCGTCCGCCGCGACCACGTAGCGGGCGCGCGCCCACGTGCGGCCGATGCGCAGCCGGACGCCCGTGCCGCCCTCGGCGATCCCGTCGACCGGGGTGCCGAAGCGCACCTCCGCCTCCGGGTAGGCCGACAGCGCCTCCAGCAGCAGCGCGGTGAGCGTGGACTGCTCGGCGTGCAGCCGGAACGGGTGCTCGGTCAGGCCGTCGAGGCTGCCCATCAGCATCTCGGCCAGCACCCGGCCCGCCCGGTCACGCCACTGCACCCGCTCCACCACCCGGCCACGGGCGATCAGCGCGGTGGCGATCCCGAGCTCCTCCAGCAGGTCGAGCGTGGCCGGGTGGAAGGTCGAGGCCCGCGATTGCCGGCCGAGGCCCGGCTCGCGTTCCAGTACCGTCACCGGCACGCCGGCGCGCGCCAGCGTGAGCGCCGCGGTCAGCCCGACCGGGCCCGCGCCGACCACGGTGACGCCGTTCATGACGGCCGCCCCTGCGCGACCGGGCGGTGCGGCACCCGGCTCAGCGTGACCGGCTGACCGGTCGCGTGCGCCAGCGCCCACCAGGCGCTGCACAGGTTCGAGGTGAGCAGGATCCGGTCGTTGCCGGCGCCCAGGGGCCCCAGCGCGGGCAGGGTGGACATCCCGGTGCCGCTGAACAGCACCACCGCATCGGCCGGCAGGCCGGCCTGTTCCACCTGCTCGACCAGCTCGTTCGGCGTGACGGTGTACGGCGAGAAGCCGCCCTGCGCCCGTACCGGGATCACGCGGGTGACGCGCAGGCCCGTCGCCGCCCAGAACCGTTCGGCGAGTTCGGTCAGCCAGGGCTGATACGGCGAGACGAGCACGAACTCCTGCGCCCCGATGTGCTCCAGCGCCTCCCGCGTCGCCAGTGTCGCCGAGGCGAAGGGAATGCCCGCCTCACCGCTCAGCTTGTCGCACCTCTCACGATCTTCCTCGGGTGCGAACAGATATCGCGAGCCGCTGCACGCCATGACCAGTGCGTCGAGCGGCAGGTCGCCGAACGAGCAGATCATCGCGGGCAGGACCTCGTTGTAGCTCTCCAGCCGCTCGGCCAGTGTCAGGCCGGGCCGTACCGGGAAGCGGCTCACGTACATGTCGGCCCGGGACCCGAACAGCCGCGCCAGTTCGGGCTCCACCGATGGGTTCGCCGGCGGTACCAGCACGCCGACCCGGCCACGGCTCATCAGGCGCTCCTGGCTGGACGGTCGAGGGAGAAGGCAGGCAGTTCGAGGGAGAACAGCTCGCATAAAGCGTCCGCGTAGCTCTCTCCCAGGGGCGAGTCGGCGTGGCTGGTCACCCGGCTGATCGGCTCGCGCAGGAAGGCGTCGACCACCCGCTGGACGGCGTCCTTGACCTCGGCGCGGGCCGCGGCGTCCAGGCCGGGCGCGCGGGAGGCAAGCCGTCCGAGCTCGGCGTCCGCGACGGCGGCCGCCTTCCGTTTCAGTGCTTGTACGACCGGGACGGTATGCGGCACCGGCACCGTGGGGACTCTGGAGCCATTGGGGCAGCGGTACGAAGCCCCCAAAGCGTTCCCGCCTTCGCTGGCGGTCGCCCGGCGGGCGAGGGTGGCGGGCATCAGCAACCCGACCAAGCCGCGGCCCAGAACGCCGCTTCCCGGCGCGCCCGCGCCTCGTCCCAGTCGGTGAGGACGAGCCGGATCTCGCCGCGCTCCACTCCTAGGAGATCCACCGCTGCCCCGATCACGGTATCGGCGAACTCCCGTTGTCTATCTACTGCCAGTCCCACCGGGGATTCGACCTGGATGGTGAGCATGAGTTCCTCCTGCGAGGGAGCCTGGGGGGTTCAAGGAACGGCCTGAGGGAGTCAGGGAATCTGGTGGAGCGCCTGGTCGATCACGCTGATCGCCTGGTCCGACACCTGCCGGATGTGGCGAAGCCGGTGGACGGTGCGCGCCGTCAGCTCGGGCGGGGTCTGCGGTGGCGCGCCGTCGGCGGCCGCCTGGGTGGGGATGCTCTGAAGAGGGATCCTCTGAAGCGGAATGCTCTGCAGCGGAATGCTCGCGGTCTGTGTGTCGTCGGTATCGGGCCCGGCACTCGGCGGCAGCACCTGCCGGACGCTGGGGGAACGCACTTCGTAGGGGTGCGGGTACGGCCTGCGGGTCTCGTTCGCGAGCATGATCACTCCTGTCAGCGCTGGTCAAGGGCCCGGAATGCGGCCGGGTCACGGACACCGAAGCGGGCCAGCTCATGCTCGGCCTCACTGCGTACCTGGACGAAGCTGTCGCGGAGCTCGGCGAGCAGGCCGCGCAGCACCACCAGCTCCGCCTCCGCCTCTCGCAGGGAGGGACGGCGTGGCCGGTTGCTGGTGGCCGCGACGGCTACGCGGATCAGTGCCGCGACGCCGAGCAGGACCGCCACCGCCAGGCAGGCCACCAGCACCGTGGAGAAGCCCGGCATCGGTCCGGCCAGCATGGGATGGTCGACCAGCACCGAGGCGCCGGCCACGCCGATGGCTCCGCCGAGCATGCGCGCGGTGTTGATCGCGCCGACCGCCGAGGCGTACTGACTGGGGTCGGCGGCCATCGAGCCGACCATGAACGTTCCGGTGGACAGGAAGCCGAACCCGGTGCCCAGCATGACCGCGCCCAGCAGGCACCACAGGTTCGGGTACGGCTGGGCCAGCATCAGCGCACAGCCCGTGCCGAGCATGAGGGCACCGCCGTAGATGACGCCGTTGATGCCGATGCGCCGGCTGATCGGTGCGGCCATCGGGCTCGACAGGATCATGGCGATGGAGATCGGGGTGAGCCAGAGGCCGATGGTGCTCGTGTCGAACTCGGCGTTGCGCAGGTAGAGCGGCCCCATGGCCAGCACGACGAAGGATGCGGCTCCGTACATGGAGGAGGTGACCCCGGCCCAAAGGAAGCCGGGACGCCGCCACAGGCTCATGTCGATCGCTCCGGCGCGATGCCGCCACGAGATCGCGATGGTCGCGGCCAACAGCAGCC
Organism: Nonomuraea sp. NPDC026600; assembly: GCF_040638335.1. Lineage (NCBI taxonomy): Bacteria > Bacillati > Actinomycetota > Actinomycetes > Streptosporangiales > Streptosporangiaceae > Nonomuraea > Nonomuraea sp. NPDC026600. The sequence continues at coordinate 367,236 of NZ_JBEZYD010000006.1, forward strand.
CGCCGCCTCCCGCGCACGCCAGCGTGCGCACGGAGGTCCAGCCCCACAGGCTGCCCTGGGAGATGGCCAGCACCGCTCCCGCGACCGCGCCGATCAGCAGGACCGCGCCGAACAAGTCAGGTATGCCCTGCCTGGTGCCGCGGTTGCGGGGCAGCGCCGGGGTGAGCATCAGCAGCGCCGCCGCGAGTCCCGCGCCGGGCAGGTACAGGCCGCGCCAGCCGTACTCGGTCAGCAGCCAGCCACCGCCCGCCTGCAGGGCCAGGGCCCCGATGCCGGACGACGCGCTCCACAGCGCGATGGCTCCGGCACGGCGGTTGGCGGGCAGCTCGCCGAGCAGCAGCGCCAGCGAGGCCGGGAACATCAGCGCCGCCCCCACCCCCTGGGCCACCCGCCCGGCGAGGAGCAGGGTCCAGGACGGGGTGGCGATGACCGCCGTCGCGCCCAGCCCGTACAGGGCCAGACCGAGCGCGAGGACGCTGCGCCTGCCCAGCAGGTCGGCGAAGCGTCCGGCGATGGCGAGCAGTGCGGCGACCGCGGCGAAGTTGACCGTGCTCACCCAGGTGACCTCGGCCAGCGGCAGGGCCGCCGCCAGCGGGTCTCGGCTGAGCACGGGGATCGCCAACGTCGTCGCGGTGCTGTCCGCCATGATCGCGACCACCACCCCGGAGGCGACCAGCCGCAGTACGGCGAATCTCCTCCGGATGCGGCGAGCCGACGGCATCCCGGGCACCACCATGGGACCGGTGACGCCCTCGCGGATGGGCGTCAAGGTCATCGGGCCGACTCCGCGTAGCTGAGTTCGGGCTCGACCGGGGCCGGAGCGGGTTCGGCGGGAACCGGCACCGGGCTGTTGTTCGGCACGCTCGCGGCGACGACCCGCTCGGACAGGCCGATGTCCCGGCCGTTCGTGCGGATCCTGGCCGGTACTTCGCCGCCGGCCAGCGTCAGAGCGACCTGCGTGGCCAGGGCCAGGTGCTCGGTGCAGCGGCGGGCCACCTTGGCCTCCAGGCCGGCGATCTGCGCCAGCCTGAGCCGCATCGACTCCACGGTCGCGGTGCGTTCGAGCCCGTCGAGATCGGCGAGTCTGTCGGGCCAGCGCAGCGACCGGCTGAGCTGCGTCTCCACCTCGAGGACGATCTCGTCGATGGACAGGTCCTGGTCCCTCAGCGGGTTGGCGATCATGACGGCCATGACCGCGGTCTGGTCGAAGTCGGCCAGCCGGCCCCTCAGCGCCGCGGCCAGCATGCGGGCGCGGTGGTGCAGGCAGTCGGCGCTCCAACCGAGCACCAGCAGGCGATCGGCGCCCGCCTCCGTATGCCACCCGGCGAGCCGCAGCTCGCGGGCCATCCGGTGTTGCACACTCCACCGGTCAGGGGTGTCGTCCACCCAGACCTGTACGCCGCCCAGTGGCAGCTCGGTTACATGGATCACATCTCTCTCTGGGGCCGCCCGAGCGCAGACGCGTCTGATCACGTTCGCCTGTGCGGGCGGAGCCGGATTCTTCGAGAACCAGGAACGGACCTTGGAATCGATGGAATCGACGGTCACGTCCGGCCACCTCCTCGCCGGAGACTCTCCAGAACCCTCCGGCTGTCAAGTCTCAGTTACCACGATCAGTACGATAGTGGGCGTCTGCCGCGCGTTGTGTCAACTGACAGTTTTCGTATACATTGACCTCCCGCTGCGGAGTTTCGCTCCCCGCGGGGCAGGGGACGGCGAGCCAGGCTTCCTTTACGCTGGAGGCTTGTGGCGGCTGGGAGGTACGAGTGGCGAACTTCGCCGAGCGACTCGATCTCGCTCTGAGCAAGCGTGGTTTCTCGGGGGCTCAGCTTGCCGCGGCCCTCACCGAGGCCGGCATCCCGATCACGCGCGCCTACGTCAGCCAGTTGCGCACGGGCAAGCAGACCAACCCGACCCTCCAGGTGCTACGCGCCCTCGCCGCCTGCCTCCAGGTGAGCGTGGGCTGGCTGCTGGGCGAGGACACCTTGGACTCCGGCGCGGTCGAGGAGCTCCAGTTGCGGGCCGCCGCGATCGGCGCGTCCGCCTCCGGGCTCTCCGACGGGTCGCTGACCGTCCTGCGCGGCGTGATAGGGCTCGCACGCGCGGCCGAGGGGCTGCCCGAACAGCCGGAGGCCGCCGCCCCCGAGATCCCTGAGGCCGCGGCCCCGCTGACCGAGCCGCAGCGCGAGGCGCTCGGCGACCGCCTGCGCAACCTCCGGCTGATCGCGCGCATGTCGCCGGAGGAGGTCGAGACCTCCCTGGGCCGGGGGGCCGCCGCCATCGGCGCGATAGAGGAGGGCCGCGTCACGCCCGCGCCCGTCACGGTCGAGCGCCTGCTCACCCTGTACGGCGTGACCGCCCCGCCCACCCGCGAATACGTCCTGTCGCTGGCCCGGGGCGAACGCCCGCCCTCCTGGTACGACGCCGGCTCCGTGCCCGTCTGGATGGCCGCGACGTACGCGCTGGAGCAGCGGGCCTCGCTGATCCGCACCTACCAGACCCAGCTCGTCCCGCCGCTGCTGCAGACCGAGGCGTACGCGCGGGCCGCCATCGAGGTGGCGGGCAACGCCGGGCTCGGCCAGACGTCGGCCGACGCGGCCGTGGGCCTGATCCGCTCCCGCCAGACGCTGCTGAACCACGGCGACGGCCCCGTGTTGTGGGCGGTGATCGACGAGAGCGTCCTGCTGCGCTCGATCGCCGACCTCGAGACGCAGACGGCTCAGCTCGACCGGCTGATCGAGTACGCGAAGCGGCCCAACATCTCGCTGCACATCGTGCCGATCGGCGATCCGATCTACCTGCCCCGTAGCGGATCGTTCACCATATGGCGCTTCCCGGAGGCCTTCGAGCCCGATGTGGCCTGCGCCCACGCCATCGACTCCGATGAAGTGATCACCGATGCGGCCGCGGTCGAGGCCTACCACCAGGCATTCACCAAGCTGTCGGTCACCACCACCATGGGCGACGAAACCCACGAGTTGCTGTATGCGCACCGTGACCGTCTGACCCACAGATGATCTGACACTTCCCCGCGCCACAACGGGAAATGGATATTTCCCAACAAATATTGCTCTTTCTATTGTCAGATCCGGGCGTTGATGGATCATTGGTATTGTTGGACCAAATGAGTGGGGTCAGTGGGACCGACTTTCCCGTGAAGTTCCTGGCGAGGGGAAAGGGGCAACACTCAATGCGTCAGCGTGCCATCCGAAATCTGACCAACCTTGACACCACCCGCGCGAGTGTCACCCGAATACTCGACGCCGCCGCGGGGGGGAAGAACCATTTCGAGGTTGACAGTGATGCGGTGCGCCGTTACGACGAGGCGGTTCCGGTTACCGGATCCGCCGCACGAGCCGTCCTGCGCTACCTGGCACGGGTGGTGAGCCATCTGGCCGGCTCCGGTATTGACCAGTTCCTGATCATCGGCAGTGGCGTGCCCAGCGCGTTGCCGCCCGGACATCAGTTACATGACATCGCCCGCGACGCCTCGGTCACCTCTGACGTTCGCGTGGTCTATGTCGAGAACGACCCCATGGTCCTGGCCAGTGCCCACGTCACCATCGAGCGCGTCCACGACCTGGTGCGGGTCGTGGAAGGCGACATACGACAGATCGACGAGATGCTCGCCGACGAGGTCGTGGCCCGGTTCATCGACTGGGAACGGCCTGTCGGGGTGCTGCTCCTCTCCACCCATAGCCTCAGCGACGACGAGCTGGCGTCCTACGTGATCAAGCGCCTGCGCCACGCCGTCGTGGACGGCAGCTACCTGGCGCTCCTTCAGACCACCTTCGACGGGATCCCCGCCGAACTGCTGCCCGCCATCAACGACCTGCTCGCGATGACGCTGCCGGGACACGTGATCCGCTCGCGTGCCGAGGTGGCGGCCTTGTTGGACGGGCTCGAACTGCTGGAACCGGGACTGGTGTGGGTTCCGCTCTGGCGGCCCGACGGCTTGGACTCCCCGTGTGCGGACCAGCCGAGCTCGTCGGGCAATTACGGCGCCGTGGCCTGCCTTCCCTGACACGCCGCCACGGCGCCTTCGCGGGTACCCGCGACCGAGGGTCCGGCCCGATGCACCGGCCGGACCCTCATGGGCGCCGTACTAGTTGTTCTGTTCCATCCAGGGCTAGTCCCACCAGAACGACCAGTAATGCCGGCCGATGATCTGCTCGGCGTAACTGTGCAGATCGCCCGGCCCCTGGACGACGTTGTCCGGGCAGAAGGTCCAGTGCTCGGCCGCCACGTGCAGCGCGTGCTCGGGCTCGACCGGCGGCGCGGCGACGCTCAGCTCCAGCGTGTTGAAGCCGACGCCCACCACGCGGACCCCGAACCGGTCCTCCCAGCTGCGCACCACCGCCGCCAGCGGCACCATCCACTCGTTGTGGTGCAGCGCCCCCTGCCAGCCCATCACGGCCAGCGCGTCGGCGCCCCGGTGCGCGGCGACTAGGCCGAGCGGCAGGCCCTTGGCCGACAGCTCACCGGCGTACCAGTCGGCGACGGCGCCCGGGTCGGCCCTCAGCACCCCCGGCGGCGCCGGGCCCGGACAGAGCGCGCCGAACGGCTCCAGCTCCGCCAGGGCGTCCGGCGGCATCTGGCCGACCCACTCCTGCCACACCTCGGCCATGAACCCCTCGGCCGTGAAGTGCTCGATCATCAGCACCTCGTCCGGCACGACCTGGCCGATCGACCAGGGCTGCGTGGACTCGTCCAGCAGGACGGGCCACAGGCCGCTCCGCGGGTGGGCGCTGCGGAGCCGCGCCCAGTCAGTGCCCGCCACGGCTTCGTCGCTCATCCAGAACGCGGGCCTGGCCGCGTCGCCCTGGTGCGTGTAGCCGGGATCGGGCCAGACGACGTCGCCCTCGGGCAGGCTGATCGGCAGGAGCCGCCCTCTGCCGCCGTCGGCGAACAGCTGGCACACCTCACGTGGCAGCTGGTGATCGTTCATCTGAATGGTGGCGCGGAGACCCGGTCCTTCAGGGCCGGGAGGAAGCGCCACTCCTTTCGAAAGCAGTATGGAAAACGTCGGTCACGTTCGGCAATGTGTGCGGTGAGTGAGGGCGCTGTGACAGGAGGTGCGCGATGGCGATCCGCCGCTCCACCACCAAACGCCACGGCCTGCCCACCGTCGTGCAACTGCGGCTCACACCCGTCCCGGCCCAAGTCGACGCGCTGGCTGCGGCGGTGCTGCTGTGCAATCAGGCGGCCACCGCCGTCTCCCGGCTGGCCTGGCAGCACCGCACGTTTGCTGTGGTGGAGCTGCACCGACTGGCCTACTACGAGGTGCGTGCGCAGGTGGCCGGGCTGGGTGCGCAAGCGGCGGTGCGGGCGATCGCCCGGGTCGCCGGCGCCTACGCCAACCGGCGCGCCACCAAGAAACGCGCCCACATCTTCCGCCCGCACGGCGCCATCCCCTACGACGCCCGACTGATGAGCTTCAACCGTGACGCCCGGACCGTGTCGCTGTGGACCCCCACCGGCCGCGTCACCGTCCCCTACACCGGTCGACCAGAAGACCTCAAAGCCATCGACACGCTGCCGAGAGGCGAGGCCGACCTGATCTGCCGGCGCGGCGTGTGGCTGCTCCAGGTCAGCCTCACCCTCCCCACGCCGGTGGCGCGCGAGCCGGTCGGCGGCTTCGTCGGGGTGGACCAAGGAGTGGCCAACCTGGCGGTCACCTGCGACGGCGCGGTGCTGCCCGGCCCCGCCCTGCCTGGGACGATCGCCGGCAACGGCCACGTCCGCACCCTGCGCGAGCGGCGCCACAGGCAACGCAGACGCCTGCAGAAGAAGGGCACCCCGGCGGCGCGGCGGGTGCTGCGCCGCCTGTCCGGACGTGAGCACCGGATGATGACCGACCTCAACCACCAAATCAGCAAGTACGTGGTGCGTGAAGCCGAACGCACCGGCCGCGGCATCGCCCTGGAAGACCTCCAAGGCATCCGCGGCCGGGTCAGGGCTCACCGGCTCCAGCGACGCACCCTCCATGGCTGGGCCTTCGCCCAGCAGATCACCTTCACCCGCTACAAAGCCGCCCGCGCCGGAGTCGCCTTCATCCTGGTCGACCCCGCCTACACCTCGCAGACCTGCCCGGAGTGCGGGTGCGTGACCAGGGCGAATCGGCCGGCGCGGGGCCGATTCGTCTGCACCGGGTGCGGCCTCGCTGGGCACGCCGACCACATCGCAGCCCGCAACATCGCCACACGCGGCGCAGCGGGCTGGGCTGCCATCAACCAGCCACACGCTACCGGCCTCCCTTCACCCAGACGGGCCCGCGAGAGCAAACCACCGACTTCAACCGGTGGTAGTTGATTACCGAATCCTGTCTCGGAGATGGTAGTCCCGACGGTTGCTCCAGGACTTTTGTCCTGGGCGATCCCGTACAGGCGAATCTTCTGCCGGCCGCCCCGTCTTCGAGACCGTGGAGGCATGAAGATTCTGCTCGCGCTGGCCGTACTCCTCACCGGGTGTGCCGAGCCGGCCGTCAGCAAGCCCGGCGCCGTCGCGGATCCGGCGGTCGTCGAGACCGCGTCGGGGGCCGTGCGCGGCACGGTGACCTCGGCGAACCGCCTCTTCCAGGGCATCAGATACGCCACGGCGGCGCGCTGGGACGCGCCGAAGCCGGCGCCCGCGTGGCAGGGGGTGCGGGAGGCCACCAAGCCCGGCGCCCTGTGCCCGCAGGTCGGCACTCCGTACGCGCCGACCAGCGGCGACAACGAGGACTGCCTGTTCCTGAACGTCACCACGCCCGCCGTTCCCGGTGGCAGACGGCCGGTCATGGTGTGGATCCACGGTGACGGCGCGGTCGGCGCGGGCCACTTCTCCGACGCCCGGAAGCTGGCGGCCAAGGGCGTGGTGGTCGTGACGATCAACTACCGGCTCGGCGTGTTCAGCGGGTTCGGCTACCCAGGGCTGCGTAACTCGGGCACGTTCGGTCTACAGGACCAGCAGGAGGCGCTGCGCTGGGTCAAGCGCAACGCGGCGGCGTTCGGCGGCGATCCGGGCAACGTGACCGCCTTCGGCATCTCCTACGGCGCGCTGTCGATCGGCGCCCAGCTCTCCGCGCCGGGCGCCAAGGGCCTGTTCCAGCGGGCGATCATGCAGAGCGGCGAGACCCTGATGGACATGCCCGCCAACAGCCTGGTGCCGGGCGTGCCCGCCCTGCCGTCGTTCGCGTGGCGGCCCGCCGCCCAGGTGAGCGCCATAGGAGAGGTGTACGCCAAGCGGCTCGGCTGCTCGGACCTGGCCTGCCTGCGCGCGCTGCCGGTCAAGAAGATCCTTGAGGTTCCGCAGATCATGAACGTCTTCCAGTCGTACGCGTACGGGAACGACGTCCTGCCCGAATCGCCGGCCGACGCGATGCGGAAGGGGCACACCAGCCCGATGCCGGTGCTGGCGGGCACGACGAGGGACGAACACCGGATCTTTGTCGGAATGAATTACGACGTCCAGGGCACCTCTCCGGTTTACCGGCAATTGCTAAAAGATGCGTTCGGAGCGAAGTCTGAGCAAATTGCCCGAAAATATCCGGTAAGTCGCTATAAGTCGCCGAGTATCGCTTGGGCTACCGTGTTGACCGATCGTATGTGGGCCCGGTCCGCCCATGAGCAGAACGCGCTGCTGGCCAAGAAGGCGCCGGTCTACGGCTACGAGTTCGCCGACCGGAAGGCGCCGATGTTCCTGCCGCTGGAGTCGGACTTCGACTGGGGTGCCTACCACGCGAGCGACCTGCCGTACATCTTCCCCGAGGCCAAGGCCGTGCTGTCGCCCGCCCAGGAGCGGCTGTCCGGGCAGATGATGAGCTACTGGACGAACTTCGCCCGCACCGGCGACCCCAACGGCCGCGGGCTGCCCGCCTGGCCGCGCGTCTCCTCCGGCACCCTGTCCTTGGCTCCGGGGGCCATCCGGCCGGTCGACTACGCTGCCGAGCACAAGCTGGCCTTCTGGAAGTAGGCGCGGGGCGAGGGGAGGCGTCGTGATCAGAGTCATGATCGCCGAAGATCAGGGGATGATGCGCGACGCCCTGGCGCTGCTGCTCGGGCTGGAGGACGACCTGGAGATCGTCGCCCAGGTGTCCTCGGGCCACGAGATCGTACCGGCGGCCACGGAGCACCGGCCCGACGTGGCGCTGCTCGACATCGAGCTGCCCGGCCGCAGCGGTCTCGACGTGCTGCCCGTGCTGCGCGCCTCGCTGCCGGAGTGCGCGGTGCTGGTCCTGACCACGTTCGCCAGGCCCGGCTACCTCAGGCGGGCGATGGAGGCGGGGGCGGCGGGGTTCCTGGTCAAGGACGGGCCGGTGGAGGAGCTGGCCGCGGCGATCCGCCGGGCGGTGGCGGGGGAGCGGATCGTCGATCCCGCCCTGGCCGCCGCCGCGCTGCACGCCGGGCCCAGCCCGCTCACGGACCGCGAGCGGGACGTGCTGGCCGCCGCGCTCGACGGCTCCACGATCGCGGACGTGGCTGCGCGGCTGCACCTTTCCGAGAGCACGGTACGCAACCACCTGTCGTCCGCCATCGGCAAGACGAACACCCGGAACAGGATCGAGGCCGCTCAGCTGGCGCGGCACAATGGGTGGTTGTGATCCCCTTTGACGCGGTCCTCTGTGATCTAGATGGAGTGCTCCGCCATTTCGACCACGCGGCCCAGGCCGACATCGAGGCCCGTTACGGCCTGCCGCTGAGGAAGACCGCCTTCGACCCCGACCGGATCGGCCCCGCCACGCTCGGCCACATCACCGAGGCCCAGTGGCTCGAGTCGATCGCCGTCGCGCTGGGCGGCGACGAGCGCGCCCGCCAGGCCGTCGCCGAGTTCGCGGCGGTGCCGTTCTGGGTGGACGAGGAGGTCCGGGCGCTGCTGGCGCGGGCTCAGGGGCAGGTGCCGGTGCTGCTGGTCACCAACGCCATGGACACGCTGGAGGAGCACCTGGAGGGGCTCGGACTCGCCTACTTCGCCGACGCGGTGGTCAGCAGCGCCCGGGTGGGGTTGGCCAAGCCCGACCGGCGGATCTACGAGCTGGCGGCCGAGCTGGCGGGCGTCGCACCCGAGCGCTGCCTGTTCGTCGACGACCGGCCGGAGAACGTGGCGGGCGCCACGGCCCTGGGGATGACCGGCGTGCACTACCGCGGCATCGCCGACCTGACCGCCGTCCTCACCCGGCCTTCGGTTAGAAGGGACCCACCAGGTCGCTCACCGGGGCGTCCTCGGCCGCCGTGGTCAGATCCGCGAAGAAGACCTGCCGGGGCGGCCCGCTGAACTCCCGCTCGCCTGCCCAGTCCCGCAGCGCCTGGATCGCCCGCAGCGAGCCGGCCTCGTCGAGCTGCGCCGCGGTCAGCCGCACGTACGCCTCCCGATGCGCGGGATCGGCCCGCACCTGGAGATCGGGGAACCGGCGGCCGATCTCCCCGGCCCGCTCGGCGGGGATGGGCCGGCACCACTCGACCGGCCCGTCGCTGTCGGCGTCGACCTCCCCGTGGAACACCAGGAACGGCGCCCCGCCGATCCCCGGCAGCACGGGCAGCGTGCCGTTCCCGAGCCGCGTCACCTGCTCCGTGGTGAATCCACTGAGCTGGTCGATCGTGACGCTGCGCTTGGCGATCAGCAGCATCCGCTCCGGTACCTCGCGTACCTCTACGTCGAACATCGAACCGCCCTCTCCTGTCAGCCGCTCGACGAGGAAGGCGACGACGTCCCGGCGGCTCGCGTGCTCGGCCTCGACCCGAGCCCAGTAGGCGCGCAGCTCCTCGGCCGCCGCGGCGGGTTCGAGGTCGCAGACGGTCCTGATCCTGGCCAGCGGCATGCCCGCCCGGCGCAGCCAGGCGACGAGTCTGGCCCGTTCGAGCTGGCCAGGCTCGTAGAGCCGGTAGCCGTTGGCCGGATCGATCCTGGCCGGTATGAGCAGCCCGAGCTCGTCGTAGAGCCGCAGCGCCTTCGGCGAGAGCCTGGACGCCTTGGCGAACGCCCCGATCGTCAGCAGGCCCATCGCCGCCTCCTTCGTCCTGTCACCCTCCACGCTGCGGGTTACCCCAGGGACAAGGTCAAGCGGTGGCCTCCCGAGAAAGCGCCTGAATGGCACGCGCGCCTCGAAGGTGCCGGCAATGTTCGGAGAACATCACTATTCCGCACAAATGCATATGGGCTCGCACGGGATGAGTGTTATCCCGGCCGAGCCGCATAAAGATCGTATAGAATTCGGATAAAAAACAACTGCTTGTTTCCGGCACGGCTCGCGCCTGCCGTGCCGGAAACGTTCAGCGGGTCCGGTCAGTAACTCCCGTAGGGAGACTGGCTGGACGTCTTCGTCGGCGAGTGCGACGAATGGTTCGTCGGCGTGGGGCTTGCCGACGGCGTGCTCACCTGCGATCCCGTGCCCGCGGGCCGGATCAGGCCCACCAGGCCGTGCTGGGTCTTCTCGATGCCCGCCGAGAACCACAGGGCGTTCTCGCCGCCGGTGGCCGCGGTGCCCTGCTCGAGGTCCCACAGGCCCGGCAGCCAGATCGTCTTGCCGTTGCCGTCGCGCAGCGCGCCCAGGTGGCGGTTGCCGCGGTAAGCGTGGATCGTCCCGTCGCCGAAGTTGCCGACCAGCACCGATCCGGTGTAAACGCCGAACTGCTTCGGTGCGGCGACGATGGCCCACGGGGCGTTGAGCCCGGTGCGTGCGATGCGGCCGAGCAGGCGTCCGCTCACGCTGTAGCGGCTGACGAAGCCCTTGCCGGCGCCGGGGATGGACTTTCCGGTCTCCGAGTCGCGCAGGGCATAGGCGACCCATACGCTGCCGCCGCTGAACGTCACGTTGTACGGCTTGTAAGTGGAGGGAACCGACGAGTCCCTGAACGCCCGGCGAGACAGCTCGATCTTCTCGAAGTCCGAGTTCCACGCGGCGAGGCGTCCGTTGGCGAAGTCGGCGGCCAGCAGGAAGTCGCCGTCATCGGTGTTCACCATCGCGAGGCCCTTGTAGTCGGCGCCCCGGGTGAAGGCCGCGATGATCGCGTTCTTCGGGTCCACCTCGGCGTTCCAGCCGCTGATCGCGCCACTCGGGCTGGCGAAGATGAACGTGGCGGGCTTGCCCTTGACGGTGAAGCCCTCGCCTGAGTTGTTGAACACCTGGCCGGTCGGAGCGCCACCGGGGATGGCCACCTCGGTCGCTTCCTTCTGGCCCGCTCCCGAGTAGACGGTGGCCGAGCCAGTGCCGGTGTTGGAGACCCACAGGGTCTTGCCCATGGCCAGCCCCCAAGGGTTGACCAGTTTAGGATCAGTGACCGCTGCCTTCCCCTTGATGTCGGAAACGAGATTCACGACGTCAAACTTGGTATTCGTCGCTGCCTGTGCGGGGGCGGTGAGGGTCGTGCTCAAGACGACCGCACCAGCGCAGAGTGTGATGATGCGGAACCGCATCCGTGCCTCCTTGTTAGCGCTTGTGGCCGGAGATACGCGGGAGACGCAAGTGCGGTTCAGTAGCGGCCAGAATTAGTGCCGAAGAACGTCAATCAGGCCGTTTCTGGGGGAGTAGAGGTACATGGAAGTTCTGGGCATTGACATCGGTGGATCCGGAATCAAAGGCGCCCCGGTGGACACCGCATCGGGGCAGTTGACGCAGGAACGCCTGCGCATCCCCACGCCGCAGCCGGCCAAGCCGCAGGGCGTGGCCGAGGTTGTGGTGGAGATCGTCAAGCACTTCGGCTGGACGGGCCCGGTCGGCGTCACGTTCCCGGGCGTGGTGCTGAACGGCGTGATCATGACGGCCGCGAACGTTCACCACTCCTGGATCGGCGTCGACGCGACGAAGCTCTTCGACGGCGCGACCGTCCTCAACGACGCCGACGCGGCCGGCATCGCGGAGATGAGGTTCGGCGAGGGCCAAGGCCGCGCGGGGACCGTGATCATGCTGACGTTCGGGACGGGCATCGGCAGCGCGGTGTTCGTCGACGGCGTCCTGGTGCCGAACACCGAGTTCGGGCACCTGCAGATCAACGGCAAGGACGCCGAGCTCCGCGCCTCCGACCGTGCCCGCGAGGAGCACGACCTGACGTGGGAGAAGTGGGCCGGACGGGTGGAGGAGTATCTGCGGCACGTGGAGATGCTGTTCTGGCCGTCGCTGTTCGTCATCGGCGGGGGCGTGAGCAAGAAGGCGGACAAGTTCCTGCCGTACGTGCACGTGGACACCGCGATCGTCCCGGCTCGCCTCCGCAACGAAGCGGGGATCGTCGGCGCCGCTCTCGCCGTCAAATGATCGTTTTCGCAACGCTCCGACCTGGGTGATCAAGAAAGATGGGGCTGGAGCGCAACCTGTTGGGCTCCTAGGGAGTCTTACTAGTGACCGTGGTCGTCCAAGACGACAACTCTGGGGAGAGTGGGCCCGTCTTGGGCGATCACGGTCAACGATGGGCGCCGGATATTGAGATGCGGACAGCCGCCGCCGTCGGGCAGCATGGGGCGGTTGGCTCCGGCGACGCGGGGCTCAAATATCCTGATAGCAGTATGGGAACCTCTGCGTTGTCCTCTCCACTCACCGAGCTCCAGTCACGCCTGCCCGACCTGATGCCGCGAGACCAGCGGCGACTTCGGCGCAGGCTCGACGGCGTACGCCGGGTGCGCTCCCGCGAGGCCCGGGAAAAGATCACCGCGGAGATCGTCGCCGACGTGGAACGCGCCGAGCGACGCCTCGCCCGGCGCCGCGAAGCCGTACCAGAAGTGAGATATCCGGAAAACCTGCCCGTATCTCAACGCAAGGACGACATCCTCGCGGCCATCCGCGACCACCAGGTCGTGATCATCGCCGGGGAGACCGGATCCGGCAAGACCACCCAGATCCCGAAGATCTGCCTGGAGCTGGGGCGCGGTGTCAGGGGCCTGGTCGGCCACACCCAGCCGCGCCGCATCGCCGCCCGTACGGTGGCCGAGCGCATCGCCGAAGAGCTGGGCACCGAGCTGGGCCAGACGGTCGGCTACAAAGTACGCTTCACCGACCAGGCGAGCGACCGCACCCTGGTCAAGCTGATGACCGACGGCATCCTGCTGGCCGAGTTGCAGAACGATCGGCTGCTGGAGCAGTACGACACGCTGATCATCGACGAGGCGCACGAACGTAGCCTCAACATCGACTTCATCCTCGGCTACCTGAAGCAGCTCCTGCCCAAGCGCCCCGACCTCAAGCTGATCATCACCAGCGCCACGATCGACCCGGAGCGGTTCTCCCGCCACTTCGACGACGCCCCGATCGTCGAGGTCTCCGGCCGCACCTACCCGGTCGAGGTGCGCTACCGGCCGCTCGACGAGGACGACGACCAGACGCAGGGCATCGTCGACGCCTGCCGCGAGCTGGTCACCGAGGGGCCCGGCGACATTCTGGTGTTCCTGTCGGGGGAGCGGGAGATCCGCGACGCCGCCGACGCGCTCGACAAGGCCGACTTCCGCAACACCGAGGTGCTGCCGCTGTACGCCCGGCTCAGCGCCGCCGAGCAGCACCGCGTGTTCCAGCGCCATACGGGCCGGCGCATCGTGCTGGCCACCAACGTGGCCGAGACGTCGCTGACCGTTCCGGGCATCAAATACGTGGTCGATCCGGGGTTCGCCCGCATCTCCCGCTACAGCCACCGCACCAAGGTGCAGCGCCTGCCGATCGAGGCCATCTCGCAGGCGAGCGCCAACCAGCGCAAGGGCCGCTCGGGCCGGACCTCCGACGGCGTCTGTATCCGGCTCTACGAGGAGGAGGACTTCCTCAACCGGCCGGAGTTCACCGACCCGGAGATCCTGCGCACGAACCTCGCCTCGGTCATCCTGCAGATGACCTCGATCGGGCTGGGCGACATCGAGGCGTTCCCGTTCGTCGAGCCGCCGGATCGCCGCCAGGTACGCGACGGCGTGAGCCTGCTGCACGAGCTGGGCGCGTTCGACGGCCAGGGCGCCATCACCGGCGTCGGCCGCAAGCTGGCCGGGCTGCCGGTCGACCCGCGCCTGGGCCGGATGGTCCTGGAGGCGGAGAAGAACGGCTGCCTGCGCGAGGTCATGGTGATCGCCGCCGCGCTGTCGATCCAGGACCCGCGCGAGCGCCCCGTCGACAAACAGCAGGCGGCCGACGAGAAGCACCGCCGCTTCGCCGACCCCGAGTCCGACTTCCTGTCCTACCTCAACCTGTGGAACCACCTGCGGGAGAAACAACAGGAGCTGTCCTCCAGCGCCTTCCGCCGCCTGTGCAAGTCGGAGTTCCTCAACTACCTGCGCGTACGCGAATGGCAGGACATCTACAGCCAGATCCGCCACTCGCTCGGCGCCCAGCCCAACAGCGCGCAGGCCGATCCACAGCAGGTGCACGCGTCGCTGCTCGTCGGCCTGCTGTCGCACATCGGCGTCAAGGACGTCATGGAGAAGCGGGCCCCCGACGGGCGCCGTCCGATCCAGGAGTACATCGGCGCCCGCAACGCCCGCTTCGCCATCTTCCCCGGCTCCGCGCTGGCCAGGAAGCAGCCGCAGTGGGTGATGTCGGCCGAGCTGGTCGAGACCTCCCGGCTGTGGGCCAGGGTCAACGCCAAGATCGAGCCCGACTGGGTCGAGCCGCTCGCCCAGCATCTGGTCAAACGCACCTACTCCGAGCCGCACTGGGAGAAGAACCAGGGCGCGGTGATCGCGCTGGAGAAGGTCACCCTCTACGGCGTACCACTGGTGACCGGGCGGAAGGTCAACTACGGCCGCATCGACCCCGACCTGTCACGCGAGCTGTTCATCAGGCACGCCCTCGTCGAAGGCGACTGGGACAGCCACCACCGCTTCCTCCAGGACAACAGAAGGCTGCTCGAAGAGGTCGAGGAGCTCGAGAACCGGGCCCGCCGCCGCGACATCATGGTCGACGACGAGGCCCTGTTCGACTTCTACGACCAGCGCGTCCCCGCCGACGTCGTCTCCGCGCGCCACTTCGACTCCTGGTGGAAGCAGGTCAGGACCACCGAGCCCGACCTGCTGACGTACTCACCCGAGATGCTGGTCAACGAGGGCGCCGACGTCAGCACCCGCGACTACCCCGACGCCTGGCGGCAGCTCGGCCAGCGGATGAAGCTGACCTACCAGTTCGAGCCCGGCGCCGACGCCGACGGCGTCACGGTGCACGTGCCGCTGGCGGTGCTCAACCAGGTCAGCTCCGACGGGTTCGACTGGCAGATCCCCGGCCTGCGCGACGAGCTGATCACCGCCCTGATCAGGTCGCTGCCCAAGCACCTGCGCCGCAACTTCGTGCCCGCCCCCAACTACGCCAAACAGGTGCTCCAAGGCGTACAGCAGGGCGGCGAACCACTGCTGGAGGCCGTGGAGCGGGAGCTGCTCCGGCTGACCGGCGTCCGCGTGCCGCACGACGCCTGGCAGCTCGACCAGGTCCCCGACCACCTGCGCATCACCTACCGGGTCCTCGACGAGCGCAAGCGCACGATCGCCGAGGACAAGGACCTCGACGCGCTCAAGCGGCGCCTGGCGCCGCGCCTGCGCAAGACGCTCTCGGCCGCCGCCGACGACCTGGAGCAGTCGGGCCTGCACACCTGGAGCTTCGGCACCCTGCCCAAGGTCTTCGAGCAGGGCCGCATGAAGGGCTACCCGGCGCTGGTGGACGACGGCGACTCCGTGTCGATCAAGATCTTCGAGACGGAGGCCGAGCAGCGCCGCTCCCACTGGCCCGGCACCCGCCGCCTGCTGCTGCTCAACGCCACCAACCCGGCCAAGTCACTGCTGGGCGGCCTGTCCAACCAGGCCAAGCTGGCCCTGTCGCGCAGCCCGCACGGGGGCGCCGTGGCGCTGTTCGACGACGTGGTGAACGCGGCGATCGACAAGCTCATGCTCGACGTGGGCGGCCCCGCCTGGGACCCGGTCTCGTTCGACCGCCTCTACCAGCACGTACGGGCCCACCTGCACGAGACGTCGGCCGACGTCCTGGCCCGGACGGAGCAGATCCTCACCGTGTGGCACGCGGTCGGCACCCGCCTCGACGCCCTCCGCGCGAGCGAGTCCACCTCGGACGTCCGCGACCAGCTCGCCAAGCTCGTCTACGCGGGCTTCGTCACCGCGACAGGCCATCGGCGCCTGCCTGACGTGCTGCGATACATGCGGGCCATCGAACGCCGCCTGACCAAGCTGCCCGAGGAGCCGTGGCGGGACGAGGAGTGGATGGGCCGGGTGCACAAGATGGAGGACTCGTATGAGGACCTGCTGGCCCGGCTGCACCCAGCACGGCGCTCGGACCCGGACGTGGTGGAGATCCGCTGGATGATCGAGGAGCTCCGGGTCAGCTTCTTCGCCCAGACGTTGGGCACACCGACCCCGGTGTCGGAGAAGCGCATCACGAAGGCGATGGAGCGGCTCACGCCTTGAAGATAGAGGTGTCGAGCTCGAAGTCGATCGGGGCCGGCAGCCGGAGCGGGGTCCCGACCTCCACGGTGGCGGTCGTCCGGTAGGCCCCGTCTCTGATGTCGCTGTAGACGGTGATGGACGGTGGTTCGGCGACCGTGTCGATCAGCAGGTAGATCGGAACGCCGCCTGCCGCGTAGAGAGGTGGCTTGTCTTCGCGGTCTCTTCGGACGCTGCTCGTCGAGACGACCTCGGCGACCATGATCAGACCCGAGGACAGCAACTCCCGATTACCCCAGCGAGGACAATCGGCTGGAGCCAGGACGAAGTCGGGCTCGACGGGGTCTCGTGAACCCTCGATGCACACATCGACATTGCCGGACCATCCTTCCCAACGATGCTCGTCCAGGACGGGTATGAGCGCGCGGAACAGCTTCATCGCGCAGCCGGCGTGCTCGGGAGTCCCTACAGGTGCCAAGATCAGGTTCCCTTCGATGACCTCGGCCCGGAAGCCGAAGAGGGGTGGCAGAGCATCGAACATCTCCCGTGCGGTTACGGGCATGCGCTGATCACTGGTCCACGCGCATTTCGCGTGCGGCTTGCGAGAGGTGGCGACCATTGAATCCGTCCCTTCGTATGGAGCGGCTTATGCCTTGAAGATGGAGGTGTCGAGCTCGAAGTCGATCGGCTTGGGTAGATAGAGCGGCGTGCCCATGACCACCCTGGTCGTCTTCTGGTAGGCACCGTCCTTGATCTCGCTGAACACGATGGTCGCCGGTTGGTCGGCGATCGGATCGATCAGCAGGTAGACCGGCACTCCGCCTTGTGCGTAGACCTCCTGCTTCTCGTGGTGATCGCGATGGATGCTGCTCGGCGAGACCACTTCGGCCACCAGAAGGACGTGAGAGGACAGCAGTTCGTATTCGCCCCAGCGTCGGCAGTTGGGCGGCGATAGCAGGTAATCCGGTGCGAGTGACTCCCGCGAGCCCTCGATGCAGATGCTCACGGTGCCCGCGGCAGCACGCCAGCCGCGTTCCTTCCTGATTGGCAGCAGGGCCTCGCTCAGGTCGGAAGCGATCCAAGCGTGCTCGGGGGTGCCCATTGGGCTCACGATCAAGCTCCCTTTGATGACTTCTTGCCGGAGGCCGGGCAGAGGGGGGAGGGCATCGAACAACCCTCGAGCGGTACGCGGCATCCGGCTGTCGCTGGTCTGCTCCAGCTCGGTGTCTTCGTCGTCCCGGATCGCCATGGTGACCATTGAAATCTGTCCCTTCGTATTCGAACGGGCACGCTAAGTATTCCACTTGGCACGGCAAAACACACCCCGAACGACCCCTTGCCGAAGATCGACGATGGATCCGTACAGTTGGGAGGACTATCCAGGAGGTTTGATGATCAAGGCAGTGGTGTTCGACGTGGGCGAGACGCTCATCGACGAGACCCGCATCTGGTCCCGCTGGGCCGACCGGCTCGGCGTGAGCAGCTTCGTGCTGATGGGTGCGCTCGGCGGGATGGCCGCGCTCGACCGCTCCCACAGCGAGGCGTTCCAGCTCGTACGCCCCGGCATCGACGTATGGGCCGAGATCGCGGCCTGGGAACGGGACGAACCCCACAGCCTGCGCAACCACTTCGACGCCGACGACCTCTACCCCGACGTCCGTGAGAGCCTCAAGGGGCTGCGGGAGGCCGGCTACCAGGTGATCGTCGCGGGCAACCAGCCGGCCAGGGCCTATGACGCGCTGGTCGCCATGGATCTGCCCGTCGACTCGGTGCACACGTCGGAGGGCTGGGGCGTGTCCAAGCCCGCCCCCGAGTTCTTCGCCAAGGTGGCCGCCATCGCCGGGCGGGAGCCCGCCGAGATCCTCTACGTGGGCGACCGGCTGGACAACGACGTGCTGCCCGCCGCGCGGGCGGGTATGCGCACGGCGCTACTGCGCCGGGGTCCCTGGGGATACCTGCACGCCGAGCGGCCGCAGGCACAGGCCGCCGACATGATCGTCGACGATCTGCCCGCCCTGCTGCCCGCGCTGGAGCGGCTCGCCTGAGCTTGTCGTCTGGAGCGGCTCACCTGAGTTGGTCGTCGGGGTCGACGCGGACCGCGCGCTCCTCGGCGGACAGATCACCGCCGTCTTCACCCCAGTCCTCGGCCCACTCCTCGCTCTCCGTGTCCGGCGCCAGCCCCTCGTCGGGCTGGGTGAGCCGGTGCGCCTCGCGGGGAGTGCGCTGCCGATCCGGCGCCTCGCGCCGCAGCCGCTCGTCGAGCGTGTCCCCGTGCGCGGGGTCGTCCTCTTCTATGTCATGGGTCATGCCGAGGTCGTCGGTCCACTCTTCGACCTCGATGCCCTGTTCGTCGCTGTAGCCGTATCTATCCGGAGGTTGTTCGGTCATACGCGCTCTCTTACCCCGCACCAGGTCCCGAATCCTGGTGGGGTCAGACCGGTTCGAGCGGGCGGTCCCGGTCCACCAGGGCGGCGTAGTGGCCCTCCAGTGACATCAGGGTGTCGTGTGTGCCGCGTTCGACGACCCGGCCGCGGTCCAGGACGACGATCTGGTCCGCGTCGCGGACCGTGGAGAGGCGGTGCGCGATCATGATCGTGGTGCGGCCCTCGGCCAGCGTGTCCAATGCCTCCTGTACGGCCCGTTCCGTCTGGGTGTCGAGGGCGCTGGTCGCCTCGTCGAGCACGAGTACCGGCGGGTTGCGCAGCAGGGTGCGGGCGATGGCCAGCCGTTGCTTCTCGCCCCCGGAGAACCGGTAGCCGCGCTCGCCCACCAGCGTGTCGTAGCCGTCGGGCAGCGAGGCGATGTGGTCGTGGATGCGCGCCGCCCTGGCGGCGTCCTCCAGTTCCTCGTCCGTGGCCGACGGCCGGGCGAAGCGCAGGTTGTCGGCGATCGTGGCGTGGAACAGGTACGTCTCCTGGGAGACCACGCCGACCGTCTCGGCCAGTGTCTCGAAGGTGAGGTCGCGCACGTCCACCCCGTCGATCGTCACCCGGCCGCCGGTCACGTCGTAGAGCCGGGGCAGCAGGTAGCTGAGCGTCGTCTTGCCCGAGCCGGTCTCGCCGACGACGGCCAGGCTGGTGCCCGGCGGCACGGTGATGTCCACGGCGGCGAGCGTGGGCTCCTCGCCGTAGGAGAAGTCGACCCGCTCGTAGCGGACCTCGCCGCGGACGCCGCTCAGCGTGCGGGTGCCCGGGTGGATGTCGACCGACAGGTCCAGGTACTCGAAGATGCGGCCGAACAGCGCGAGCGAGCTCTGCACCTCGACGCCCAGCCGCAGCAGCGACACCGCCGGCCGGAACAGGCTGACCTGCAACGTCGTGAACGCCACCAGCGTGCCGACGGAGACCACGCCGGTGTAGCCGACCGCCCAGTAGACCAGGGCGGGCATCGCGGCCATGACGATCTGGATCGACGACTGCCGCCAGCGCCCCGCCATGCTGGACTGCACGCCCAGTTCGGCCAGCTCGTCGGAGGCGTCGGCGAAGCGCTCGGTCAGCTCGGGCGAGCGGCCCATGGTCCGGCCGAGCAGGATGCCGCTGATCGACAGCGACTCCTGCACCATCGACGAGATCACGGCCAGTTTCCGCTGCCGCTCGGAGGTGATGCGGCGGCGTTCGCTGCCGACCTTGCGGCTGATCCCCACGAACACCGGCAGCAGCAGGAGCGAGATCACGGTCAGCCGCCAGTCGAGCGCCAGCATGGCCACGATCGTGGCGATCACGGTGGTCAGGTTCGAGATGAGCGAGGTGGCGGTGGAGGTGACCACCGACTGCATGCCGCCGATGTCGTTGGCGATGCGCGACTGGACCTCGCCGGTCTTGGTGCGGGTGAAGAACGCCAGCGACATGCGCTGCAGGTGGCCGTAGACGGAGGTACGCAGGTCGTGCATGACCCGCTGACCGACCGTGGTGGAGACCAGCGTCTGCAGGACGTCGAACACGCTGGTGATCACCGCGACCAGGATCATGCCCAGGGCGAGCAGCGCGAGCAGCATGGCGTCGCGGGACGGGATCGCCACGTCCAGCACCTCGCGCAGCAGGAACGGCGAGGCCAGTGAGACCAGTGACGACAGGAGGATGAGTGCGCCGACGACGGCCAGTCGGGCTCGGTAGGCGCGGAAGAGTTTGATGATGCGCCGCAACGGCGCGCGGGGTTCCTCAACCAAGTAGGACTCCTTTTCAGATGCTCCCTCAAACAGAGGTTAGCTCATAATTATTCCGGTAGGCTGTCTGACATGGAGGACGTGGAGCTGTCGGAGCTCTTGCACCGGGTCAGCCGCCGTCTGCGGCACGGCTACGTTCATCGGCTCGTCCCCCTCGGCGTCAACCCGGGACAGGCGCGGGCGCTGCGCGCGCTCGCCGACGCCGACCGGCCGCTCAGGATGGTGCAGCTCGCCGACGAGCTGAGGATCGTGCCGCGCTCGGTCACGCCGGTCATCGACGCGCTGGAGCAGTCGGGCCTGGTGCGCAGGGAGACCGACCCGGCCAACCGGCGCTCCACGCTGGTGGTGCTCACGGAGGCGGGCCGCGAGATGCACGAGCGGTCGCGGGAGGCACGCCGGCAGGCGGGTCAGGACCTGTTCGCGGTCCTCTCCGAGGACCAGCGCGACCAGCTCAAGGACCTCCTCGGAGCGATCGACGGCCAGTTCGGCTAAGTGCTGCGGGACGATCCGTGCTCGATGACCGTGCCGCCGACCACCGTGGCGAGGCAGGGCGGCCCGCTGAGCAGGGCGGCGTACGGGTAGCGGCCACGGGCGTCGAACACCGCGAAGTCGGCCCGGCTGCCCGGTCCGAGCGCGCCGATCCGGCCCGTCCTGCTCGCCATGCCGAGCGCTTGGGCCCCGCCCAGCGTGGCGGCCTCGACCAGCTTGCGATCGAGCCCCCGGGGCCGCGCCCCGCGCCCCCTGGCCTGCTGTCTGATGGACCTGGCCAGGCTGAGCAGATCGGCCGCCCGGCCGGACGAGGCGGGGGCGCGGGTGCCGAAGGCGACGCGGTTGCCCTCGTCCAGGAGCGCGAGCATGTCGTCGGGCGGCGACGGGCACAGGGCGGCCACGCTCCCGCGCAGCCGCAGCAGCTTGCGCTCACCGGGATCGAGCGGCCGGCCGCAGGCCACGTGACAGTGCGGCCCCAGGATGCCCGCCTCGTCGAGCGTCGCGGGCGAGTGGCGGTCCAGGTCGGCCAGCAGTCGCAGGCCGAACGTCCTGGCCAGCACCGCCACGTCCTCCAGCACCTGCGGGTCGGGCGTGTACGCGGCGATGCCCACCGTACGCGGCCGGTCGACCTCGCGGATCGCGGTGATGACCGCGTCGCGCCCGGTCTCCTCCCAGACCTGCTCGGACTCGTACGACACCTCGACATAGGAGACGCCGGGCAGCCGGGCCGACTCGGCCGGGTCGGTGACGAGCCCGGCCCGCGCGGTCACCCCGGGCGGCGGCGGAGTGGCCAGGGCGCAGGCGTCCACCAGCCCCGCCACGATCATGCCCGGCCAGCGTTGCTCCCGGGTGACGGGGAAGTAGGAGAGCAGCTCATCCCGGAGCCCCACCTGAAGGACCCGGTCACCCCGCACGGCGAGCGCGGCCCCGCGCAGCGGCTCGGCGTCGATCGGCAGCACCAGCGGCGCCGAGTGCAGGACGATGGGCGCGGGCGTGCGCCTGCCGAGCTTCGACCTTCGGTCAGATGCGGCACGCTTCGCGGACGGCAAATCGGACTCCCCTTCTGGAAAGCACCCTCTCGGCATTAAACGTGAGCCCGGCCAGCCGTGCAATCAGCCGGGCCGGGCGTCCCTGGGCCGGTACCTGCCAGAAAGCCGGGCGAGCTTGAGGCTGAGATGCAGGGCCAGCCGCTCGCCGCCGTCCTTCAGGTCGGTGCGGGCCAGCTCCTCCAGCCGCTGCAGCCGGTAGTACAGGGAGGTGCGGTGCAGGCGCAGCGCCCGCGACGTGGCCACCGCGCTGCCGGCCAGATCCAGATAGGTCTCCAGCGTCTCCAGCAGCGGCAGGTGCTGATCGTCGGCGAGCAGCTCGGCCAGCCCCGGATGCAGTTCGTGGTGGGCCAGATGGGTGAGCATCCGGTAGACGCCGAGCCGGGCCCACTCCACCGACCGGCCGAGATCGGGCACCCGGGCGGCCACCTCGGCCGCGTGCCGCGCCTCCGCGTACGACCCGGCGGCCTCGGCCAGCGCGGGCCTGGCCCGCCCGATCCCGACCACCACCGGGATCGACATCGCCGCGTGCAGCTCGTCGGCCGCCACCGGGCCGCCCGCGGTGAGCAGCACGGCGTGGTCGAAGCGGACCAGGTGCAGCGGGTGGTGGCCGCTCAGCCGCCGCCGCAGCGCGAGCAGGCCCTGCTCCAGCGCGAGCCGGAGCGCCTCGTCCGGCTCGTCCGACAGCGGCCTGGCCACCAGTACGGTCACCGGCTGGGCCTGCGGGAAGGCGCCTGCCTCGATCAGCTGCCGGGCCGAGTCCGGTTCGCCGAGCAGCAGGCCGGTGACCGCCTCCAGCTCCCGGTGCGAGGCCAGCCCCGTGGCCAGGCTCTCGTGGAAGAGGGCCAGGGCCAGGGCGGGCGCCGCCGCGGCGGCCTCGGCGATCTGCGCACCGGACATGGCCGGGCCGGAGTCGATGAACCAGAGGAAGCCCAGCAGCCCGGCGTCGTGGCGTACCGGGACGCAGACCCGGGGGAGCAGGCTCAGGTGCGACGCGCCCGGGATGCGTAACGGGCCGGGCGCGTCGTGGATCCCGGCGGAACGCACCCACTGGCGTACCTCGGGCGTGCTGTGCCGGCGCAGGATCGAGTCGCGGCGGATGTCGTCCATCGTGCCGTACTGCTCGCTGTAGGCGACGACACGTTGCACGCGGTCCTCCAGCAACAGCGGTCTGTCAATGCGAGCCGCCAGCTCGTCCACGGCCCGCTGGAGATCCGCCACCACGTCACCTGGATATTTCGTCATTTGTCGGAAGGATCCCTACAGGTCTTCCCTACAACTGATCGGTGATCTCCGTCAACATCGTCTATAACGTCATTCCGTGATTGCCCCCAAGAAGCTGCTGAAAGGTCTGCTGGCGGCCCTCGTGCTGATTCCGATGAGCCTTGTGGCGACCCCGGCTTCCGCAGCACCCCCCACAGACGATCCCGAGTTCCCCTGGCGGCAGAACCACTGGCCGCAGACCCAGCCCTGGCAACTGGACGCCCCCTCCGACGCCCAGGCACTCCGCGGCCGTCCGACGGGCGGCATCGAGCCGATCGACCCGCAGAACTGGGAGAACCCCGACCACATGACGTGGGCGGACTACAAGAAGGTGCCGGGCACCAACTGGAACGATCCGGCGGTCAAGGGCTCCAAGCGCACCTTCAAGGGCGCGTTGGTGCTCCTGGACTACCCGAACCAGCCGTTCGTGGTCACCCAGCCCAAGGGCTCGACGATCTACCTCAACCCGAGCGCCGAGGCCCACGACGTGCCCCGCGACCAGGTGGCCAAGTTCTACCAGGACTTCCTCAACACCCCGAACGCCCTCAACAAGGGTCACACCATCCATGAGTACTGGATGGAGGACTCCGGCGGCCGCTACGGAGTCGAGCTGACCGGCTTCGGCCCGTACACGATGCCGGGCAAGGACCACGAGTACGCCATGGAGTTCCAGGGCGGCACCGCCTGCCCGGCGGGCGACACGTGCACCAGGAACCTGCGCACCGACGGCAACGCCGCGTTCATCGGCGCGATCGGCGAGGAGGCCGCCAAGCAGTTCGACTTCATCTTCTACGTGAGCGCCGGCCAGGACGAGTCGTCCACCTGGCAGGAGTTCGGGATGATGAAGTTCCCCACCAAGGAGGACGTGACGGACGAATGGGGTCCGCCCGACCCCAACCTGCCGAACTGGGCCCAGACCCGCTACGTCGACTGGACCTCCTGGCAGGCCGGCTCCAACTTCTGGCCCAACGCCAACTTCGGCGTCGACTCGGTCCAGGCCGAGAGCTCCGGCATGGCCGTGTACGCCCACGAGTTCAGCCACATCCTGGGCATAGCGGACAACTACAACAACCCGTACAGCGTCCCGGCCCGCCGCGCCTACACCGGCATCTGGGAGATGCTCAGCCGGGGCAGCTTCAACGGCCCCGGCGGCCCGCACTCCCGCTGGCTGATCCCGCCGACCTCCGGCGCGTCCATGGGCGCCCAGCACATGCTGCGCAACAAGATCAAGCTGGGGATGGTCGACGAGCAGAACGTGCTGCGCCTGTCGCGCGAGGCCCTCGACGAGTCGGGCCTGGTGAAGGCCAGGGTCATCGCCCGCGAGGCGCAGCCGGGCAAGAGCGAGCTGTCGGGCGTCAACATCGCCTTCGACACCGGCGACAAGAACCCGGCCTGCAGCACGCAGACCAACCCGCTCTGTGACGGCGGCGGTTACGAGAACTACACGGTCGAGGTCGTCGACCGGGTCGGCACCGACTCCTTCACCCCCGACTCCGGCGTGCTCGTGGCCAAGACCAAGAACCAGGACCGGGCGCCGTTCGAGTGGGTGATCGACGCCAACCCGCAGGACATCGGGATGACCGACTACGTCATGCCCGACGGGACCAAGGTGCCGATCACGATCGGCGACTACCGCCAGCTCGCCGACGCCCTCTTCCACGCGGGCACCGGCTCCGGCAGCCAGTACGAGTACGTCGACCAGGCCAACCGCCTGCACTTCTACGTGACCGACCTGAAGCGCGGCCGCGACGGCACCCTGTCGTACACGGTCGCGATCCGCTCGCTCGACGGCGCGGGCCCGCAGAAGCGCGGCGTCAAGGTGCTCCCCGCCGCCGGGATCCCGACCGGCAAGGGCTACTCGACCTGTAGGTTCCCGCTGTTCAACACCGGCAAGGCGGCCCCCGCGCAGTGGACGCACCCCGAGGACGTCAGCGCCTACCTCAACTCCGACGTCTACCGGCTCAAGGCCGAGGTGCAGGGCAAGGGCTGGACCACCCAGCTGCCCAACGCCCTGGCCGCCGTCGACTTCGGCAAGCAGGAAGTGGTCGCGGTCAACGCCGTGCGCGCCTCGGGCGGTGACCGGCTCGCCAAGGTCACGCTCACCGCGACCTCGGAGAGCGACCCCACCAAGACGGTGACGGCCACCTGTCCGGTGATCGGCCTTTAGCTGAAGGATGGGGTACGGCTGGCGCAGCCGTACCCCATCCGCTTGAATCACCCCCGGAGGGGGTGTTCGTTGACAGGGCAGCTGCCAGACAAGCCTCGTAAGCAGCGTAGGAAGGTGCCACTGGCCGCACCGGTCGCGGCGGGCATCGCGGCCGCGGCGGCCAGCGTCCTGGCCGCCTCCGTCGACTGGGAGATCCCGCCCGTCGCCAAGGTGAGCGTGACCATGGCGGCGGCGCTCCTCGTCGGGCTGACCACCTGGGCCACGACCGAGGGGCGGTCCAAACGCGAGGCGGCGGCCGAGCCGTCCGCGCGTGCGCCCCACCAGTGGCCGCCCGTCCCCGAGCACTTCACCGGGCGCGCCGAGTCGCTCGCGGAGCTGCGGACGGTCTTCGGCGCGCGGCGCAAGTCCGGCGCCGTATCGCCGCCGCTGGTGGTCTCCGTGTACGGCAGGGGCGGTGTCGGCAAGTCGGCGCTGGTGGCCAGGTTCGGGCAGGAGATCGCCGGCGCGTTCCCCGACGGGCGCCTGTACGCGGACCTGCGGGGCGGCGTCGACGCCCCGGTGCGCCCCGAAGAGGTGCTGATCGGGTTCCTGCGCGCGCTCGGCGTCCGGCTGACCACCGACCCCGGTGGCCTCGACGAGCTGCGCAAGCTCTGGCTGACCTGGACCAAGGACCGCAGGATCCTCATCGGGCTCGACAACGCGCACGGCGCCGACCAGGTCAAGCCGCTGATCCCGGCCGAGCCGGGCTGCGCCGTGCTGGTCACCTCACGCCAGCCGCTGTTCCTGAACGGCACTCACGACACCCAGCTCGGCGTGTTCAGCGAGGCCCACGGCGTGGAGCTGCTGGCCAGGCTGGCCGGCGGCGCCCGGGTGGTCGACGACCTCGACGCGGCCAAGGAGATCGTCCGGATCTGCGACTACCTGCCGCTGGCGATCAACATCTGCGGCGGCCGGCTGGCCACCCGCGAGCACTGGACGCTGCGGCAGCTGGCCGGTCGGCTGGCCGACGAGCGCCGCCGGCTCGACCAGCTCGAACTCGCGCAGACCGTCGACAAGAGCGTGCGCGCCTCCGTGCAGCTCAGCTACGACGACTGCACCGGCATGCAGCGCCGCCTGCTGCGCCTGCTGTCCGCGCTCACCTCACCCGACGTCCCCGGCTGGGTGGCGGGCGAGCTGCTCGACATCTCCGGGCTCGACGGCGCCGACCAGTTGGAGGCGCTGATCGACGCGCAGCTCGCCGAGAGCTCGGGCCTCGACCCGACCGGCGCCATGCGCTACCGCCTGCACGACCTCGTCCGGCTGTTCGCCATCGAACTGGCCGAGGGTGACGACCAGGTCCGGCGTAGGGCCGCCATCGAGCGGGTGCTGTCCGGATACCGCCGCCGCGCCGAGGAGGCGGCCCAGGACCGCTGGCCGCAGGACTGGAGCCGCGGCGGGCGCAGCTCCGGCGTCGAGGGGCAGATGCACGCGGGCGACTGGCTCAACGCCGAGCGGCTCTCGCTGATCGCCATGATCAACCTGGCCAGACAGCTCGAGCTGTGGGAGCTGACCTCGGGGCTGGCCAGGGCGTTCTGCTCACTCTGTCACTCACTGCGCGCCTACTGGGCCGACTGGCACGCCGCGGCCGAGGCCGGCTGCGAGGCCGCCCGGCACACCGGCGACCGGCGCGCCCTGGCCATCGCGCTGCTCGACCGGGCGGCCGTGCAGGGCGGTCTCGGCGGCCACGAGCTGGGCCGGGTGGGCGCCGAGCAGGCGCTGGAGATCTTTACCGACCTCGGCGAGTCGTGGTGGGCGGCCAGGGCGATGCGCACGATCGGCATGGGGCTGTTCAACGACGGCCACCTTGACCGCGCACAGGACTTCCTGATCGGTGCCATCACCGCGTTCAAGGGCGAAGAGGACTTCTGGTGGATGGCCCGCACCCAGCGCAACCTCGCCGAGATGCGGCTCGCCGAGCGGCGGCCCGAGGAGGCCAGGGACCTGCTCGAAGACGCCCTGGAGGTGTTCAAGCAGGCGGGCAACCGCTACTCCGAGGCCCAGACGCTGCGTGCCTACGGCGAGGTGCTCGCCGCGCAGGCCCGCGGCAGGCGCCGCGAAGGCGAGCACCGGGCCGCGCTCGAGGGCTTCACCAAGGCGGGCTTCAGCCTCGACCGCGCCGCGGAGATGTTCCGGCAGCGCGGCGAGCTGTGGGAGGAGGCCCGCTGCCTGCGCGCGGCCGGCGAGGTCGGCGACCCGTCCAACGGGCTGCGTGAGCTCGACTTCGTCCGGCGGGCGGAGGAGATCCTGACGGCACTCGGCGACTCGTGGGGCGTGGCGCGCACCGCGCTGTCGGCCGGCCGGGCCCTGGCCAGGCTGGGCCGGATCGAGGAGTCGGAGCGCGAGCTGCGCCGGGCCGTACACGCGTTCGAGGAGCTCGACGACCGGTGGTGGATGGCGCTCAGCCTGCGCTATCTCGGCGAGGCGCACCTCGACTCGGGCGGGCCGCACGCGGCCGTCGAGCCGCTGAAGCAGGCCAGGGACATCTACCGCAGCCTCGGCAACGAGGCCGGCATGCGCAGGACACTGGAGCTGCTCAGGAAAGTGGAGTCCTGAGCAGCTCCCCGGCGGACTGCCGGGCCTGGTAGATGCTCTCCTCGAACAGCTTGCGCACATGCGCGGCCTGGTCGGCCAGCTCCCTGATGTGCGTACGGGCCAGGTCGTCATGGACCGTCTCGGCGAGGAGCCGCTGATAGTCCGGCGTCCGCGCGGCCAGCGCCTCCAGCCGATGGTGGGCGTGGAAGACCTTGTCGGCCTTGACCACCTGCTTGGCGTACTTCTCCAAATGCCGCACCCGCCGCGACAGCGAGGTCCAGGCCGCGTCGAGCGCGGTGGTGTACGGCTTGAAGGAGTCCTCCATGCCGGTGGGCAGGTCGCGAGGGATGATCCGGCGCTGCTCGGCGTGCATGGACGACAGCTTGGCCAGCCGCTGGGCGATCTGCCACACCTCCTCCGGCAGCGTCACCCGGTTGTCGATGGTGTCGATCAGCCCTGCCCTGTTCACCTGGGAGTTCAGGATCGCGTCCACCGCGTTCTGGGCGCGGCGCAGCAGCATCTGGCAGGGATAGTCGAGGTCTTCGGGTATGACGTAGTGGGCGGCGTACTGGTAGGCGAGCCGGAGCCGTCGTTTGGTCGCCCGGCGCGTCGGCTCCACGGCCAACCACCGCATCAACCCGATCATGCCCATCCCGAGCGCGGCCACGACCGCGACGCCCCGATTGGTGATGGCCAAGATCATCAGCAGTAGTCCGGGGAGGACCAGGAGGAGGGCGAGATTGTACGGGGGGTCCATCAGGCGGCCGGCTCTGGCCATGCGGAGGAAATGCGGGCTGGTTCGCAGCTGGAAGGAGATGTCCGGCGGCAGGGATGGATCTATCACCAGCTGCGGGGGCAAGGCACGCGGATCCATACAGTTCATGCTGCGTTATGAACCTCGAATCCGCTCATATTTGAGAGACATATAGGGTCTAAACGATGAACGAGATGACGCGATGGATCGATCTGGAAGGCGCCGTCAACGTGCGCGACCTGGGTGGACTCACCACCCATGACGGCGGCGTCACCCGCTACGGACGGATTTTTCGGGCCGACAATCTCCAAGGGCTCACCGACAAGGACGTGTCCCGGCTGGTCGGCGAGCTCAAGTTGCGGCACGTCGTGGACCTCCGCTCCAACGCCGAGGTCGCGCTGGAGGGCCCGGGGCCGCTGACCCGGATGTCCGAGGTGACGTATCACCATTTGACGCTGTTCGCCGAGGGAGGCAGGCACACCGACGTCGAGGCCGACACCATCGACGGCGAGCGGGTGCTGCCCTGGCAGGAGCGTCAACTCGACGAGGACCTGCGGATGACCGGGTTCTACTACGGTTACCTGCGCGACCGGCCCGAGGCGGTGGTGGCCGCGCTGCGGGCCATGGCGCTGAACGACGGCGCGGCCGTGGTGCACTGCGCGGCCGGCAAGGACCGCACGGGGGTGCTGTCGGCGCTGGCTCTGGAGGTGGCGGGGGTCACCCGGGAGTCGATCATCGCCGACTACGAGGCCACCGGGGAGCGGCTGGAGCAGGTGCTGCGGCGGCTGCGGGGGAGCGCCACCTACCGCGACGACCTCGACTCGCGGCCCGCCGACGATCACATGCCCCGGGCGCGGTACATGGAGCAGTTCCTGTCGGTGCTGGAGGAGCGGTTCGGCGGGCCGATCGCCTGGCTGGAGTCGCATGGGTGGACGGCGGCGGACACCGAGGCCATGCGCGCCCGGCTGCGCGAATAGGCGCAGTCAGGCGTCTTCGCGCGGCTGGACGACGACGCGCTCGGCCGCCGACAGGCGGGCCGCCTCGAGGACGGCGAGCGCGTCGATCACGCTTTCGGGGCTCACCGGCGGCGGCGTGCCCGCGCGCAGGCAGGACTCGACGCCGCGGTAGAAGTCGAGGTACGCCCCGTGCTCGGTGGGGATCGCGGCTTTGGCGTCCTCCGTCCCGAGAAGACCCCACATCTCCTCGTTCTCCGCGCCGAACCCCGGGGAGTCGGGCGAGATCCCGGCGCGCAGGCGTTCCTCCTGCACGTCCATCCCGTGCTTGACGTACGCCGCCCGCGTGCCGAGCACCCGGAACCTCGGCCCGAGCTGTGCGGCCATCGCGCCGGCCCACAGGTGTGACCGGGCGCCACCGACATGGGACAGCGCGATGAACGTGTCGTCATCGGCGGCCACCCCCTCGCGCCGGACGTCGCTCTCCGCGTAGACGTCACGCACCGGGCCGAGGAGCCGCAGCGCCTGGTCGACCAGGTGGCTGCCCAGATCGTAGAGCAGGCCGCCGACCTCCTCGGCGCCACCGCTCTCCCGCCAGCCGCCCTTGGGCACCGGCCGCCAGCGCTCGAACCGGGACTCCAGGCGCAGCACGTCGCCGAGGCGGCCTTCTCCGGTGAGCCGGCTCAGGGTGCGGAAGTCGCCGTCCCAGCGCCGGTTCTGGAACACGGTCAGCATCAGTTTCCGCTCGGCGGCCAGCCGTACGAGCTGGCGGGCCTCCTTGGCGGTACGGGCCAGGGGCTTGTCGACCACGACCGGCTTGCCGCGGGTGAGCGCTTCGGTGGCCACCGTCATGTGGGTCTTGTTCGGTGAGGCGACGACCACGAGGTCGCAGCGGTCCCACAGCTCGTCCAGGACGGGCACGGCGACCGCCCCGTAGCGGGTGGCCACCTGGTCGGCCCGCACGGGGTTGCCGGTGACGACGGCGGACAGCCGCAGGCCGGGTGTGGCGTGGATCAGGGGCGCGTGGAAGAACGCGCCCGCGGTGCCATACCCGACCAGGCCGACCTCGATCTCGCTCATCGGCCCAGCGTAACGCGAGGGCTACTCGTCGTCGCGTTCGGCCAGGAAGCGTTCGAACTGGGCGGCGAGTTCGTCGCCGGTGGGCATCGCGGTGGTCTCGGCGATGAGATTCTCGCGGTCGGCGCCGCCCGCGAACGCGTCGTACTGCTGCTCCAGGCCGGTGATGGCCGTGGACAGCTCGCTCGACGCCTGGATCTGCTCCTCGATCTCGGTCGTGGTGCGCTGGGCCGCCTCGCGCAGCGCGTCCAGCGGGAAGAGCAGGCCGGTGCCCCGCGTGACCGCCTCCAGGGCGGTGACCGCGGCGTGCGGGTATTCGGCCTGCGACAGGTAATGCGGCACGTGCACCGCGTAGCCCAGCGCGTCGTGCCCCTTGGCGCCCAGGCGGAACTCGATCAGGGCGGCGATGCTGCCCGGCACCTGGACCCGGCCGAACGAGCTGGTCTGGGCATTGATGAGCTCGGGACGGCTGGCGTGCATGGTGATGCCGAGCGGGCGGGTGTGCGGGACCGCCATCGGGATGCCGTGCAGCGTGACCAGTTTGCTGATCTTCAACTGGTCGGCGAGGGCGCCGACCGCCCGGGCGAACAGCTCCCACTCACGGTCCGGCTCGGGGCCGCTCATCACCAGGAACGGGGTTCCGGTGGCGTCCTTCGTGGCGTACACGGCCAGCTCGGGGCTCTCACACTCGACCCATCGGTCGGTGTCGAAGGTCATGATGGGCCGCCGCGAGCGATAGTCGAGGAGGCGATCCACGTCGAACGTCGCCACTGTCCGGTGCTCCAGCTCCGCCAGCAGGTGGCCCAGCGCGAGGCGTCCGGCACCACCCGCGTCGACGAAGCCGTCGAAGTGGTACAAGAGCACGGGATCGGCCAGCTCAGGCGCATCGTCTGCGAGCTTGTAGAGATCCGTCGGGTCGAACACGGTTGGACAGCCTTTCCCTAGGTACTCTCTCCAGAACCTACGACGAGCCGCAACGATTCCGTGCAGGGCACCCTATCGAGGCAGAAGGGGGGCGTGGACCGGGACCCGGAGCTCGAGGAGCTCGCCACCAGGATGTTCGACCTGGCCAGGACGGGCGACACGGAGACGCTGCGCGCCTATGTGGACGCGGGTGTTCCGGCAAATCTCACCAATAGCAAAGGTGACACTTTGCTGATGCTTGCGGCTTATCACGGTCACGCCGCCACCGTCCAGATGCTCGCGGAGCAGGGTGCTGATCCTGGGAGAGCGAACGACCGTGGCCAGACACCTCTGGCGGGTGCCGTGTTCAAGAAGGAGTCTGCCGTGGTCAGAGCGTTGCTCGACGCGGGTGCGGATCCGGCGGCCGGAAACCCTTCCGCGGTGGACACGGCTCGAATGTTCGCGAACGACCAGTTCCTTGAATGGTTCCGGCAAATAGCGTCATAGTATGAAATATGGCGAAATGTCCGGGAAGTTATCGAGTGTGGCCTTTCGAACAGTCCATCGCCATGCTGTAAGTGTGGTTACATCTGCGCACTCCTTCAGTAGGCGGCCGCTTCGCATCCCTCCCTTGCCATGCCCGTTCCCGAACGAGATCAACGTGCACGCCACGGAGATCGACTCGGAGAGCCACGCATGGCTGGCCGCCTCGCACATGCTCGCCGGAGCCGACACGATCGAGCACTTCCGGCGCTCAAAGATCGGCCTCCTCGCCGCACGTACCAACCCCACCGTGCCGCGGGACAGTCTCAGGCTGATCAACGATTGGTACAACTGGCTCTTCGCGTTCGACGACGCGTTCTGCGAGGGCGAGCTGATGGGACACCGGGCCGCCGCGTTGGCCCGCGCCCTTCCGCCGCTCCTTGAGATCCTCGACGGCCGCAAGGAAGCGGATGCCACCGATCCCTTCGGGCTCGCCCTGAGCGAGCTGCTGCACCGCATTTCGAACACAGCCACGCCTGCTCAAGTGGACCGGTGGCGCATCACGGTAAAGGAGTATCTCTTCGCCCAGATCTGGGAGGCGGCCAACCGCGAGGTCGACCTGATCCCCACGCCCGAGGACTACGTGCTCATGCGCCGCATCACCGGGGCCACCTACACCTGCCTCGCGCTCATCGACGTGGGTGGCGGCTACCGGCTGGAAGCGGAGGAATGGCATCATCCGGACGTGCGCGTGCTCTCCGATCTGGCCTGCGATCTCATCGGCTGGGACAACGACCTGCTCTCGTACGCCAAAGAACGCGGCAACGACAAGGCCCGGCACAACCTCGTCACGGTGCTGGCCACGCACAAGACGTTCACGCTGCAAGAGGCGCTGCAAGAAGTGGCGAAGATGCACAACGACGCCATCGCGGCCTTCCTCGACAGGCGCGTGGCGCTCGACCACTGGGCCTCGCTCCCGGTGCGTAACTACGTGCGCGGCCTCGAACACTGGGTGCGCGGGCACATCGAGTTCTCGCTCGGCAGCGCCCGATACGTCCACGCCTGGCCGACCGACACTCGCTGGCCGCAGGCCGTCTAGCCGAGATCTCCTGGGGCGTCCAGCTCGCCGAGCGCGAGCGCGGACGCCTCATCGAGGTCGAGCCGCGTGCCCTCGTTGAAGGCGTTTCGGTAGACGTCCTCGCCCATCGCCTTCTGGCACTCCTTGACGCACTGCTCGTGGTCGCTGGTCATGAACGGCGCGCCGAGCATCGGCAGGCCGGCCGTCTTCCAGTTCTGGTGGAGCGCGCCGAGCAGCCGCGCCGCGAGCGGCGCCTGATCCATGGCGGCGAAGATCCGGGCCGTGGTCTCCAGCACCAGCAGCGTGCCGAGCGTGTCGTGGAAGTGGCGCTTGATCCGCAGCCCCTCGCGCGCGCTCTGCAACGCGTCCTCGGCCCGGCCCGTCGCCAGTCTGGGCAGGCACAGCGCCCACTGCGCGTAGGAGCTCAGCCACAGCTCGCCGCGTTCCCTGCACACCTGCAAGCAGTCCTGCAGCAGGGACTCGGCCTCGTAGAGCTCACCTTGCGCCGACAGCACCAGCGACAGCTCGACGATGGCCGGCAGCAGGCCCGGGTTGAGCTCCTTGTTGTCGGTGTTGAACTCGATCGCCACACCCAGCAGCGCGCTGGCCTTCTGCAGGTCGCCCTGCAGCAGAGCCGCCGTCCCCTGCATCTTGGAGGCCAGGATGACCGCCTTGGAGTCGCCGACCCTGACCGCCTCGGTGCTGCACTGCTCGGCCGCTCCCAAGGCGCCGGCGCTGTCGCCCTGGGCGCTGCGGACGTAGGAGAGGACCCAGAGAGCCTTGCACCGCTCCTTGCTCACTCCCGGATTGGCCTGCAGGGCACGTTCCAGATAGAGCCGGCCTTCGCGGACGAACCCGCAGCAGATCCACATGAACCACAGCGACGACAGCAGGGTCAGCGCCAGCACGGACTCGCCGGGCGTGCGCAGCGCGTGTTCGAGCGCCACCCGCACGTTGTCGTGCTCCTGGCGCATGCGGATGAACCAGTAGATCTGTCTCGGCCCCGACCAGGCGTCCTCGCTGCGCTGCGCCAGGCTCAGGTAGTACTCCAGATGCTTGCGCCGCATCTGATCGGTCTGCCCGAGCTTGTCGAGCCACTCCTCGCCGTACTCCGCCAGCGTGTCGATGAGCTTGTAGCGGACTCCGGCGTGGTTGCTCCTGATCAGCAGGATCGACTTCTCCACCAGCCCGGTGACCAGGTCGGTGATGTCCTCGGACCGTAGCCGCTCGTCGGAGCACACGAATCTGGCCGCGTCGAGCTCGAAGTCGCCGGCGAACACCGACAGCCTCGCCCAGAGCAGCCGCTCTGCCGGCTCACACAACTCGTGACTCCATCCGATCGCCGCACGAAGGGTCTGATGACGCGGCAGCGCCGTACGGCTGGCGCCGGCGAGCAGGCTGAACCGGTCGGTCAGCAACCCGAGGATCTGGTCGACGGACAGCGCCCGCAGGCGCACGGCGGCCAGCTCGATCGCCAGCGGAATGCCGTCGAGACGGCGGCACAGCTCGGCCACCGCGCCGATGTTCTGCTCGTCGAGCACGAAGTCGGGCATCACCGCCCCGGCCCGCAGGCCGAACAGCTGCACGGACTCGTTGGTGAACAGGCTCTCGGTCGGATCGTCGCCCGGCACCTGCAGCGGCGGAACGGGAATCACGTGCTCGTACGGCAGGTGCAGCGACTGGCGGCTGGTGGCCAGCACCTTCAGATTGGGGGCGCGCTCCAGCAACTCCTCGACCAGCTCGGCGCAGCCCTGCACGAGGTGCTCGCAGGTGTCGATGATGAGCAGCATGTCGCGGTCGCCGACCCACTCCGACAGCGACTCGGACTCGGTCCGCGACGACTGGTCGGCGATGCCCAGCGCCGACGCGATGGTGTGCTTGACCATCCCCGCGTCCTGCAACCGGGCCAGATCGGCGAACCAGACGCCATCCTCGTACTGGGAGCGGATCTGGTGCGCCAGCCGGAGCACCGTGCGGGACTTGCCCACACCGCCGATGCCGGTGACCGTCACCAGCCGGGACTCGGCGAGATGTCGCTTGAGATTGGCGAGCAGGCGAGTCCGACCCACGAAGCTGGTCAGCTCCGACGGCAGATTGCCTTCTCGCCGCCAGCCGGTCGGGGTGGCCATGGGCGACCTCACGGGGGATAGACGACACCTGCCTTTCGCATCGTACTCTCGCGGCCCTTGGCGGACCGGAGTTCTCCGCGCAGGCCGGGGATGGGTTTGTCCCTCTGAGTAGCATGTATGCCGTGAGTGAATTCCTCCCGGAACAGACGGGCGACGACACGGACCTCAGCTGGGGCGATTGGCGCGACTCCCAGGACGCCGACCCGGACTCCTTCTACTTGGACGACAAGCCACCCCATTGGGGGTGATCGTCCGCGCTCTTCCAGGCGCTTCTTGGCGCTTCTAGGCGCGGAGGCCGTCGAGCAGCAGGCTGAGCAACTGGTCGGCCTGCTCGCACTTCCCGGGTTCGTCCTCGGTGGCCAGCGCGATGGCGTTCACGAACTTCAGCAACTGCCGCACGGTCACATCCGCCCGGATGTCACCGGCGCTCTGCGCCCGCTCCAGCAGCGCCGTGGCCGTGGCGAACACGGCGCCCCGGCACCACGACACATCGGTCTCCGTGACTCCCATCGCCGTCATGAGCGACGCGGCCACCCCGCGGTCGGTGCTCCCTTGGGCGACGACCGCCCTGAGCCACACCACCAGTCCCTCACCCGGCGACGGGGCGGTCAGCAACTCCTCTCCCAGGTGGCACAACGCCGCGATGTGGTCGCGATAGACCGCTTCGAGCAGCGCTTGACGGGTCGGGAAGTGCCGGTAGAGCGTCGCGTTGCCGACGCCGGCGCGCTGGGCGATGTCGTCGAGCGGCGCGTTCGCTCCCAGCTCGGTGAAGGCCGCCCTGGCCGTCGCGATGAGCCGCTCGTAGTTGCGTAGCGCGTCCGCCCGCAGCGGCCGGGTGGTCGGTCGCGTCACTTCACTCCTGTTGTTGCGAAAGTGGGGACTGTCCCCGTATCGTACCTCAAAGCTAACCGGGGACATTCCCCGCTTAGCCGTGCGGAGGTCGAAGATGTCGGGAGAGTCCGGCGGGGTCGTGGGCAGGTACGGCAAGCACTTCATGATGGAGCGGCGAGACGGTGTGCTCCTCCTGCGGATGCACACGGGCGGCGGCCCGGCCGTCATGTCGCTGGCCCTGCACAACGCGTGGGGCCAGGCGTTCCAGGAGGTGGGGAACGATCCGGACACCGAGCTGTTGATCATCACCGGCACCGGCGACTCCTGGATGGCCGGGCTGGAGCCGGGGCTGCGCGAGCGGCGGCCGTACCGCGAATGGACGTCCGAGGCCCGCTACGCGACCTACTACGACGGCCTCAAGCTGCTGGAGAACCTGGTCTTCTCGGTGGACGTGCCGACCATCGGCGCCATCAACGGGTCCGGGTTCCACCATGAGCTCGCGTTGGTCTGCGACCTCACCCTTTGCACGCCCGGCACGGTCTTCGACGACACGCACTTCCCCGCGGGCGCGGTGCCCGGCGACGGCCAGCATCTGGTCTTCCAGGAACTCATGGGCCTGAAACGCGCCGCGTTCTCGCTCTACACCGGCGCGGGCATCGACGCCCGGCAGGCGGCAGAGCTGGGCCTGGTCAACGAGGTCGTAGACGCCGACCTTCTGCTCCCACGCGCCTGGGAGCTCGCCGAGACGATCATGGCCGCGCCCCGCACGACGCGCCGCCTCACCCACGCCGTACTCCAGCGGCCCTGGAGGCGGCGCCTGGTCGACGACCTGGCCTTCGGCCGTACACACCAGCTGTTCGACGCGTGATCCAACCATTCGGAGGAGAAAGCATGAACGAGAACATCATCCTGGTCACGGGCGCCACCGGCACCCAGGGCGGCGCGGCGGCGCGCGAGTTGCTGGCCGCCGGGTGGCGAGTCCGGGCCCTCGTGCGCGACCCGGCCACCGCCGGCGCCCGCGCTCTGGCAGAGGCCGGGGCCGAGCCGGTCCGTGGCGACATGGGCGACCGCGCCTCCCTCGACGCGGCCGCCCACGGCGTGTACGGCGTCTTCAGCGTCCAGCCGACCCTGGGCTATCCCGGCACTCCGCCGGACTTCACCATCGGCGACGAGATCCGGATGGGCAGGAACGTCGCCGACGCGGCCGCCGCGGCCGGGGTCCGGCACTTCGTCTACACGTCGGTCGGCAGCGCCGATCGCGACCACGGCATCCGCCGCTGGGAGAGCAAACTCGAACTGGAACGCCACGCCAGGGGGCTCGGCCTGCCGACCACCTTCCTGCGGCCGGTCCGCTTCATGGAGAACCAGGTCGACCCGCGGCTCGGCATCCGGAACGGAGTCCTGACCGATGTCATCCACCCGGATGTCCCGGTCCAGCTCATCGCCGCCACCGACATCGGCGCCTTCGCCGCACTGGCGTTCACCCATCCGGACGAGTACATGGGTGCGGCGCTCGAACTGGCCGGGGACCAGCTCACGATGACCGAGATCGTCGCCGCCATGGAGCAGGCCATCGGGCAGCCCATCGCCTACCAGGCGATCCCCCGCGAGGCGCTCCTGGACAAGGACCCGGACGCGCTCGCGGGCTACGAGTTCGCCAACCACGGGGGCGGCTGGCACGCCGACATCCCCGCCCTGCGCAAGGCACACCCAGGTTTGATGGACTTCGCCACCTGGCTGACCCGAGAGGGCACTGCCAAGTTCACCGCAGGGCAGCTACCCGCCACCGCAGGCTGACGACTCCAATGGCGGTGGCGATACTGTGCCCCTGCGGGGGTGGCGGGACTTCTGGCTGACCGTGTCCAAGCCGATCGCGTCCTTGCCGGGGTGGCGAGACGCCCACTGACCAGGCCCTTGCCGGGGCGGCGGAACTCCTAGCTGACCACGTCCTTGCGGCGGAAGCGGCGGAAGGCCACGGCGATCAGGATGGCCGCGTAGGTCACCGACACCGAGGCGCCCTTGGCCATGCCGCTCCAGTCGAGCTCCGGCGCGAGGGCATCGAGCCAGGCCGTGTTCCAGAAGGTCGGCAGGAACTCCCGCAGCGACCCCAGCGCCTCGACCGCCTGCAGGATGGTGCTGACGATCCACAGGCCCATGGCCCCGCCGACCGCGCCGAGCGGCGAGTCGGTCATCGTCGAGATGAGGAACGCCAGCGCCGCCACCACGAGCTGGCTGACCAGGGAGTAGCCGATCACGATGCCGAAGCGCGGGAGCACGTCGAGCGCCGCGATCGTCTCACCCGTGCCGGGCACCTGGATGTCGTTCCAGCCGAACGCCAGCGTGCCGGCGAGCAGCGCCATCACCGGCAGACAGATCACCGCCGCCGCCGAGTAGCCGAGCGCCACGATGATCTTCTGCCGCAGCAGCCGGTCACGCGGCACCGGCGCCGCCAGCAGGTAACGCAGCGACGACCAGCTCGCCTCGCTGGCCACGGTGTCACCGCAGAACAGGGCGACGGCCACGACCAGCAGGAAGCTGGCCGACACCGACAGGGCGAACGCCGCGAAGTTGAGGCCGCTGGCCGTCGCCAGGTCGGAGATGCGCAGCGCCGACTGCTGCTGCCCGTTGGACTGCGGACCGAACTGGAAGGCGATCACCAGGATCCACGGCAGCGCGAGCAGCAGCCCGAACATGACGAGCGTGCGCCGCCGCTTGAACTGCCTGACGATCTCGACCCTCAGCGGCAGCGTGCGCCGGGGCGCGTAGCCCGTCGCGGCGGTCATGAACCCTCCTCGACAACGGTCACGGCTTCTCTTCGATGACGGATCACGATGCTCTCTCCGACAAGGGGGCGGGCCGCGACGCTCTCTGCGGTCAGGGGGGCGGTCACGACTGCTGCCCGATGAGGTCGAGGAACACGTCTTCGAGCCGGGGTCCGTGGCCGTTGGTGGAGACGGCGGCGCTGAGCAGCACCGACACCGGGCCCGCCGAGACCAGGCGGCCCCTGTGCATGACCACGGCGTGGCTGCACGTCTGCTCGACCTCGGCCAGCAGGTGGCTGGAGACGACCACCGTACGGCCGTCGCGGGCGTAGCGCTTGAGCACCTCGCGCATCTCCCTGATCTGGGGCGGGTCGAGGCCGTTGGTGGGCTCGTCGAGCACGAGCAGGTCGGGGAGCCCGAGCATGGCCTGGGCGATCGCCAGTCGCTGCCGCATGCCCTGCGAGTAGGTGCGTACGGCCCGATCCAGCGCCTTGCCCAGATCCGCGATCTCCAGCGCGTCGTCGAACCGGGCGTCGGCAGTGGGGCGGCCGGTGGCGGCCCAGTAGAGCTCGATGTTGTCGCGGCCGGACAGGTGCGGCAGGAACCCGGGTCCTTCGACGAACGACCCGAGTCTGGACAGCACGGGCGCGCCGGGCGTCACCCGGTCGCCGAAGATGCGGACCTCACCGGCGTCGGGCTGGATGAGCCCCATCATCATGCGCATCGTGGTCGTCTTGCCCGCGCCGTTGGGACCCAGCAGGCCCAGCACCTGACCACGCTCGACCCGGAACGACAGGTCGTCCACGGCCAGCTCGCCGTTGCGGTAGGCCTTGGTGAGCCCGCTGATCTCCAACGGCACCGCCTCGCCTGCGGTGACCGGGTCGCCGCCCGCCACGAGGGCGCCGTCCTTCTGGATGGTGGTGGTCTGGCCGTTGTCCGACACGAGGGTGCTGACGTGGCTGTCGTCCAGCTGGACGGGGGTGGACCCGTTGCCGTCCTGGACGGTGGCGGCCTTCCGGGTGAAGGGGGTGCGGCGGCGGGACGGTGTGCGGCCGGTGGCCAGGATGATGGCGGCCAGGGCGATGGCGGCGAGCGGCATCGCCCACACCCACCACGCCACTCCGGTCGTGGGTGCGGCCAGGGCCGCCACCGTCGGTACGGCGAGGGCGGGCGCGGCCAGGCCGATCCGGTAGGAGGCGGGTTCGGTGGGTGTCGCGTAGCCCATGTCGGTCGTGGTCACCGCCAGCCGCAGCCGGTGCCCCACCGCGAAGCGGAAGTCGACGGCGGGCAGCGTGACCGTGGTCTCCACGCTCTCGACGCCGTCCGGAATCGTCACGCGCAGCGGCGAGACCAGCCCGGCGGGCAGGTTGGGCGGCTGGGCGTTGTCGGCCACGTCGTAGAGCTTGGCGAACAGCGTCACCTGACCCTTGCCGTAGACCTTCAGCTTGACCGAGGGGCTGCCGGTGAGCTGGAGCGGC
Organism: Nonomuraea sp. NPDC026600; assembly: GCF_040638335.1. Taxonomy (NCBI): domain Bacteria; kingdom Bacillati; phylum Actinomycetota; class Actinomycetes; order Streptosporangiales; family Streptosporangiaceae; genus Nonomuraea; species Nonomuraea sp. NPDC026600. The sequence goes on from NZ_JBEZYD010000006.1 coordinate 407,702, forward strand.
GCGGTGAGCGGCGCCGACTCGAAGGTGGCCACCTGGCCGGGCATGTCGAGCCCGACGCTGAGGTTGGTGGTGCCGCCCCCGCCGAGCAGGCCGCCGACGCCGGGCACGGTGGAGATGGAGGCGGGGGAGCCGCCGGGCGGGTTGGCGATGTTCTGTTCGGGGCCGGTGAGCGGGATCGCGGTGGTGGCGGTGCCGCCGAGGCCGGGGTAGGAGCCGGACTCGGGGTGGAGCCTGATGCGCTGGCGGGTGCCCGGGTCGCGGCCGCCGTCACGGGTGACGGTGAACTTCTGCGGGACCGGTGAGCCGTCACCCTTGAGGTAGTGGCCGAACCAGCCGGCCGTCTGGTCGTAGAGCCAGTCGGCCTCGCCGTTGCCGCCGTCGTGGCCGCCGTCGAACCAGGCCAGGCTCACCGGCGTGCCCGCCGAGGCGATCGCCTTGGCGTTGGCGTCGGCCTGGCCGAGCGGGAACAGCGAGTCGCGCTGCCCCTGGATGAGCAGCGTCGGTGCCTTGATACGGTTCGCCACCGCGACCGGGCTGGACTTGCGCAGCAGCTCGATCGCCTCGGGCGTGGCCCGGCCGGTCTTGGCGACCTGCTGGTACATCTCGCAGACCGCGGGCAGGAACCTACCGCACCTGGCCTGCTCGGCCGTCATCGGCACGGCCTGCTGGGTGAGCGCGCCGAGCCCCTGAGCGGCGCCGCCGCCCTGGACCGGGGCGCCGCGGCCGAAGAAGTAGCCCGCCCACATGCGCTTGAACACGCCGTTGGCCGGGCCCTGGCCGCCGCCGTCGGGGAACAGCGCGTCGGCCAGGTCGGCCCAGGTGATCTGCGGCACGATCGCGTCCACGCGGGTGTCGTAGGCGGCCGTCATCAGCGAGATGGCCCCGCCGTAGGAGCCGCCCGCGATGCCCACGCGCGGGTCGCCGGCCGCGTCGAGCCGGACCTCGGGCCGCTTGGCCAGCCAGTCGATGAGCTGCTTGACGTCCTTGACCTCGTAGTCGGCGGAGTTGAGCGCGATCTCGCCGGTCGAGCGGCCGAAGCCGCGCGCCGACCAGGTGAGCACCGCGTAGCCGTCCTGCGCCAGCCGCACCGCCTGCTGGCGGACGCTCTGCTTGCTGCCGCCGAACCCGTGCGCGAGCAGCACGGCAGGCGCCTTCCCGCCACCGGCGGGCGGGAAGAACGTCGCGTCGAGCTCGACCCGCTGGTCATCGGCCGGCCCGTCCATGACGGAGATGCGCTGGTCGAGACCCCGCACTTCGGGCGCGGACGGCCACACCAGCCACGTCACCACCCCGGCGAGGGCGAGCACCGCGACCAGCGCGGCCACACGTTTCATGCTGGTGAGCCTACTTTCCGCACCTGAGAAACCCCTGAGACGGACGGGTCAGCCCAAGATCGCGTAAACGGTGGACGCTCGCGCGGCCGGCTCGGCGGCTCCGTCGGCCGTCAGCGTGACCTCCGAGAAGGCCAGCGTGCGGCCGAGCTTGGAGATGCGTACGTCGATGAGCAGATCCTGGCCCGCGACCGGTCGCTGGAACGTCGTCGACTGCTGCACCGTGGTCATCGGCACGAACCCGCCCCGCGCCGAGGAGATCGCGATGACCGTGGCGGTGTCGGCGGCGGCCATCATGGCCTGCCCGCACAGCCCGCCGCCCTCCCTGGCCAGCGCGTCGGACCAGGGCAGGCACACCACCGCGTGGCGCTCGCCCAGCTCCCGCACGCGCAGCCCGAGCTGCTGGATCCAGGGCGCGAAGTAGTCGCGCAGAATGGCCTCACCGTCTTCTGGAGTCACCGGCCCATCATGCACGCTGGGAACCATGAGCGAGGAGACGCGGCGAGAGCCTGTGGACAACTTTCCGCTGCGGACGCCGCCTGTGGACAACCCGCCGCGGACGCCCCCGACGCTGCCGGTGAGTGATGTCTTCCTGCCGTCCACGTACGCGCAGGCCGTACCGTACGAGCTGTACGACCGGCTGCGGCGGGAAGCCCCCGTCTGCCGGATCCCGGAACCGGCGGTGGGTCCCTGGCGCGAGGGGCCCGGCTACTGGGGCGTGTTCCGGCACGCCGACGTCAAGCACGTGCTGCGCGCGGCCGGCGACTTCTCCTCGCACCTGGGCGCCACGCAGATCCGCGACCCCGACACCCCCGCCGACCTGGCCTTCGTACAGGCGATGATGCTGAACACGGACCCGCCGGACCACTCCAGGCTGCGCAGGATCGTGGCGGCCGCGTTCACGCCGCGCGCCGTGCGGGCGCTGGAGCGGACGATCGCCGAGCGGGCCGCGTCGCTGTTCGCCGGGGGCGAGTGCGACTTCGTGGAGGTCGCCGCCGACCTGCCCGTCTGGACGCTCGCGCACGTCATGGGGGTGCCGGACGAGGACCGGCGGCTGCTGTACGACTGGGCGTCCCGGGTGATCGGCTACCAGGACGCCGACTACGCGGGCCTGTCCACGGCCGACGCCGCGTCGCTCAGCCCGATCGGCCGCCTCGCCACCGCCTCCCGTCCGCGGCTCGGGCCGGGCATGAACCCCCGCTCCAGGGCGGCGTTGGCGGACATGTTCGCGTACGCGCACGCCCTGGCGGAGGCCACGCACGGCGAGTCGGTCATGTCGGCGATGATGGACGGCGGCCTGACCGAGGCGGAGTTCGAGAACATGTTCTTCCTGTTCGCCGTCGCCGGGAACGAGACGCTGCGCAACGGCATCCCCGGCGGCCTGCTCACCCTCCTCGAACACCCCGCCGAGCTGGCCCGCCTGCGCGCCGACCCGTCCCTGCTCGGTTCGGCGGTGGAGGAGATGCTGCGGTTCTGGCCGCCCGTCATGGACTTCCGCCGTACGGCCACCCGCGACCTCACGCTCGGCGGCCGGAGCGTCCGGGCGGGCGAGAAGGTGGTCGTCTACCACGCCTCCGCCAACCGCGACCCGTCCGTCTTCCCCGACCCCGACCGGTTCGACGTCGCCCGCACCCCGAACGACCACGTCAGCTTCGGCTTCGGCCCGCACTTCTGCCTCGGCGCCCACCTGGCGCGCGTCCAGTTCCGCGCGCTCTTCACCGAACTGCTCGCCTGGGACGTCGAGCTCGCGGGCGCGCCCGTCCGGCTCACCTCCAACTTCCAGAACGGGCTCAAACACCTTCCCGTACGGCTGACCCGCCACCGGGGAAAACCGGTTGACCTCGGCTCATAGGCTCGGCCGCATGGAGGAGATCGACTATCTTTCCGTCAACCGCGCCAACTGGGACGAACGCGTCCCCATCCACGTGGCCAGCGACTTCTACGACGTCGCCGCGTTCCGGGGCGGAGCCGGCACGATCAGGGAGTTCGAGCTGGCCGAGGTGGGCGACGTGACCGGCCGCGACCTCGTCCACCTGCAGTGCCACTTCGGCCTCGACACCCTGTCCTGGGCGCGGAAAGGGGCCCGGGTGACCGGGCTCGATTTCTCCGAGACCGCCATGACCAAGGCCAGAGAGCTGGCCGAAGACGCGGGGATCGAGGCCAGGTTCGTCGCGGCCGACGTGTACGACGCGGCAGAGGCGCTGGGGGAGACCTACGACATCGTCTACACCGGCATCGGCGCCCTGGTCTGGCTGCCCGACCTCACCCGGTGGGCGCGTACGGTGGCGTCGCTGCTGCGGCCGGGCGGGTTCCTGTACCTGGCGGAGTTCCACCCGTTCGCCGACATCCTGGACGACGAGACGGGGACGACGGTGACGCACGGCTACTTCGACCGCGGCCCCCACGTGTGGCAGTCCCCGCACACCTACACCGGCTCCGAGGTCCTGGAGAACGACACGTCGGTCCAGTTCCAGCACGGCATCGGCGAGTTGGTCAGCGCGGTGGCCGCCGCCGGGCTGCGGGTGGAGTTCCTGCGCGAGCACGACCACACGCTCTTCCGCCGCTTCGGCACGCTGCGGCCCGACGGCTCGCGGTTCCGACAGCCCGAGGGCAGTCCGGCAATCCCGCTCATGTACTCACTGCGAGCCTCAGCCGGCAGTGAACCGTCTCCAGTGACGGGCTGAACCGGAACCGCTCATACCAGGCAGATCACGAGTGACATGGGCGCATTGTTCCCGAGGAAAGGCATCGTAGGATTTCGGCCGTGAAGGCTCCCGCAATCATCAAGACCGCCGCCGACTGGGCCTTGCCGTACTGGACCCGAGGTCAGGCGGGGCGCGAGACGCCGCCCGACCTGTTCAGGGTTCTCTACTACGGCTGGCTGGTGGCGCTCACGTTCAAGCTGCTCGGCTCGGCCTGGGACGTCTCGTGGCACTTCAAGTGGCTGCGCGACGACCTGGCTCCCCCCCACCTGCTCAACTCCGCCGGTACGGCCCTGGCCCTCGCCCTGACCGTGATCCACGGCTACACCGGCTACGGCGTGGACAAGGTGGCGCTGCGGCTGATCCAGTGGGGCACCGGCGTGTTCCTCGTCGCCGTGCCGCTCGACCTGATCAACCACCGGGTCAACGGCCTGGACATCACCTCGTGGAGCCCGTCCCACCTCATGCTCTACACGGGCACGTTCTTCATGATCGCCGGGGTGATCCGCGGCTGGTTCATGGGCGCGCCGCCCGGCAGGGAGCGCACGATCATGCTGGGCGCGTTCTTCGCGTTCTTCCTGGAGAACGTGCACTTCCCCGAACAGCACCAGGAGTACGGCATCCTGTCGATCGGCGCCTGGGACAACCACGCCCCCTACGCCGAGGACATCCTGCTGCGGTTCGCCGCCGACCAGATGGGCCGCCCGGTCGACGGGGTGATGATGAAAGGCTTCTCGCTTCCCGTGCCGGATTTCCTGTATCCGGTGTACGCGGTGGTCGCCGGGGTGACCGTGCTGGTCGTGGCCCGGATGATGATCGGCAGGTTCGGCGCGGCGACGCTGGTGGCCGCCTCCTACGTGGGGTTCAGGGCGGTGGTCTGGCCGATGCTGACGTTCACCGGCTTCCCGCCGTCCGCGGTGCCGTTCTTCCTGGTGATCGGCGGCCTCTGCGTGGACCTCGCGTTCGCGGTGCGGCTTTCCTCGCGTGGTCTGGCGCCGGTGCGCGCGGTGCTCGGGGCGGCCGCGGCGACGGCCGGCGTCTACGGTGCGCTGGTCGCGCAGAGCTCGGTCATGGGCCAGGTGTACGGCACGCTGAAGGGGCAGACCGGCCTGCTCGGCGCGCCGCCTCTGGTCATGTCGTCGGCCGTCTGGGCCGGGCTGGGGCTGATGGCCGCCTGGCTGGCCTGCGAGTGGTTCGCGACGCGGCGTCAGCCGATCGAGGCCCGGGTGATCGCCACCGCCACGCCGTAGGCCAGCCCCATCAGGGCGACCTCGGCCGCCACCCAGCCGACCACGGCCGTGGGCTCGGCCCGGCGGATGAGCGGCATCAGCCGGAACCGGACGTGCGCGGCCAGCGGCACCACCAGCGCGGTGAGCATCAGCTTGACCACCACCAGCACGCCATAGTGGCTGGTCACGATGGCGCCCGGCAGCTCCACGCCGGGCGTCAGGGCCATCGTGCCGAGCCCGGTGATCAGCCCCGACAGGCCGACCAGCAGCAGGCAGACGGTCGCCATCCTGGAGAAGCGCGGCAGCGCGACGGCCAGCAGCGACGGGCGCGGCGCGACGAACACCGCCGTCGCCACCAGCCCGCCCGCCCACGCCGCCGCGCCCATCACGTGCGTCTCCATCGCGATCATGATGGGGTCGTGCCAGACGGAGTTGACCGCGTGACCGGTCACCGGAATGGGCAGCAGGCCGAACAACGCCACGATGATCCGCAGCTCGGCGGGCACCTTCTCGCCGAACCGCACCGCCATCAGCCCGATGCCCGCCGCCATGAGCGCGCACGCGGCGCTGAACAGCAGCCCCTGGCCGGTGCCGACGCCGTCGACGTACGCGGCGATCATGCCGAGTGTGGGCAGGCCGCCCGGGTTCAGCTCGGCCGTCTGGAACACGATCGTCAGCAGTGCGCAGACCGCCCACGCCCACGCGGCGGTGACGGTGAGCGGCCGCGTCCTGCGCAGGACCGGCTCGGTCAGCTCAGGCGTGTCGAAGCCGAGCAGCTTGGGCAGCAGGCTCAGCCCCACGACGGCCACGGCGGCCAGATCGAGCAGCACCCGCACGACCGGCAGCCCGTACGCCACGATCGGCCCTGGCATCGGGATGCCCGGCACCGCCTCCTGCGCGGTGAACGTGCTGGCCGCAACAGCCGCGACGATCGCGCACACCGCGAACGCCCCGACCACCCAGCGCCCACCGGCCCGCGGCCTCGGGGGAGCGATGATCGTCACGCGTCCGCCCTCTCGCCATCGCGCGTCTCGCCGTCGGGCTCCGGGGTGCGGGCGCGGCGCAGGGCCACGGCCGTACCCGCGGCCAGCACCAGCAGCGCCCCCACGATCCAGACGACGGCCATCCCTGCCCCGCCGTTCGCCGCCGCCTCGGCGGCGTCGGCTCCGGACGCGTCGGCTTGGGCCTGCGTGCCGGAGTCCTTCTGTACGGCCGTGGCGTCCGCCGCGAGGTTGAAGCTGATCTTGCCCGTGACCGGATGCCCGTCGGCCGACAGGATCCGGTAGCCCACCACATAGGCCCCGCCCGCCCGCAGCGGTTTGACCTTGACCGACACCTTCTCGGCGGCGACCTCGGCCGATCCGTCGGCCCACGTCGTCCCGTCGGCGCCGGTCACGCCCACCTGCGCGTATCCCTGGCGTACCGCCTGGTCGAAGACGAGCGTGATCCGCGCGGGCGCGGCGGTCAGCGTCGCCCCGTCCTTGGGATCGCTGCCGACCAGCACGTTGTGCGCCTGCGCCGGGAGAGCGACGCCCACCCCGGCGAACGCGAGCAGCACGATCACGCACAGCCGCCTCACGAACACCTCCAGTTTCGCCGCCGGGCGGGCCGGTGAACCGTGCCCCACAACGTGACCCCCAACTCGTCGCCGTCGGAATGCCGGTGGAATGCCTCGCCCTCGGACAGGGGAGGACCCAACGATCGTTTCCAGAACCCGCATATCGTCTCACCATGACGAACCTGTTCGGCGGCGCCGCCCCTTACTACGCCAAGTACCGGCCCGGCCACGGAGCGGAGGCCATCGACTGCCTGGCGCGGGCGTTCGGCCCCGCCAGCCGGGTGCTCGACCTCGGCTGCGGCCCCGGTACGGTGGCGATCCCGCTGGCGGCCGCCGTGCGCGAGGTGATCGCCGTGGACCCGGACGCCGGCATGCTGGCCGAGGGCGGGCGCGTCGCCGCCGGCACACCGAACATCCGCTGGTTGCCCGGCGACTCCACGACGCTGGCCGCGTTGCCGCCCTTCGACGACGTCGTCATGGGCAGGTCGTTCCACTGGATGGACCGCAGAGCCGTACTGGCCGAGCTGGACCGGCTGCTGCCGCCGGACGGCGCCGTGGCCCTCATCGGACCTTCCCGCGACCCGGGCGAGCATCCGTGGGAGCCGGTCGTCCGGCCGGTGCGCGCCGCGTTCGCGTCGGACGAGCAGGTGGCGGTCAACTCCTTCCAGGCCACCGGGGAGCACCACGACGACGTGCTCGTGGACTCGCCGTTCGACCGGCTGGAGTCGAGCCGGTTCGAACAGGGGCTGACCTGGAACCTCGATGCCGTGCTCGGGTTGCAGCTGTCGTACTCGTACACCACTCCCGGCAAGCTCGGCGACCGGGTGGCGGAGTTCACCGACGCGGTCAGGCGGGTGCTCGTCGCCGACAACCCGTCGGGCGTGTGGGAGGAGCGGGCGGTCACCGAGGTGCTGATCGCCCGCCGCTCCTGACCTCAGGCCCAGATGCCCATGACCTGCCAGATCCGCCTGGTGAGAGCGTTCACCAGGCCGATCTCGGAGCACAGCTCGCGGGTCCTGCCCACCGAGTCGCGGATCTCCCGCTTGGCCGCCGGGTCACGCAGGTACACCTCGGCCACCACGTCACGCGGGATGGCGAACCGCCTGATCATCGGCCCGGGCGGCGCCAGCATGATCCTGGCCATGATCCCCAGGATGATCGGCGAGGCCACACCCAGCATGAGACGCCGGTATCCCGGCATCCTCGGCACCCGATCGCGCAGGTAGTGCCGGGCGAACGAGATGTGCCTGGCCTCCTCCGCGATGTGGATGCGCATGATCGTCTCCTCGAGCGGGTGGTGGACCCGGTCGTCCTTGAGCACCTTGCGCTGGACGTGGTCGATCGGGTCCTCGCCGCCGAGCACGAACACGAAGAACAGCTCGGTCGAGATCAGCGGGATCCAGGGAGCGACCTGCGCGAGCAGGCTGAGCGGCCCCGGCATGCCGCGCACCGGGAGCTTCGTGCGGTTGACGAACTCCTGGAACATCATCCCGTGATGTCCCTCTTCGATGGTCTCGTGGTAGACGTAGCGGAATTCGGGGGCCCCGTTCGGCAGTCGATAGGCGTAGTTGAGCAGGCCCCGTTTGAGCAGGTTCTCGAACTGCAGCCCGATCTTCATCGCCGTGGCCACCCGCCACAGCCCGATCCTGGCCCGCGTCTCGGGGGAGCGGCCGAGATACCACGGATGGCCGCCGAGTTTGTCGACCTCGGGCAGCTCCCAGCGGGCATCGGTCTGGTCGACGAGGAACTCCGGATCGTCCCAGGGGATGTCCTTGTACGGCTCCCAGTGCTTGTCGACCGACGCCTTCGAGAGGCGTTCGATGACCGCCTCGTAGGTGCTCCGGTCGGCGTTCTCCCTGGCGGCGGTAGAGCTCGGTGCGCGTGTCATCGCCTGCTCCTCTCCTCGCCCGGTAATTGTACGAAGCATCTAATAGCAGGGGAAGAGTGAGGCGGATCACAGATCGTCCGCGCTTATGCCGACCTCGGCGGCGGCCGTCCTGCGGACGAGCTGGGTGGCCCAGCGGCGCGTCACGACCTTGGGATGTACGTGGAGCTGGATGGCCAGCCCGTCGTGCAGCGCGAAGATCCGCCAGGTGGACTCCTCGGGGTCGGAGCAGACGAAGTCGCCCGACGCCACGCCGGCCTCGATGATCCCGCGCAGCACCACCCTGCCCCGCGTGTCGAGCCGCCGTGAGGTCTGCTCCAGTTCCCTGTTCCGCATGGACTCCGCCCACGCGTCGATCCACAGCCGCCAGCCTTCCGGCGAGCTCGCGGGGGAGGAGCGGCGCAGCAGGACGCGCAGCTTCTCGCGCGGCGGGCTCGGCGAGCGCTCGATGTCGTCCAGGAGGTCGAGATGGATGCGGGCGGCGTAGGCGAACGCCTGCGCGAACAGCTGATCTTTGGTCTCGAAGTGGTAGAAGAGCAGTGCCTGGCTCACGCCGGCGGCCCTGGCGATGTCGACCGTCCTGGTATGCCCGAACCCCTGCTCGGCGATGACCTCGCAGGCCGTTTTCAGTAAATCCTCACGCCGTAATCGGCTGAAACCCCGTGTCACAGCGGGCCACTTTAACTACTGGCCCGGGGGATTTGTAGGACAAACCGGGCACCGGTGTCGGAATCTTCGAGGGTGAGAGTACCACCGTGCGCCGTGGCGATCTCGAGGGCGATGGACAGCCCGAGCCCCGTGCCCCCGTCGTCGCGGTTGCGCGAGGTGTCCAGCCGGGTGAACCGGCGGAACACCATCTCGCGCTGGTCCGGCGCGATCCCCGCCCCGTCGTCCTGGACCTCCATTACGGCCCCGCCGCCCCGCTCGTCGACGGTCACGATGATCGTGGACTCGGCGTGCCGCTCGGCGTTGTCGAGCAGGTTCGCGAGCAGCCGGGTCAGGCGCAGCCGGTCACCGGTCACCACCACCCCCCGACGCAGGCGCCGCTCCACCCGCTTGCCGGGCGCCCTCCGTTCCAGCTCCTCTTCGACCAGCTCGGCCAGGTCCACGTCGGCCCCGACGCCGGGCGCGCCCGCGTCGAGCTTGGCCAGCGTCAGCAGGTCGGTGACGATGGCCTGCAGCCGATCGAGGCTCGACAGCAGGGCCACGGCGGTCCGCGGCCAGTCGGCCTCGTCCGGATGGAGCATGGCCTCCTCGATCTGGGTGCGCATGGCGGTGATCGGGCTGCGCAGGTCGTGCGAGGCGTCGGCGGCGAACCTGCGCTCCTGCTCGACCGCGTGCTCCAGCCGGTCCAGGGTCTGGTTCACGGTCCAGGCGAGGTCGTCGAGCTCGTCCCGGTGCGGCAGGGGCGGCACCCGGCGACCCAGGTCCGTGGCGGTGATCTCGGCCAGCTCGGTCTTGATGTTCGCGACGGGCCGCAGCGCCCTGGTCACCGTCAGCCAGGACACGTAGGCCGTGATCGCGGAGAGCAGCAGCACGGCGAGCAGTACGCCCAGCACGTAGAGCGGGCTGATGTACCAGGGGACGACGGGGACGTAGGCGTAGACCATCCAGAACGTCGCGTCGACCGGCGTCCGGTACCCCACGGCGATCAGGCACTTCCCGCCCGGTACCCGCGTGGTGCAGACGACGTCGTCCACCCGGTTGTCGTCGCCCGCGGACGTGTCCGTGGTGAGCGGCCGCTGGCCCAGCAGCTTCGGACTGGCCTGCCGCACCACGCCCTGGTCGTCGACCACCTGGATGAGGTCGACCTCCTCGGTGCTCACCATCGGCTTGATCCGCTCCGGCGGGATCCGCTGGACGGCGAGCGCGACCCGGCGCGCCGTTTTGGCCGCGTGCTCGGTCTCGTAACTGGTGATCAGGGCGTGCACGAGCGGTGTGATGACCGCTACGGTGACGGAGTAGCCGGCCAGTGTGGACAGCAGGGCGACCATCGTCAGTCTGCGCCGCAGCGACCACCTGGCGAACACCCCTCAGCCCTCCGCGATCGGCAGCCGCATCACGAATCGGGCGCCGCGGTCGGAGTCCTCCAGGGTCAGGGTGCCCTGATGGGCCAGCGCGATCTCGCGGGCGATGGCCAGTCCGAGCCCGGTGCCGCCGGCGTCGCGCTCGCGCGCGGCGGTCAGCCGGGTGAAGCGCTGGAACACGACCTCCCGCTGGTCGGGCGCGATGCCCGCGCCGTCGTCGAGGACGTCGAGTACGGCCAGCCCGATGTGGCGCCGTACGGACACCACGACCTGGGACTCGGCGTGGCGCTCGGCGTTGTCCAGCAGATTGGTGAGCAGGCGGGCCAGCTGGAGCCGGTCGCCCATGACGGTCACGCCCGGCCGCAGCTCGGTGATCACCGGCTTCGACCGTCGCCTGGCCGTCTCGGCGCCGGCCAGCTCGGCCAGGTCCACGGGCTCGCGATCGGCGGGGGCGCCCGCGTCGAGTCTGGCCAGCGTCAGCAGGTCGGCCACTATGGCCTCGAGGCGGTCCAGGCCGCCCAGCATCGCCACCCCGGCTCGCCGCCAGTCGGCGTCGGCGGGGTACAGCATGGCCTCCTCGATCTGGACGCGCATGGCGGTGATCGGGCTGCGCAGGTCGTGCGAGGCGTCGGCGACGAACCTGCGCTGCCGCTCGACCGCCTGCTCCAGCCGGGCGATCGGCGTGAGGGTCCTGCTCACCGCCCGCGACACCCCGAACCAGGTCAGCGCCACAAGGGCGAGCGAGTCGCCGCCCAGGAACCCCAGCACGGCCGGGTGGACGTACTGCGGCACCATGGCCCTGGCCGCGTAGACCAGCCAGTCGCCGTCCCGCTCGTAGACGCGGAGGACGACCAGGATCTCGCACCGGCCGGGGAAGTCGGGCAGGTCGCAGACGACCTGGGTACGGCCGGCGTTGTCGTGGTCGGGCGTCAGCCGGCTCATGGGCGGACGGCCGGTCAGGTTCTCCGACGTGGACACCACGCGCCCGGCCGGGTCGACGACCTGGATCCCGTCCACCTCGCTCCTGATCCGCGCGGGCAGCTCGTCCCGCTTGACCAGGTGCACGACGCGCAGGGCGGCGGTGAGCGCCTCGTTCGTGCGGTACTCGACCGCCGTGGTGCGGACCGCGTACAGCACGAACGCGCTCACCACGACGCACAGCAGCGCCATGGCGAGGCTCGCGAGCAGCGTCAGCCGCGCACGCACGGACCGCCCGAACCGTGTGACCACACCTTTCCCCCCGGCGATCAGCCGATCACACTAAGTCGCCCCCATCCTAATTAACGGAGATTCGGCGACAAATCAGCATAAAACGCCAACAGAACGTCGCTCTATGCGTGCCGCATCCGGCTGGTTAGAGTAAGTGAGCACTGATACCAGGGAGACGATGTGAACCTTGATGAGTATCGGCGTACCGCCAGGGCCTGGCTCCTCGACAACGCCCCGTCCGGCGAGTCCCCCGAGGGCGACCCGGTCGCCAGGGCCAAGGACTTCATGGCCAGGCTCTACGACGCCGGATACTCCGGCATCACCTGGCCGGCGCGCTGGGGCGGCCAGGGGCTGACTCAGGCGGAGGAGCGCGCGTTCGCCGCCGCGGCCCGCGACTTCACGTTGCCCACCTACGTCTTCTCGATCGGCCTCGGCATGACCGGCCCGACGCTGGTCGACCGGGGCACCGACGAGCAGCGCGAACGCTTCCTGCGGCCGCTGCTGCGCGGCGAGGAGATCTGGTGCCAGCTCTTCTCGGAGCCGGGCGCGGGCAGCGACGTGGCCAGCCTGCAGACCAGGGCCGTACGCGACGGCGACGGCTGGATCGTCAACGGCCAGAAGGTCTGGACCTCGGTCGCCCACCACGCCGACTGGGGGCTCCTGCTGGCCCGCACCGACGTCGAGGTGCCCAAGCACAAGGGCCTGACCATGTTCGTGGTCGACATGCGCCATCCGGGCGTGACGGTCAGGCCGCTCAAGGACATGACCGGCCGGGCCAACTTCAACGAGATCTTCTTCGACGACGTCCCCATCCCCGACGAGCACCGCGTCGGCGAGGTCAACGACGGCTGGAGCGTCGCGGTCACGACCCTCCTGCACGAGCGGCTGTCGATCTCGGCGGGCGTCGGCATGGGCTCGGGCAAGGACGACCCCACCTCGCTGGCGGCGCTGCGCCAGGTGGTCGACACCGCCGACCCGCTGGTCAGGGACGAGCTCGTCGAGCTGCACATCCGCTCGCGCGCGCTCGCGCTGTTCAACCAGCGCCTCTCCCAGGAGACCAGGGCGGGGATCTTCCCCGGTGCCCGCGGCAGCGCCGCCAAGCTGCTGCTGGCCGAGCTGTACCTGTTCCAGGCGGACCTCGCGACCCGGCTCGTCGGACCCGAGTCGGTCGTCGGCGGCCACCCGCTGGCCCACGCGATCTCCCAGGCCCCGGGCATGTCGCTGGGCGGCGGCACCAACGAGATCATGCGCAACATCATCGGCGACCGCGTGCTCAACCTGCCGCCCGAGCCCCGGGTGGACAAGACCGTGCCGTTCAAGGACCTGAAGGTGGGGACGCAGGGGTGAAGCTCGTACTCAGCCAGGAGCAGCAGGAGCTGCGCGCCGCCGTCCGTTCGTTCCTGGCCGCGGCCTCGCCGCTGCCCAAGGTCCGCGACGGCTACGACCGGGAGGTGTACGCGCGGCTCAACGGCGAGCTCGGCCTGTCCGGGCTGATCGTCCCGGAGGAGTACGGCGGGGCGGGCGCGGGGTTCGCGGAGCTGGCCGTCGCGCTGGAGGAGACGGGCGCCGCGCTGCTGCCCGGACCCTTCCTGGCCACGGTGTTCGCCACGATCGCGCTGACCCGGGTGCCGGACAAGGAGCTGCTGACCGGCATCGCCGAGGGCCGCGTCGTGGCCACCCTCGCCCAGCCACCGGCCGACTCCGACGTGACCGCCTCATCGGGCTCATCGAGCGAGTCGGGCGGGCCAGGCGAGTCGGGCGAGGCCGGCGGTGGGGTGACCGTGCGCGGCACGCTGGCCCAGGTGCTGGGCGGCATGGAGGCCGACGTGCTCGTGGTGCCCGCGCTGACCGGCGACGGCGTGGTCATGACGGCCGTCGACCTGACCGCGCCCGGCGTCACCAGGACCGCCCTGGAGACGCTCGACCTGACCCGCGGCCAGGCCCAGGTGACCTTGGACGGCGCGCCGGGCCGGGTGCTCGGCCCGGCGGCGCCGGGCGTCGGCGACCGGCTCGCCGTGGCGCTGGCCGCCGAGCAGCTCGGCGTGCTGCGGGCCGCGCTGGACGCCATCGTCGCCTACGCCAAGATCAGGGTCGCCTTCGGCCGGTACATCGGCTCCTACCAGGGGGTCAAGCACAAGCTCGCCGACATGCACTGCAAGCTGGAGCAGGCCGAGTCGATCGTCCGCTTCGCCGCCTGGGCCGCCGACGAGTCGCCGGACGAGCTGCCCGCCGCCGCGGCGCTGGCCCAGGCGTACGTGGGGCGGGCCTGCTTCGAGGTGGCCCGCGACCATCTGCTGCTGTACGGCGGCATCGGCTACACCTGGGAGCACGACGCGCACCTGTTCTACAAACGCGCCAAAGCCGACGAAGTGCTGCTCGGCCCGCCGCGCATCCACCGGGCCCGTCTCGCCGACCTGCTGGAGCTGTGATGGACATCAACGGCCTGCCCGGCTTCTACGCGATCGCCTCCGCCGACCCCGACCGGCTCGCGGTCATCGACGTGGACGGGTCCCGGACCACGTACGGCGAGCTGCTCGCCCGGGTCAACCAGGTGGCGCACGGCCTGCGCGCCCGCGGGCTCATCGACGGCGACGTGGTGGCCGGCGTGTTGCCGAACGGCCTCGACGCGGTGATCATGATCATGGCCACCGGGCAGATCGGCCTCTACTACGTGCCGATCAACTGGCATCTCACCGAGGCGGAGGTGACCTACATCCTGAACGACTGCGACGCCAAGATCGTGGTCACCGCGGACGGCCACGTACCCGGGAGCGAGATCGGCACGGCCGGGCTGGCCCAGGGGCAGCCCGCGGACGCGCCCGGCGGGCGGATGGCCGGGGCGGTCATGTGGTACACCTCCGGCACCACCGGCTTCCCCAAGGGCGTGCAGCGGCGGCTGCCCGGAGCCGAGCCCGAGGCGCTCGTCCCGCTCTACGTGTGGTTCCTCGGCGAGATCGTGGACCTGGTGCCCGGCGAGGCGGTGCATCTGGTCACCTCGCCGATGTACCACTCGGCGCCGTGCGCCCACACGCAGTTCGCGCTGCATCTCGGCCACACCGTGGTGATCACGCCGCGCTTCGAGCCGGAGAACATCCTGGAGCTGGTCGAGCGCCACCGGGTGACGAACGCGATGATGGTGCCGACCATGTTCCACCGGATGCTGCGGCTGCCCGCCGAGGTCAGGGCGCGCTACGACGTGTCGAGCCTGCGGCAGGTCATCCACACCGCCGCCGCCTGCCCGGTGGCGGTCAAGCAGGGGATCATGGACTGGTGGGGGCCGGTGCTCTACGAGTACTACGGCTCGACCGAGTCGGCGATCGCCTTCTCGGTCAAGCCGCGGGACTGGCTGGAGCGGCCCGGCACGGTGGGCAGGCCGGCACCCACGTTCGAGGCCAAGATCCTCGACGAGGCCGGGGCGGAGCTGCCGCCCGGCGAGCCGGGCATGATCTACGTCAAGTCCAGCATGAGCACGTTCGAGTACCGCAAGGACCCGGCGAAGACGGCCGCCAGCATGCGCGGCGACTGGTACACCCCCGGCGACATCGGCTTCCTGGACAAGGACGGCTTCCTGTTCCTGTGCGACCGGCGCACCGACCTGATCGTGTCCGGCGGGGTCAACATCTACCCGGCCGAGATCGAGGCCGCGCTGCTGGAGCACCCCTCCGTGGCCGACGTGGCCGTCATCGGGGTGCCCGACGAGGAGTGGGGGCACAACGTGGTCGCCCTCGTCCAGCCCGTGGCGGGCGTCACGGGCGACGCCGAGCTCACCGCGCGGTTGCTGCGGCACTGCGAGCCGCGCATCGCCCGGTTCAAGCACCCGAAGGTGATCGAGTACCGGGACGCGCTGCCCCGCACGCCGACGGGGAAGCTGTCCCGGTCCAAGGTCAGGCAGGAGTTCCTGGACGCGCGGTGAAGACCAGCTCGTCGGTGTAGCGCGGCCCGTCCGGCCCGTCGCCCAGGTAGAAGCGGGTCGACAGCGTACGGTCGGCCGTGTCGAACACCGTGCTCCAGATCGTGCGGAACGGCAGGTCCATGTCCGGCCCCACCTCACCCAGGCTCTTGCGCAGGTCGGCCGGCGACATGGTGGCGCCCTTGCTCCGCTCGTACAGTGAGCGCAGCCGCCCGAACGTCCGCAGGCTGGCCTCGGTGTCCGGGGGCAGGTTCATCGGGTCGGGGTTGAGGTGCAGCGGGTGGTTGGTGACGCACAGCGGCGCGTCACCGAACTCGATGATGTGCTCCTTGCCGTCCGTGCCCCGCTCCCACACGAACGCCCCGCCGTGCGCGTCGGCGACGAGGTAGTGCAGCGGCGCGCCGTGGTCGTACTGCTTCGCGCCGAGCAGCGCCTGCTTGGCCTGCTCCACGTTCTCGCAGGTGTCCACGACGAACCTGGGCAGTTGCACGCTGCCCAGCCCGACCTGCGGCGAGGGGTCCCGCGGTGGCGCGGCGGTGACGATGTCGGCGATGAGCAGCATGACGACCAGGCCGGCCTCGTTGACGCCGTCCATGCAGCCGTCGAGTTCGGACATCGTGATGACGGTCGAGGCCAGGCCGGTGTCGGGCACCGTGGTGATCACGTACGGCCTGGACGACATCGGCAGCTCGCCCGGCCGCGGCGCCTGGCCCATGATCTCGCTGGCCGTCACGGTGAAGAAGTCGTAGTTGCGGCCCACCCTGCCGTGGCCGTCGGTGCTCGCGGACGGCGGGCACCACAGCGCCGAGCAGCCCGAGCCCGCGGGCGCGTAGCTCAGCCCGTCGAGGGCCAGCTCGTCCTGGTCGGGGTCGGGGTCGGGGTCGAGACCGAGCGCCGCGGCGGCGCCGTCCATGCGGGCGTGGTGCTGCGGCCAGTGCCGCTCGAACCAGGTCCGGCGGGCCCGGTTGACGGCGGGGTCGAGCGGCGTCGGCGCCCAGCCGAGCCGGCGGGCCTCCTCGGTGAGCGCCCGGCCGATCTCGGCCTGGCTGCCGTGGAGGGTCAGGTGCCGGACGAGCTGGAAGTCGTTCCGGCCGCCGGCGATCTGCTGCATGTTCTTCATGCCCGCCAGGCTGCCGCCGTCCGCTGACCGTTCTCCTACCGTCCGCTGACCGTCCCCGTCCGCTGACCGTCTCGGTCGGTGCCGTCCCGGTCAGTGCCGTCCCCGTCAGTGAGGGTCGCGTACCGCGCGGCGGTAGCGCTCCGAGAGGCGCAGGACGTGCTCGGCCAGCTCCGGCGGGTCGAGCACCTCGAAGTCCACGCCGATGAACCCGATCCACACGGCCATCCCGTGCAGATCGTCGCCGCCCAGCCGGGCCAGGCAGGTGGCCTCGTCGACCGGCTCGACCTCCAGCTCCAGCGGCAGCCGGCGCACCGCCTCGGCCGGGCTGTGCAGCAGCACCGTCGCGTGGTAGCGCCACATCGCCGTGTTCACGCCCTTCTCCACGTACGCGGCCACGTCACCGTCGCCCGGCAGTTCGCGGGGCGTGAACCGCGGCCCCGCGGCCGGTACGCGCGGAACGAGGCGGTCCACCCGGAACGTCCGCCAGTCCCGCCGCTCGATGTCGTAGCCGACCAGATACCAGCGACCGCGCCGGTGCACGAGCCGGTGCGGCTCGACGTCGCGCGTGGTCGAGGAGCCGTCGTGGCCGGTGTAGTCGAAGCGGAGCCGTTCGTGGTCGCGGGCCGCGTTGGCGATCGTGGTCAGCACCTCGGGCGCCACCGACGGGCCGCCGCCGGGGATCTGGACCGTGTAGGTGTTCAGGGCGTTGACCCGGCGCCGCAGCCGCGACGGCAGCACCTGCTCCAGCTTGGCCAGGGCGCGCACCGAGGTCTCCTCGATGCCCTGGACGCCGCCGCCCGCCGCCCGGCCGAGCCCGACGGCCACCGCCACGGCCTCCTCGTCGTCGAGCAGCAGCGGCGGCAGCGCGGCCCCGGCGCCGAGCCGGTAGCCGCCCGCGACGCCCGGCGTGGCGTGCACCGGGTAGCCGAGGCTGCGCAGCCGCTCGACGTCGTTGCGGATCGTCCTGGTCGAGACCCCGAGCCGCGCGGACAGCTCGGGCCCCGACCACTCCTTGTGCGCCTGGAGCAGGGAGAGCAGTTTGAGCAGGCGGGCCGAGGTGTTCAGCATGCCTGCCAGTCTGCCCGCTATCGCGGAAAGGTTCGTTCCGTATTCAAGGACGATCTCGCTGCGTCGCCGCGCGGCGGCGGTGCGCTCCAGCGGGGGCTACTCGGCGATGGCCAGCAGCACCGCCTTGCCGACCAGCGGGAACTACTCGGCGGTGACCAGCAGCACCGCCTTGCCGACCAGTTCCCTGGAGGCCAGGGCGGCGTGCGCCTCGGCCGCCCGCTCCAGCGGCACGGCCAGGCCGATCACCGTGGCGAGCCGGCCCGCCGCCGTCTCGGCCATCGTCCGCTGGGCCAGCCGCCTGAACCGCTCAGGAGTGAACTGGACCTGCTCCATGCCGACCAGGCGGACGTCCCGCGCCTCGGCCTCGCCCGGGTCCACCTGGGCGGTGGAGCCGCTCGGCACGCCGTAGGCGAAGAACGTCCCGCCGCGCGCCACCAGATGGAACGCCGCGCTCCCGACCTGGCCGCCGACACCGTCGAACACGACGTCGAAACCGCCCGCGTCGCCGAAGGCGGAGCCGTCGGGGTCCGCGCCCCCTGAATCCGAGTGCCCCGTGAGCTCGCTGTAGTCGAGCGTCGCGGTCGCGCCGAACCCTTCCGCGGCCGCCCGCTTGGCCGGGTCGTGGGCCGCGGCCGTGACGTCGGCGCCCGCTGCGGCGGCCAGGCGCACCAGAGGCAGGCCCAGCGCCCCGCCCGCGCCCGTGACCAGCACGCGGGCCCCCGGCTTGAGCTCGGCGGCGTCGATCAGGCTGAGCGCCGCCGGACCCACCTGGATCAGCGCGCCCGCCTCGCGCGGGCCCACCCCGTCGGGCACCGCGACCAGCGTGTCCAGCCCGGCCACCGCCCGCTCGGCGTACCCGCCGGCCGGGAGGAGCGCGGCCACCCGCCTCCCCGTCCACGCCGGGTCGACCCCCGCGCCGACGGACAGCACCCGCCCGGCCACCCCCGTGCCGGGCACGAACGGCGGCCGGAGCGGGAACCACTCCTTGCCCCATCCCGCCCGCAGTTGCGCGTCGATGGACATCACATCCACGACCGAGACGCCGATCACCACCTGCCCCGGACCCGCCACCGGATCCGGGGCCTGTCTGACCTCCAGTACCTCGGGACCACCGAAACCTGTCACCTCGACGATGTTCATGGCCCCGAGTCTGTTACCTCAACCTCGGTTGAGGTCAACCGAACAGCTTCTGCGCCTGCTGGATCACGGTCAGCACGGTGAGCGTGCCGAAGAAGGCGACCGACCAGACGAGCGCGCCCAGCCGGTAGGACCTGACCTTGATGGCCGCCGGCAGCGACCCGCGGTTCAGGACGATCAGCAGGATCGAGTAGACGAACATCATCACCGCCGCGAAGCCGGCCGAGAACACCAGCAGGATCAGCGGCTGGTCGAACCCGAGCAGCAGGATCGTGATGCCGAGCAGGGCCATCGCCCACACCACGATGAAGTACACGCGGTTCACGGACACGGCCTTGTCCCGCAGGTAGACGGTCTTGATCGTGTCGGAGGCGAGCCGGGAGGTGTAGTCGACGATGCCCATGGCCGAGGCGAACAGCGACAGCGCCCCGATCACCCAGAACAACACGCCGAACCACGGCCCGACCGTCGCCTTCAGCGCCTCCCCCTCGACCTGGAGGAACCCGATGCCGTTGGCCAGCCCCGGCTTACCGAACACCGTGGAGTAGGCGAGCATCGACATCAGCGCGATCGTCAGGAACGACACCAGCGCGAACGTCGACGCCTGCTCGATGTTCGCGAAGCGCCACCACTGCCGCCACCGGGCCAGGTTCTCCTTGGTCGGCGCGAACTGGTAGCCCGTCGACGCGGCCGCCTCGTCGTGGCCGGTGACCGGGCTGACCAGGCGCGGCACGTACAGGCCCATGCCGAAGCCCTTGTCGCGGATCCAGTTGCTCTGGCACAGGTTCTGGCCGCCGCCCGCGCCCGCGTAGGCGATCGCGCCCATCAGCAGCGCGAACTCCAGCGGCGGCACCGGGAAGCGCGCGTCGACGGTCAGGCCCTTGCCCAGCGCGACCCAGCTCTCGGCGTTGATGGCGAACAGGATCGCGACCACCGCGAGCGTCAGCACCAGGGCGATCTTCACGAAGATCACCCGTTCCAGCAGGATGTAGATGACGGGCGCCATCGTCAGCCCGATCGCGATCACCAGCAGCATGCCGATCGCGATCCAGCGCACGCTGCCGGCGCCCGTGCCGGTCAGGTAGGTCATCATCGTGGCCGACGTGGTCACCCAGCCGGGCCACAGGTTCGAGCAGAGCGTCATCAGGACGAAGACGAGGCCCCAGTGCCTCCACATCCTGCTGAAGCCGGTCAGCGCGGTCTCGCCGGTGGCCAGCGTGTAGCGCTCGATCTCCATGTTGAGGAACCACTGGGTGATGATGCCGATCGCGGCGCCCCAGACGAACACCAGGCCGACCTGGGAGGCGATGTACGGCCAGAGGATGAACTCGCCGGACGCCAGCCCGACCCCCGCGCCCACCAGGCCGGGGCCGATGATGCGCCAGGTCGTTCGAGGGGGGTCAGGCAGGTCGCGGACGGTGACGGGCGGTAGGACTCGCGCAGGAACGGTCGGGGTGAACTCCGCCATGCCGATCTCCTTGCTCGACGTGCGTGAGCATCGCATTACAGAGATCAGTAACACCAGTGGAATAGCCCGGTCAACTCTTCTCCAGCACGTACTCCCCGTCCTCGGTGAAACCCGTGACCCGCGCGCCCGACCCCATCAGCCCGCCGAGCACCTCCCGCACCACCAGTCGCCACGCACGGGCCGCCTCCGGGTCCTCACGGCGCAGCGTCTCGATGTCGTACGGTGTCTCGACCAGCACCACCACCCCGTCCGTACGGCCGACCACCGGCCGCGCCCCGTCCACGTCCACACCCCAGGTGTACGGCCCGGCGGCGGCCTCCGGCGGCGGCTCGGTCAGCCGCCAGACGGCGAGCAGCCGGTCGGACGCGTCGCCCTCGTTGATCGCGTCGGCCATGACACCGTAGAAGTCCTCCAGGTAGCGCTCCGGCCGGGCGCCCAGCTTGACCAGGTTGAACCGGGCGTTCCTGCGCACGAGCGGGTCGAACGTCCAGGTGACCCTGACCAGCCCGCGCTCCAGGCACCAGGCCCGCTGGTGCAGCTTGAGCGCGTAGCCGATGCCGCGCCCGATCGCCGCCCCCGTCACGTGCGAGTGCAGCGTCCGGTCCGCCGCGCGGAAGCCCACCGAGGCCCCGACCAGCCTGTCGCCCTCGTACGCCCCGGCCACGTAGCCGCCCGCGTGCGCGAAGGCGATCATCAACTCCACCGGCACGGGCGCGTTGCGCGGGTCGGGATGCCAGATGTCGTCATACAGCCGGTAGACGTCCTCGAACTCGTGGACCTCGCGCAGCTCGCGGATCGTCACACCGGTCTTCTCGGCCGCTTCGCGGGCGGCGGCCGCTTCCACACTCGTCATTGGGTGTACCTACCCGTTCCGTGAGGAACCGGTGCATCGGCGCTATATGGAGCCGGCCGGACGGTAAGCGGTGCGCGGCGGCCGGGCCGTCAACCGGCGGTAGAGCGTCGTGGGGCCGGGCCAGTTGTTCGTGACGCGGCCGTCCGCCGTCTTGTACCAGCTCTGGCATCCGTCGCCCCACACCATCCGCGCCATCGCCGCGTCGAGCCGCCTGCTCCACGCCGCCATCACCTCGGGCCGCACTTCGATCGGCCCCTTCTCCGACAGGTACGGCAGGCAGGACATGATGTGGTTCACCTGGCATTCGATCATGAAGATGATCGAGTTGTGGCCCAGGTTGGTGTTCGGCCCGTACAGCAGGAACAGGTTCGGGAAGTCCGGCACCGAGATGCCCAGGTACGCCTCCGCCCCGCCCTTCCACCGCTCCCGCAGCGACTGGCCGCTCCGTCCCGTGACCTCCATCGGCGCGAGGAACTCGGTGCTCTTGAACCCGGTGGCGTAGACGATGGTGTCCACCTCGTACAGGCCCTCGGTGGTCTGGATGCCCTTCGGTGTGATCCGGGCGATCCGTTCCGTCGCCACGTCCACGTTCGGCCTGGTCAGGGCGGGATAGAAGGCGCTGTCGATGACGATCCGCTTGCAGCCCGGCGGGTAGCCGGGGGTGAGCTTGGCGCGCAGCGCCGGGTCGGGGACCTGGTTCCGCAGGTGGTCGAGAGCCCGCTTCTTGAGCAGGCCGACGCTCCAGCCCTGTGCCAGGGCGGGGTAGAGGGTGCCTTCGGCGTACCGGTAGATCCACTCGCGGTAGGCGCGCTGGAGGCCGGGGACGAAGTGGAAGGCGAGCCTGGTCAGGGGGCCGAAGATGGCGTCGGGCTTGGGGATCACCCAGTTGGGGGTGCGCTGGAACACGGTCAGGTGCCCGGCCTCGGCGGCGACGCGTGGGATGAGCTGGGCGGCCGACGAGCCGTTGCCGATCACCGCGACCCGCCTGCCGGTGAGATCGTGGTCGTGGTTCCAGCGGGCGGAGTGGAAGGACGTGCCCGCGAAGTCGTCCATTCCCGGGATGTCGGGCAAGTGGGGGCGGTTGAGCTGGCCGACGCCCATGACGACGACGTCGAAGGTCTCGGTGGCGCCGGACGTGCTGACCTGCCAGTGGGAGCCGTCGAAGACGGCCCGCTCGACCTCGCTGCTGAAGCGGATTTTCCTCCTGACGCCGTATTTATCGGCGCAGTGCGTTAAATAGGCGAGAATCTCGGGTTGCTCCGGGTAGCGGCGGGTCCAGCTCGCGTACTTCTCGAAGGAGTAGGAGTAGAGGTGCGACGGGATGTCGCAGCCCGCGCCCGGGTAGCTGTTGTCGCGCCAGGTGCCGCCCAGATCGGCCGCCTTCTCGAAGACCGTGTAGGAGCGGATCCCGGCCCGTTCGAGCTGGATCGCCATGCACAGGCCGCCGAAACCCGCTCCGATGATCGCGACCCTGGGTGCCATGGCGTCCTCCGCGTGTCAGGATCCACTTACGGTACGCCGAACCTCGTTCGGACGACACCCTTCGCCGCTCACGTACCCGGGCCGCGCGGCCGGTAGTCTGCGCAGGTGGCTGGAGCAATGCTGGCGGATGTGATCGAGGAGCTCGAGGCGGCCTACCCGCCCGCCCGGGCCGAGTCCTGGGACGCGGTGGGCCTGGTCTGCGGAGATCCGGCGCAGGAGGTGCGGCGGGTGCTGTTCGCGGTCGACCCGGTGGCGGCCGTCGCCGAGGAGGCCGTCGAGTGGGGTGCCGACCTGATCGTCACCCACCATCCCCTCTACCTGCGCGGCACCACCAGCGTCGCCGCGACCACGCCCAAGGGCCGCCTCCTCCACAAGCTGATAAAGAACGACATCGCCCTCTATACCGCCCACACCAACGCCGACGTGGCGAACCCCGGCGTCTCCGACGCCCTGGCCCGCGCCGTCGGCCTGACCGGCGATCTGGTGCCGCTGCGCCCGTTCCCCGACGACCCGTGGCGCGGGCTCGGCCGCATCGGCGACCTGCCGTCGGAGATGACGCTGGGGGAGTTCGCCGAGCGGGCCGTCGCCGGGCTGCCGGAGACCGCGCACGGCATCCGCGTGGCGGGCGCCCTGTCCCGTCGCGTCGCGCGCGTGGCCGTCAGCGGGGGAGCGGGCGACTCCCTCCTCGGTACGGCGCGCGCCGCGGGGGTGGACGTGTTCCTCACCGCGGACCTGAGACACCACCCGGCCAGCGAGTTCGTCGAGCAGGGCGGGCCGGCGCTGATCGACGCCGCGCATTGGGCCACCGAGTGGCCATGGCTCGACAGCGCCGCGTCCATCCTGGGTTCGAGTGGCGTTACCGTTGAGACGCGTGTCTCCGCCACGGTCACCGATGCTTGGACAAGAGGATATTGATCATGAAAGCAGCCCCTGAAGCCCAGAAGCGAC
Source organism: Nonomuraea sp. NPDC026600 (assembly GCF_040638335.1). Classification (NCBI taxonomy): domain Bacteria; kingdom Bacillati; phylum Actinomycetota; class Actinomycetes; order Streptosporangiales; family Streptosporangiaceae; genus Nonomuraea; species Nonomuraea sp. NPDC026600. Next base: position 431,629 of record NZ_JBEZYD010000006.1, read on the forward strand.
TGCTCGACCTGGCTGACCTGGACTCCGTGGTCGACCGGCTGGCGCACCGCCGCCGCACCCTGCCTGAGCTGGTGGAGATCGACGAGCAGTCGAAGCGATACGCCAAGCTCGCCACCGACGTGATCGAGGCCGAGACCCAGGCCGGCGACCTGGCCCGCGACCAGACCAAGGCCGAGAACGACGTCGACGCCGTCCGCAGCCGCGCCGACCGCGACCAGAAGCGGCTCGACTCCGGCAGCGTGGGCTCGCCGAGGGACCTGGCGAGCCTCCAGTCCGAGATCGCCTCCCTGCAGAAGCGCCAGGGCGACCTCGAAGAGATCGTGCTGGAGATCATGGAACGCCGCGAGGCGGCCGACAGCAAGGCTGTCGACCTGGCCGCGCAGCGTGACGAGCTCTCCGCCACCCGCGCCGTCGTCGAAGACCGCCGCGACGCCCTGCTCGGCGACATCGACAAGGAAGCGGGCGAAACCCAGACCCAGCGCGCCGGCGTCGCCGGTGAGATCCCCGCCGACCTGCTCACGCTCTACACCAAGCTCAAGGGTCAGTACGGCGTGGGCGCCGCCATGCTCAGGGGCGGCCGGTGCCAGGGCTGCAAGGTGGCCCTGTCGATCGCCGAGATGAACCGCATCAAGGCCGCGCCGCACGACGAGGTGCTGCGTTGCGAGGAATGCCGCCGCATTCTCGTACGTATGCCCGAGTCGGGCCTGTGACCTCCTACATCGTCGAAGCGGACGGCGGCTCGCGCGGCAACCCCGGGCCCGCCGGCTACGGCGCCGTGGTCATGGACGCCGCCGACCGCCAGGTGCTGGCGGAGGCGGCGGAGGCGATCGGCGTCGCGACCAACAACGTGGCCGAATACCGCGGGCTGATCGCCGGGCTGACGGCGGTGCTCGACCTGGGGGGCGAGGGGGTCCCGGTGGCGGTACGCATGGACTCCAAACTGGTCGTCGAGCAGATGGCCGGCCGCTGGAAGATCAAGAACGAGGGCCTGCGCCCGCTCGCCCTGGAGGCCGGCAAACTGGCCAGGCGGCTGCGGGTGACGGAGTGGACCTGGATCCCGCGCGAACAGAACGGGCACGCCGACCGGCTGGCCAACGAGGCGATGGACGCCGCGGCCAAGGGCCTGGCGTGGCGGGCGGGCGGCTCGGTCGTACAGGCTGAGTCCCGCACCTCTCCGCGATCCACCTCGGTCGTACATGCTGAGCCCCGCACCTCCCCGCGATCCACCTCGACCGACTCGGGCACCCCGGCCGACCTGTCGGCCCCCTCCGCCTCCCTGGCCACCGCCCAGCAGCGGAACAGCGGCACCGGGTGGAGCCCACCGACCCGCGTGGCGACGTCCCTGCTCCTGCTGCGGCACGGCGAGACCCCGCTGTCCGTCGAACGCCGCTTCTCCGGCCTGGGCGACGCCGAACTCACCGCCAACGGCCTGGCCCAGGCGGCCGCGGCCGCCGAGCGCCTGTCCCGCGAGCCGTACCGCCTGGACGCGATCGTCAGCTCCCCCCTCAAGCGCGCCAGGCAGACCGCGGAGGCGGTCGCCCAGCGCACGGGACTCGGCGTGGAAGTGGACGACGACCTCAGAGAGGCCGATTTCGGCGCCTGGGAAGGCCACACGTTCACGGAGGTCCAGCGCGGCTGGCCCGCCGAACTGGCCGCCTGGCTCGCCGACCCGAACACCGCACCCCCCGGCGGCGAGAGCTTCGAGGCGGTGGCCCAGCGCATCCGGCGAGCGGAGGAGCGCCTGGTCGAGCGGTACGAGGGCCGGACGGTGCTCATCGTTTCGCACGTGACGCCCATCAAGACGCTGCTGCGGTTCGCGCTGATGGCGCCTCCGGTGACGTTGTACCGGATGCACCTGGATCTGGCGTGCCTGTCGCTGATCGAGCATTACGCCGACGGCCAGTCCGTGGTGAAGTCCTTCAACGACACCTCTCACCTTCGCTGATCCCTCAGACCTGCAGACCGACAGAAGATCTACGGAGGTTTGGTAAACTTCCAGCTAGACGAGCCGGCCGGGCGACCGCGTCGGGCCCTTCGCGGGCCCGCCGAGGAAGGTCCGGGCTCCACAGGGCAGGGTGGTCGGTAACGCCGACCCGGGGCGATCCGCGGGACAGTGCCACAGAAAACAAACCGCCTCCCGATCTCTCGGGAGGTAAGGGTGAAACGGTGGTGTAAGAGACCACCAGCGCCCACGGCGACGTGGGCGGCTAGGTAAACCCCACCCGGAGCAAGGTCAAGAAGGGACGCTCTCCGGAGCGTCCTGCGCGCGACGTTCGAGGGCTGCCCGCCCGAGCCGCGCGGGTAGACCGCTTGAGGCCGCTGGCAACGACGGCCCTAGATGGATGGTCGCCCCTTCGTTTCGGCGAAGGACAGAACCCGGCCTACAGGCCGGCTCGTCTCACACAGCAAGCGCTCATGCTCCCTGTCTTCGCGGGCATAGGGGTCGCACGTCGCGACGCCTATGCCCAGGGCTGGACCTAGGGAGCGGGGTCTCCTGCCTTCTCTCCCTTGCAGTTGGAGAAGGTTATCTTGTCGGTCTTGAGACTGACACACCTCGTGCAGGCCATGTTGTTCTCGTCGAGATCTCCCTTGCAGAGGATTCCCTCTTTCTTCGGAGCTTCGGGAGCCTTTCCTGGGGCGCTCTTCGGCTCGCAGTAACTACGTGTGTATCCGCCATGCTTCGACTTGCACCACAAGCACTTCTTGTTCGTTCCTTCCAGCCACTTGCATGGCTTGGTATGAGCGGAAGAACAGCTGGTGAGGTGGTTGGATGCGACGGGCGGGCCCTGCGCGGACGCCGAAGGGGTAAAGGCGGTAGCGACCACCAGCGCCCCGGTAACGAATACTTCCTTGAGCATGAGACCACCTCCATTGCGTGGGTCTCGCTTGCTCTTCCATCGTGACATGCTGCGAGTGGAAATAGTCAATAAATATGTCAAGATTCTTGGGTGGTGCCGTCGAGTCATATCGTGGAACCCGTTGAATTACCTCCTTCAGTATCGATGTGTTCATTATTAATTTCAGTATTACCGCCGTTGGTGATGGCTTGACTCTCGGTAGGCACCAGGCGCGGCGCCGCCGCTCACTCTGATGGCCGCGTTCAGGGCGCCTGGCGGCACCTCGTGGCGTGTGCCTGCCGCGACGCGGGCGCCAGGACCACCTGCCCTGGCTGGGTGAATCGCAGCAGGTTGCCGGAGGGATCGAGGAAGGCACAGTCGCGGACGCCGTTGGGCTGGTTGATCGGTTCTTGCATCACTTCGGCGCCCGCTGCCTCGATGTGCTCGAAGGTGGCGTCGCAGTTGCCGGTCACGAAGACAAGACGGGCCAGCAGGCCCTTGGCCATCAGGTCCTCGATCGCCCGCCGGTCGGCCGGCGAGACATCCGGGTCCGCGCCGGGCGATTCGAGGAGGATCTGCACGTCCAGCTGCGACGGCGGGCCGACGCGCGCCCGCCGCATCCCCTCGAATGCGACGTCATCGCGTACCTCGAAGCCGAGCACGTCACGGTAGAAGCCGAGCGCCTCGTCAACGTCGCGGACGGCGAGAGCGCAGGACGAGAGCTTGAGATTCAGGCCGGTCACGGTGCGGACCGGCCAGGGAGGCCGGCTCATCGCCGTTCCGTGTCGTTGGCGCGAAGAAAGACGATGTCGAGGTCGCGGAGCCGGTCCGGGTCGGTGTCGATGGCGATACAGGTGATCTTCCCGTCGCTGACGGTGAACGTGAAGACGGCCTTCGGCCGGCCGCGGTGCGACCAGACGGCCGCCGGAACGCCATCGACCAGAGCGAGCCGGGCGGCCTGAGCCCGTCCGGCGAAGAAAGCCGCCACCGCGTGGCCGCCGCGAACCTCGACCGCCACGGCGTCCGGATCGAGCAGGTCGAGCAGGGCGGCGAAATCCCCGTTCCGGGAGGCGGCAAGGAAGGCGGCGACGATTTCCCGCTTCGGGGATCGCGCGGCGTCGGATGCCCCGGCCGCTCCTTGCACCCGACGCCGGGCCCGGCTGGCGAGTTGCCGGGCCGCCACGGGGGAGCGGTCGATGATGGTGCCGATCTCGCCGAACGACACCGCGAAGACGTCGTGCAGGACGAACGCGAGCCGTTCGGCGGGAGTCAGCGTGTCCAGCACCACCATCAGCGCGACACCGACCGAATCGGCCAGCAGCGCCTCGTCCTCGGGGTCGGCCTGGCCGGTTGGGCGGGTACTCGCGTGCGACTCGGCCGGCTCGGGCGGCAGCGCCCCGGCCGACTCCTCACGCCGGGTTCGGCGTGCTTCGAGCATGTTCAGGCAGACCCGGGCGACGACCGTGGTCAGCCACCCGGCCGGATTCTCCACCTGGCCGGTGTCGGCTCGGCTGACCCGCAGCCACGCCTCCTGCACCGCATCCTCGGCCTCGCTGGGTGAGCCGAGCATCCGGTAGGCCACCCCTTGTAAGCGGCTCTGGTGCTCGGTGAACCGCTCGTTCAGCCAGTCCTGCTCGATCATCGGTCACGTTCCTTCGTCTCGGCCTGTCATATCCATTGACCGGCGCACCCACGCCGATGTGACATCCGGGCCCGGCCCGGATGCCACGCCTGCCGGTTCAGGCAGCACAAAGACCTCAATCAGACGGAGATATGGCATGAAAGCACACGTGAGCTCGATCCTCCTCGGCGTCCGGGACCTGGCGCAGTCCAAGCGGTTCTACACGGAGGGCCTCGGCTGGAAGGTCCAGCAGGACTACGGCATCTCGGTGTTCTTCGAACCGGACGGCGGCTCGCTCGTCGGCTTCTACGGCCGCGATGGCCTGGCCGATCTGGTGGGTACGAGCCCGGAAGGCAGCGGCTTCAGCGGACTGGTCCTCACGTACGTCGTCCGCAGCGAGGCACGGGTCGACGAGATCATCGCGGAGGCCGAGAAGGCCGGCGCCACGATCCTCAAGCCCGCCGGCGCCCTGCCATGGGGCGGGTACGGCGGCTCCTTCGCGGACCTGGACGGCTACATCTGGAGTCTCGGCTACAGCGCCCAGGGAACGGACCAGCCCTACGCGGAGTGAAAGCCTCTGACGAGTGCGGGTGACGCGGCCACTGCCGGGCACGCCGGTCGGGCTCCTGAGGACGGATGATCCCTCAGCATGACCGGCGTGACCGGCGCCGAGGAGCAGGTTCGGCGTCGACGCCGAACCTGCTCCTTGTTGTTGGACGAGGCATTTGCGCTGCTCCAGCCCTTGGTGGGTGGTACGCCGCGCGAAGGTCCCGGGCGTGCTCTGGTCGCCCGCGTCCGGCCACGGCGACCGGCCGCGCACGGCGTACGACGAGCAAGAGATCGCCGTGATGCGGCAGGGACGCCGATACCGCTGTCACATATCGAAGGGATCAAGGGTTCGGAACTACGATGCGGGGACGATCCCGTCGTCATTGGGCGGTGGAGTCGAGTCAGAAGGCGCCCACCATTGCTCGCCGTTGAATTCCGGTGATCGGCGAACGGAAGAGGGAGACCGCTTCGATCGAGCAGGGTATGTGGTGCCTTTTGTGTCTTTGCGGCCGATTCGCGTCGATATGGTGGCCACATCCGCGGACGTGTACGCCGTGCGGGCGCCAGAAATAGACATATCGGCAGCCTCGGCTAATGCCCTCAGCCTGTAAGGCTCTGGCCGAACGAACTCCCTGGCGTATGCGACTATCAGCCGCATCTGTTGCTGTATATCCCTTTTTTGCGCGGCGAGCTCGTCGAGCTTCGCGAGGACGGGGTCTTCTGAGGTGGAGGCGCGTGCCGCCATCATCAGGTCCGCCGTGATCGTGCGTCGCTGCTCGCGTAATGCCTTCAGACGGGCCTCATGCTCCTTTGAGTCTTCGTCTGTACCGATGGTGATGTTCGGGATGAGGATCTTGGCGAGTTCGTGTGCGATTTCTTCCACGCGGTGCAGCATCCAGCAAAGAGTGCAGAGATCGCAAGAACTTCTTCAATGTGCACGCGGGGTGCGGGGTTGTGGGGAGAGATATTCCCCACCTGGAGATGCGCTCTCTCCCTCTCTGGTGGATAGAAGCGCGCTTGCGGTAGTAATCGCATGTCGGCGCTGAATGATCTTGTGTAATTCTCGACGTACGCGCAGGTGCGGCATAAAGGGTCGCTCGCAAGGCGAGCGGCCCTTCTGTCTGTGGCAGAAAGGCCGCTCTCGCGGGTCCTCGATTCACTCATACGAAGGGAATCCGCTGTGAAGAGACTACTCGGAAGGCATCACGAGCCGGAAGTGATGGAGCATGAGAAGGGCAAGCAACCACTCCCTCAGAGGTGGGTGGTCATTCTATTCGCGTCTCTGTTCGCGGGGATGATGGCGGGATCATCTGCCGGCTCGTCTACGGTTGGCGTCGCCACCGCTCTCACGATCGCCGGCTTCTTACACTCCGTAATGGGATAGCGTCCGGCCGACGAATCTGCGCACTCTTGCGGGTCGATCTCTTCTGGCGGGTGCAGAGTGCGTGCCCCCTGTCCTTGTAGCCATATGGCCTTACAAGGGCAGGGGGGTCGTCGTAGGGCCGGCATTCGAGCGCTCGCCCGCCAGGGCGGCGGCGAAACGGGCCGCGAGCGTCGCGACCGCGGCACGGAGTTCCGGCCCGCCATCGACGCGGAAGGCGAACGGCACTTGCGCCAACCACTCCTGCGCATACATCGCCGGATTGCTCGTGCTGCCGACGAGGACGCACCCGTCTCCTGAAGATTCAAGCCGTCCCATGGGAGGCCGGATGCACGGGGCCACCTCAGCCAGTGGGGCGTCGAACACAACGCGGGTGGGGAACTCCCACCCCGTGCCCAGGTTCTCCTCCAATGCTGCCACTGGGTCGAGGCCGTCGGGCGGCTCGAACCTGTGCGCGGTCTGCTGGACCGTGTGGACCCGGTCGACCCGGTAGGTGCGGATCGCGTCCGCGCGATGGGAGCGACACAGGAGGTACCAGCGTCCGTGGCGGGCGACGACCGCCCAAGGATCCACCTCGGCCTCCCATTCGTTGCCGGGCTCGCTTCGATACGTGATCAGCACGCGACGCCGGCTCGCGATGGCGGAGACGAGTGCGCTGGTGGTGGCGGGATCTGGCCGGGCCGAGTGCCGGTCGGGCGCGGCCGACGCATGCTCGCGCAGCGCGGCCGCTTGTCGACCGACGCTCTCGGGCAGTGCCCGGATGACCTTGCCCAGGGCGGAACCAACGACTTCGGCGGCTGCCGACGGGCCGTCGAGCACCGCCATGACCAGATTGAGTGCCTCGGCCTCCGTGAAGACCACCGGAGGCAGCCTCGTCCCGCGCCCGAGCCGGTACCCGCCGTAGGGCCCGCGGGCTGACTCGACGGGAATGCCCGCCTCGCGGAGGATTCCGACGTACCGGCGCGCGGCCCGCTCCGTGACACCCAAACTCGCCGCGAGTTCGTCGGCCGTCACGCCGGGGCGGGTCTGGAGGATCTCGATGGTACGCAGAGCACGTGCGGTAGGGCTGATATCGGTCGGCACACGAGCAGGTTAGGCGGTCACGTGATGAACCGGAAGTAGACCGTCCGGAATAGGTCCTAGCGTGAGGTCCATGACCGAGTTCGGCGAGCAGGACCTCACAGGAGCACGCTTCGAGCGCGTGAGACTCCGGGACGTCGCCTTCAGCCAGGTGTACCTCAATGACGCCCGCATGCGAGCGGTCGACTTCACCGGCGCGCGGATACTGCTCTATGCCGAACGCGATCTGACCTCACTGAAGAAAGGGAACTGATCATGGACATCCTGCTCATTGCCGGCTTGTGGCTCGACGGATCCGCATGGGACGACGTCGTGTCCGCACTCGAGCCACTCGGCCACCGCCCGGTGCCGATCACCCTCCCGGGCCAGGGTGACGGATCCGCGTCCGCCACGCTCGATGACCAGGTGGCAGCGGTGCTCGCCGCCGTGGACTCGGCGGCCGAAAAGCCCATGGTGGTGGGGCATTCCGCCGCCTGCACCCTGGCTTGGCTGGCCGCTGACGCGCGACCGGAGCAGGTCGCGAAAATCGCCCTCATCGGCGGCTTCCCGGCCGCCGACGGCGCGCCCTACGCCGACTTCTTCGAAGTGAAGGATGGCGTCATGCCCTTCCCCGGCTGGGGCCCGTTCGAAGGGCCGGACTCGGCTGACCTCGATGAGGAGGCCAAGCGAATCTTCGCGTCCGCTGCGATCCCGGTCCCCGAGGGAGTGGCCAAGGGCGTGGTGCGGCTGACGGACGAACGACGGTTCGACGTCCCGGTCGTACTCGTGTGCCCCGAATTCACCCCTGCCCAGGCCCAGGAGTGGATCGCCGCCGGTGACGTGCCCGAGCTCGCCAAGGCCAAGCACCTTGACTTCGTCGACATCGACTCAGGCCATTGGCCCATGGCCAGCAAGCCGATCGAACTCGCCCGGCTCCTGGCCGCCGAGGCCTGACATCGCGCCGGAACCGGGGGCAGCGCGAAAGGATTCAAGGATGTCGTACACGATCCGACCCCTGGACGCCGCTACGTGGGCTGCCTTCGCGGAGCTTGTCGAGCGCAACAACGGGATCTTCGGTGGGTGCTGGTGCATTGGCTTCCACCCGGAGGGCGGTCAGAAGGGGATCAGTCGTCGCGCGGTCAAAGAGGACCGAGTCCGGACAGGTCGCGCTCATGCCGCCCTCGTCCTCGACGAGGACGGCGCCGCACAGGGATGGTGCCAGTACGGCAGTCCCGAGGAACTTCCTGGCATCAAGCACAGGCGCGGGTACGAGAAGGACGCGCTGCGGCGTCCGGACTGGCGGATCACCTGCTTCTACGTCGACAAGAAACATCGCGGCCAGGGCATCGCACGGGCGGCCCTGGAGGGCGCTCTCGACCAGATCGCCCATGCCGGCGCCGGCCTCGTCGAAGCCATCTCCGAGGTGACGACCGGCCGCGAGGCGCCGGGCCGTTTCCTGTTCAGCGCGACCGTCGAACTTTTCGAGCAGTTCGGATTCACCCGCGGTCGGCAGGTCGGCAAGCACGCATGGATCGTGAGCAGGGTGGTCGATCCGGTGTGAGCGTCCGTCACCAGGCCGCTACCACGCTCTTCCGCATCCCAGATTCCGCCCGCTCATGCCGTTCGTGGGCAGGACAAGGAGGCGAAGTGCGATCAAGCCGGGGGATGCGCGCGGAGCCAGTCTGCCGCTCTGCGCGCTGATGCGCGGGACAACCACGCGTCCTGGACCACCTCGGCCAGCTCGTCCCGGGTGAGCTCACCGATCCGACTGCCCCGCAGCAGCACCGACGGGTGACCATTGAAGTGCGCGGTGGTGAAGAACTGCGACGCCTCGTCCTGAACCAGCGCCTGCTTGTCCGCCTCGGACTCGACCCAGAAGACGATCACATCCGCATAGCGCTCACCGGTGGCAGGGTCGACCGCGTCCGGCCGTGGGTTGCGGAAGAAGACGAACGACTTCCCGCCCACTTGGTAGACCGGATTGTCGCCTGTCCCGTACTCGACGGTGACGTGCGGCATGGCCAGAGCCAGCTCGTGCACGTCCTCGACGCGGGCGGGCCGGCTTCCGTTATCGTCAGACACGGCTCCAGCGTAGGCGGCTCCCGGCGGAAACGTCCGGCCAGGCTGGACTGCACGCGGTTCCCCAACATCACCGGCCGGAGCGGCCTCGAACGCACATGTCGCTCGGTCTCCGGACTGCCGTGTGTGGCGTTCGCCCCACCGATGCCGCCACCGAGCGTCATCGGTACCGGAATCTCAACGTCGGTGTAGTCGAGCAGGCGCAACCCCGCCCCGGCGAGGGGCAACTCCTGTACGGCCAGCGGCCGCCATCCAGGCGGCGCGGGAAACCGCTGCTCGAACGACTTGAACCACGCCGCCAGTGCGTCACCTGTCAGCGAGGATCGGCCTTGGAGAAGTCGTACAGAAGGAAGACCCCGTCTGGAGTCAGGACGCGGGCTACCTCGGCAAGGGCCGACGAAAGATCGGTGTAGTTCAGTGAGCCGGCGGCGGCGACCAGGTCAAACGACGCTGCGGCGAACGGCAGTCCCTCCGCTGCGCCGATGACGAATCGAGCGGATGGCGCGACGGATCGTCGATGCACCAGCATCGCTGGGACCGGCTCCAGGCCGATTACGCACTCGGCCAATGGCGCGAGCGCGGCAGTGGACACGCCGGCACCGCATCCGACATCCAGTGCTCGCCCGACCGGACGTCTAAGGCGAACCGACTTGAGGATCTGCTGATGCACCGGAGGACGGTCGAAGGCGTAGCCTGTCGCCAGTCGTTCGCTGTCGTAGGCGCTTGGCATGGCTCCTCCGAGATCGGCATCGGCTACACAAAGGGATCATGTCGCATGCTCGTTCAGTACGCATTCCCCTGTTCGGAGCGCTAGCGCCATGATCCCGGTCCCTCAAGCTGATGGCTGTATCCAGGCGGTGCCTTCCCCGGATCAGGTTGCCTCGCCCACGACGTGGAGGCGTTGATCGCTGGCTAACGATCAACAGCGCTGTATCAGAGCAGAGTGTCGAAGTCGCCAGCTTTGAGGCTGTTGACGAACGTCTTCCAGTCGGCCGGGGAGAAAAGCAGCTTGGGGCCGTTCGGGTCCTTGCTGTCGCGAACGGCGACTACCCCGGGAAGATTTAAGGCGACTTCGACGCACTGGCCGCCGTTGTCCGAAGAGCGCGATGACTTCCGCCATACGGCGGCGCTCAGGTCCATGCGCGTCTCGCTTCCTCGATCATTTTGAGGGATACGCGCTCAGGATAAGCCCATAGTCGTATCGCCTCATAGCGCTGCCAAATCGAAGTGACGATGTCATGGTCCGTCGTGATATGCGCCTGCGTCGGTGAGTCCGAACTGACGACATCGGGCTGGTCGTTCGGGAGCTTGGCGATCATAAAGGCCCCTGCCAGGCCCGCAACGCATTCCGGATCGACGACCTGGATGAAGACGGCAGGTCGCTGGGCCAGCTCCAGTACATGGCCGAGTTGCTCACGCATCACCTCAGCGCCCTGCTCACCTGTGTCTGTGTGCACCCGAGCCGGGACGCCACGGCGGTCTGCGACAGCTCCGCGGCCTCTCGTAGCCGCCGCATCTCGGCGCCGAATCGCACGCGCGGGGACCCCGGATCGAGAGACGGCACAACATGCATGACATTTCCTCGCTAATCAGAGAAAAACGGAAACCCTCTTTGGTCGACGACACCATTTAAACCACGCCTGACCAGTGGTTGTCATTATGCGTGTTGTCTTGGCTTGGTGGTCCGGCCGCCGGCTCGACGACAAGAAGTCATGCTAAGCGCAGCCCATCAATTTCTATGGCGGGAGAGAAATGGCGGCGTGCGAACAGTACGAGAGATTCGACCACCTCGCCCGGCTGGGCTGGGAGCTGCACGGTATGGGCATCCGCATCTCGCTGGTCGTCCCCGTGATCGGCCGGCCGGTTCTGGAGATGCTTTCCGGGAACGGCGCCACGGTCCACATCACCGCCATCCGCCGTCACCACGACTGGGTGTTCACCTGGCGGCCATGGTGGGCGCGGCTGTGGCGGCGCGACAAATGGGTGGTGGCCCACGCCGCCAATGCCGCCGACATCATCGCGGCGGAGGTGAACGCATGAAAGGGCCGCTCCGCCATTACCGCGACCGGCCCCGGACAGCATTCATGAACACGCCACATGTCACCTGGCGCAAAGAATTCCCGGTGGCGGCGATATCCGTTCCCGAGGCCCGAGGCTGGGCGAGTTCCCTGCTGTCCGTCGGTGGGCCGCCCCCGTTCCTCGACGACGTGCTTCTCTTGCTGAGCGAGGTCGTCACCAACGCCATCACTCATTCCGACTCCGCTCAGGTGGCGGTCCAGATCACCCGAACCGGCACGACCGTACAGGTGGAGGTGACCGACGCCGGATTCTCCAGCACCGCGCCTGTCGTACGCGCCCCGGCCCTCGACGACGACGGAGGCTGGGGCTGTGGCTGGTGGAGTCGCTCGCCGAGGAATGGGGATCCCGCCATGACGAGACCGGCGGGTCGGTCTGGTTCCGGCTGGCCGATTGATGCTTTGGCGTTTGACCCTGACGCTACGTCACCCCATAACGTCGCAAGCAGGCGTGGCGTGGCGGCTACGGAAATGATCAGGAGTGGGTGGTGCGTGTCCCGATGACCAGTTGTCCCGGGTGCGGGCTGGTGGCCCCGGCCACCGGTGGGCCGCTCCCCGATGAGCGCGGGGCGTCGGCCGAGTGCTGGGGGCGCTACGGCGAGTTGCTGGCGCGCTCGTACAGCGTCGCCGAGTATCGCCACGTCCACCAACTGGTCGTGGACTCCTACATCGCGCAGCACCCCGCCGCCGGCAGTCGGCGGGAGATCCAGAGCCTGGCCTTGTGCTTGATGACGTTGTGCCTGTTCGTCGAGGACGACGCGGAGCCGCGCGAGGGCCCGGCTCTGCACAAGCAGATGATGGCTGACCGTCCGGACTACTTCCACTGGCTGCGGCCGCCGCCGCTGCACGGCCTGATGACCGCCGTCGACGTACTCGCCGCCCGTGACGCCGCCGAGCATGAGCGACTGGTCTGGTCCTGGGGTCGCGACGTGTGGCGGGCCTGGGCGCCACACCACGCCACGATCCGCGGGTGGAACATCCGAGCCCTGTCGAGGCCGGGGGCCTGAGCGCGGCCGCCCCTCCGGCTTCGCGAGCCGAGCCGAGCCGTGTCATGCCGAGCTGGACTGAGCTCGAGTGTCATACAACTTGGTCCGAGATCATTGACGGCATTTGTGATGATCCTTATGGTTTGCCCTGTTTGATCATTATTTGAACAGGGGTCTCTCATGCGGGTGATCGCGGGTTTGGCCGCACTCCGGAGGATGGTGGTCGGTGCCCGCTGACACCCCGATCGCCGAGCTGATCGAGGCGGCGGAGGACGGGCCGGAGGTTCCCGAGACGTTCGGGCGGCTGTTGCGGGAGAGCGAGCGGCTGCTGAAGGAGGCCCCCGGCTCGGCCGACGCCCACTACGTGCGCGGCTACGCTCTCTACCTGCTGGGCGCCCATGCCGAGGCGCGGGCCACCTTCGAGCGGGCGGAGCTGCTGCGGCGCGGGCATCAGTGGGCGCTGTTCCACCTCATCGTGCTCGCCTACCGCGACGGTGACCACGGTGCGGTGCTCGGCGCCTTCTCCCGGCTGGAGCGCGCCTACTTCGAGGGCGAGGACAAGCTCTGGCGCTACCTGGTGGCCTGGGAGTACGCGCTGTGCTCGGCGGTCCGGCTCGGACTGGACGAGCACGCCGCCGCCCGCCTGCCGGAGCTGATCACCGACTACACCGACCGCCAGGACGACCCCGAGGAGATCCTGGAGCGGCCGGGCAGGCTGCTCCAGCTCTACGGCGAGCAGCCCGAGGGGCCGCTGCGCGACCTGCTGCGCGAGCAGCTCGCCCGGCTGGTGCCCGGCGGCTGGATCCGCCCGGACGAGCTCTAGCCTTCCAGCCCAGCCCAACCCGGCTGCCCGGCTCGGCAGCGGGTCGGCTTTCTAGCCCAGCAGTGTGTCGCCCCGGTGCCCGCCGGGAGACACACCGGGTGGGCACGCCCACAGGCCTGACCCCACGTGCCGGATGTAGGTCGAGAGCCGGTCGCCGGTGGCCGGCCTGCGCTGCACGGGCACGTACTGGCGGCGCGGGTCGAGCTGGTAGGCCAGGAAGAACAGGCCCGCGTCGATGCGTCCCTGGATGACGCTGCCGTTCACGAAGGAGTAGTCGCGCCGCATCAGCCGTTCCGCCGCGCCGGCCACCACGCCCGCGCCAGGGACGGTCAGCAGCCCGCGCCTGCTCAGTCTCCCCACCGGACCTCCATCCGAAGATCTTGACCTTGTCCTGCCGCCCGGCAGGCGGATCAGCGGCCGGACCTGCGAAACAGGTGGCAGATCTTGCCGCCCTCCGAGTGTTTTCGCAGCTCAAGCCGGTGATTCGGCTCGCATGGGGTGGCGCAATCTCCGCGTTATCCCATTTTCCCTACTCATTTAGTAGGTTTGGCGGTATGAAACGGGTGGCGGTCGACGATCGGCGGTGCCGGGCGGATCGTGCCCGGCAGGTGGCCGACCTGTTGAGAAGGCAGATCATCCACGGCGGCTTCCCTCACGGGCAGTTGCCGCTGGAGGCGGTGCTCGCCCGCGAGTTCGACACCTCGCGCAACACCGTCCGGGAGGCGCTCGACCTGCTGCGCGAGGAGGGCCTGGTCGAGCGGAGCCCGGGCGTGGGCACCACTGTGGTGGCCGAGAAGTACCCGCATGGGCTGCATCGCCTGCTCGGTCTGGCCGAGACCCTGCACGAGCACGGTCAGGTGACCAACCAGGTCCGCACGATGACCCTCATAGAGCCGCCCGCTCCGGTCAGCCACCGGCTCGGGCTCGCGCCCGGTGAGCAGGTCGTCTACCTGGAACGGTTGCGCAGCCTGAACGGCCTGCCCCTCTCGCTCGACCTCACCTATCTCGTACGCGACGTCGGCGAACCGCTGTTCGACGCGGACCTGGCGAACAACGACATCTTCGTGCTGCTCGAACAGATCTCCGGGCAGCCGCTCGGCATGGCCGAGCTCACCCTCGAAGCCGTCAACGCCGACCCCCACACCGCCGCCGCGCTCGGCACGCCGCGCGGAGCCGCGCTGCTGATGGTCGAGCGGCTCACCCATCTGGCCGACAGCAGGCCGGTGGACCTGGAGTTCATCCGTTTCAGAGGCGACCGGCTGACGATGCGCGGCCATCTGCGCCGCACCGAGGACAGCCGACAAGAGGACCGCCGGCAAGAGGACAGCCGAAAAGAAGACAAGGAGCAGGCATGGCCCTGATCACCCAGCGCGTCGAGGTCCCCGTGACGATCGACGAATCCCTGTGCATCGACGGCTGCACGCTGTGCGTCGAGGCGTGCCCGCTCGACTCCCTGGCGATCAGCGACGAGACCGGCAAGGCGTACATGCACGTCGACGAGTGCTGGTACTGCGGCCCCTGCGCGGCCAGGTGCCCCGTGGACGCGGTCACCATCAACATGCCCTACCTACTGCGATGAAGGAGAACGCTGTGCGCAAGGCCCTGATGGCGGTGCTCCTGCTGGCCGCCACCGCCTGTTCGGTCTCCGGCGCCACGGGCGGCGAGGGGAAGACGAAGCTCGTCGTCGGCTACCAGTCCAAGACCATCAACACCGTGACAGCCGGCACCCTGCTGCGCTCGCTCGGCTACCTCGAGAAGCGGCTCGGCGACAAGTACGCCGTCGAGTGGCAGGACTACGACACCGGCGCCCCCATCACCGCCAAGATGGTCGCCGGGAAGATCGACATCGGCTCGATGGGCGACTATCCACTGCTGATCAACGCCTCCCGCACCCAGTCGATCCCGGCGGCCCGTACCGAGTTGATCTCCATCACCGGCTACAACGCGCGCGGCGGGCTGAACATGGTCGTCGTCCCGCCCACGTCGAAGGCGCGGACCCTGGCCGACCTCAAGGGCGCCAAGATCTCGGCCAGCGTCGGCTCGGCCGGGCACGGCACGCTGGTCCAGGCGCTGGAGAAAGCGGGGATCACCGACGTCGAGACGGTCAACCACCAGCCCGCGGTCGGCGCGGCCCAGCTCGAGTCGGGCGGCGTGCAGGCGTACGCGCAGTTCGTGGCCTGGCCGGGGCTGCTGGCCTTCCAGAACAAGGCCCGGCTGGTCTACGACGGCTCGGCTCTGGACGTGCCGACCTTCCACGGTGTGGTGGTCCGCCAGGCGTACGCCAAGGAGCACCCGGAGATCGTGGACGCCTTCCTCAAGGCGCAGATCGACGCCACCCGCTACCTGCACGAGCATCCGCTGCAGGCCGCGGAGTCGGTGGCCCGCGCCACGGGCCTGCCGCCCGAGGTCGTCTACCTGTACAACGGCCGGGGCGGCATCGCCACCTTCGACGTCACGCTGAAGCAGTCCCTTCAGGCGGCGCACGAGCACGACGTGACCTACCTCAAGCGGATCAGCGCCGACTTCTCCGGGGTGAACGTCGCCTCCTTCGTCAACGACGCCTACCTCCGCAAGGCGTACGGGCCGGCCTACGACGCCGACCGGGCCTCGACCGTGAACCCCGCCCCGATCACGGGGAACGACACCGTCTGCGGCGTGGCCGTCGACGATCCCAAGACCGCCTCGGAGCTGTGGCTGAACGGGGAGAGCCAGACCCTGGCCGCCGCCACGCCGACCTGCCTGCTCCGGCAGGTGGCCGCCGCGAAACAGCCGGTGCGGGCGGCCTACGTGCCTGACACCGTCACCGGGACCAGGTGGTTCGCGGGCAAGTCCGTCTGGCTCCGGGATCCGGCCGCCGCCGCGAACGCCAGGTTCCTGCCCTTCACCACCGAGGAAGGGGCCGACGCCTACCGCAAGGAGCACCCGAAGACCGAGCCCGTCGCCTATGAGGCCGCGTTGAAGGGAGCGGGAGGTGACGCCCGATGACCACGGAGACAGAAGCCGGCACGACGCCTTGGACGGCCACGCCTGCGGCCACGACTCCCGTGCGGAGCCGGGCTCGGGGCGGTGCGGGGAAGGGGCGGCGGTGGGCGGTCAGGGCGGCCTCGCTCCTGGCCGTGGCCGGCCTGTGGCAGCTCCTCACGGTCACCGACGCGCGTCTCTGGCTCAGGTTCGACCGGCTGCCCACGCTCGACGAGATCGCCGTGCGGTTCGCCGGGCAGCTCTCCACCCCCGTGTACTACCTCGACCTCCTGCAGAGCCTGATCAGGATCCTGTCCGGATTCGGCCTGGCTGCGGTCGCCGGGATCACCGTGGGCCTGCTGGTCGCCAGATCCCGCGGGACGGGGGACGCGCTGCTGCCGCTGCTCGAAGCCGTCCGCCCCATTCCGGCGATCGCGCTGGTGCCGGTGGCGATCCTGCTGTTCCCCACCGACGAGCAGGGCATCGTGTTCATCACGTGCACCGCCGCCTTCTTCCCGATCATGGTGAGCACGCGGCACGCCGTGCGGGCGCTGCCCACGCTCTGGGAGGACGCGGTCAGGACGCTCGGCGGCGGCCGGCGCCACGTGCTCTGGAACGTGGTGCTGCCCGGCATCCTGCCCGGCGTGTTCGGCGGGCTCTCCGTCGGCATGGGCGTGGCCTGGATCTGCGTCATCTCGGCGGAGATGATCTCCGGAGAGTTCGGGGTCGGCTACCGGACCTGGATGTCGTACACGATCGTCGACTATCCGGCCGTCTTCGTCGGCATGATCACCATCGGCCTGCTCGGCTGGCTCACCTCGGCCGCCGTCGAGCTGGTCGGGCGCCGGATGACGCGCTGGCTGCCCCGGGCGGAAGGGAGCAGGTCGTGACCCTCGGCCTCACTTTGGAGTCCCTGTCGCTGGGGTACGCCCGAGACCCGGTCCTGAGCGAGCTCGACCTGGCGGTCCGCCCCGGCGAGGTGCTGGTCGTCGTCGGCGCGTCGGGCTCGGGCAAGTCCACGCTGCTGCGCGCGCTGGCCGGGCTGCTGCGGCCGTACGGAGGAAGGATCGTCGCGGACGGCGAGGAGGTCGCGGCCACCTCGCCGGACCGCGCGATGATCTTCCAGGACGACGCGCTGCTGCCGTGGCGGTCGGTTCTGGGCAACGTGGAGCTGCCGCTGCGCATCCGTAAGCTGCCCAGGCGCGAGCGGCGGACCGCCGCGCGGGCCTGGATCGCCCGCGTCGGCCTGGCCGGGCACGAGGACCGGCTGCCGCGCGAGCTGTCGGGCGGCATGCGGCAGCGCGTGCAGCTCGCCCGCGCGCTCGCGGGAGCCCCCCGCGCGGTGCTGATGGACGAGCCGTTCGGCGCGCTCGACGCCCAGACCCGCGCCGAGATGCAGGCGCTCCTGCTCGACGTGCTCGAAGACACCAGGGCGACGGTCATCTTCGTCACCCACGACGTGGACGAGGCGCTCCTGCTCGCCGACCGCGTGGTGGTCCTCGGCCGCGGCGGCCTCCGCGCGGTGACCGAGGTGCCGGGGCCCCGCGACCCCGGCGCCGACAGAGCCGGGCTGCGCGCCCAGATCCTCAAGGAGCTGTGAATGGACATCCCCTCGATCGAGGACGCCCTGCGCCTGGAGTGCGAGGTGCTCGTCGTCGGCGGAGGCACCGCGGGCACGATGGCCGCGATCACCGCCGCGGAACAGGGCGCGCGGGTGCTGCTGCTGGAGAAGGCCCACGTACGGCACAGCGGCGCGCTCGCCATGGGCATGGACGGCGTCAACAACGCCGTCATCCCCGGCAAGGCCACCCCCGAGGACTACGTCGCCGAGATCACCCGGGCCAACGACGGCGTCGTCAACCAGAAGACGATCTACCAGACCGCGACCAGGGGCCACGACATGGTCCGCCGCCTGGAAAGCTACGGGGTGAAGTTCGAGAAGGACGAGCACGGCGAGTACGCGGTCCGCAGGGTCCACCGCTCGGGCAGCTACGTGCTCCCCATGCCGGAGGGCAAGGACGTCAAGAAGGTCCTCTACCGGGTGCTGCGGCGACGCGACATCCGGGAGCGGCTCCGCATCGAGAACCGCGTCATGCCGGTCAGGGTGCTCACCTCGGAGGGCCGGGCGGTCGGCGTGGCCGGGTTCGACACGCGTTCCGGGCGTTTCGTCACGGTGAGCGCCGGTGCCGTGATCCTCGCGACCGGCGCCTGCGGCCGGCTCGGCCTGCCCGCCAGCGGCTACCTGTACGGAACGTACGAGAACCCGACCAACGCCGGCGACGGCTACGCCATGGCCTACCACGCCGGGGCCGAGCTCAGCGGCATCGAGTGCTTCCAGATCAACCCGTTGATCAAGGACTACAACGGGCCGGCCTGCGCCTACGTGGCCAACCCGTTCGGCGGCTACCAGGTCAACAACAAGGGGGAGCGGTTCGTCGACTCCGACTACTGGTCGGGCCAGATGATGTCCGAGGTGTCCGCCGAGATCGCCTCCGCCCGGGGGCCGATCTACCTCAAGCTCTCCCACCTGCCCGACGAGACGGTCACGGAGATCGAGAACATCCTGCACACCACCGAACGCCCCACCCGTGGCACGTTCCACGCCGGGCGCGGCCACGACTACCGCAGCCACGACGTGGAGATGCACATCTCGGAGATCGGCCTGTGCGGCGGGCACTCGGCGTCGGGCGTGTGGGTGGACGAGCACGGCGCGACCACGGTGCCCGGCCTGTACGCGGCCGGCGACCTGGCCTGCGTCCCGCACAACTACATGATCGGCGCCTTCGTCTTCGGCGACCTGGCCGGCGCCCACGCGGCCGAGCACCACCGACGCGCCGGGGCGCTGCCGGAGGACCAGATCGCCGCCGCGCACGAGCTGGTCTACCGGCCCCTGCGCAACCCGGACGGGCCGCCGCAGCAGCAGGTGGAGTACAAGCTGCGCCGCTTCGTCAACGACTACGTCGCCCCGCCCAAGACCGGCGCCAAGCTCGAGATCGCGCTGGAGTCCTTCGAGCGGATGCGCGACGAGATCGCCGCGATGGGCGCGCGTACCCCGCACGAGCTCATGCGCTGCGCCGAGGTCGACTTCATCCGCGACTGCGCCGAGATGGCGGCCCGTGCCTCGCTCACCCGTACCGAGAGCCGATGGGGCCTCTACCACGAGCGCGCCGACCAGCCCGGACGCGACGACGAGGGGTGGCTGTTCCACCTCAATCTCCGCCGGCGCGACGGGGCCATGGAGTTCGTCAAGCGCC
This sequence comes from Nonomuraea sp. NPDC026600, assembly GCF_040638335.1. Lineage (NCBI taxonomy): Bacteria > Bacillati > Actinomycetota > Actinomycetes > Streptosporangiales > Streptosporangiaceae > Nonomuraea > Nonomuraea sp. NPDC026600. The sequence continues at coordinate 451,254 of NZ_JBEZYD010000006.1, forward strand.
CCGTGGAGCCGTACCTGGTGCCGGTCGAGGAGTTCGCGCCGGTCGCCGCCGCGCCGGTGGTGCTGGGCGCCCGGACCGCGACCGCGGTGCGCCGCCACGAGGTGCGCCGGGAGGCCCGCGCCGCGGTCGGCCGCTCGCCGCGCATCCTCGAACTGCACCGCCTCGCCGAGGAGCAGCCGTCGGTGGCACGGCTCGCCCCCTACCTCGCCGACGCCGACCCGAAGGTACGCCGGGCCGCCATCGCCACGCTCACCGAGACGGTGCCGGAGGGGACGGGCCTGGCCCTGGCCGGCGCCCTCGCCGACGAGCACGGCACCGTGCGCCGGGCGGCGGCCACCGGCCTCAGGGAGCTGGTCGAGGTGCTGCCGGCCACGCCCGAACTCGGCGCGGCCGTGACCGGGTGCCTGTCCGGCGGGGACGCCATGGTCCGGGCCACCGGGCTGGAGGTGCTGCGCGCGATGCGGCTCGGCGACACCGGGACGTTCCAGGCGGCGCTGGCCGACCCGGACCACCGGGTACGGATCGCGGCGATCCGCGGCCTGGTCTCCCTCGACGAGGCCGGCCCGGTGGCCACCGCGGCGACGGACACCTCCAGGGAGGTACGCGTCTGGGCGGCCAAGGGGCTGGGCCTCATCGGCAAGCCGTCGGCCGCGCTGGCGGCTCTCGCGGGCGACGCCGACCCGCTGGTCAGGGCCGCCGCTCTGGAGTCGTCGGGCGAGGTGGGGACGCCGCTGGCTGCCGCGGCCGTCCGGGGGCTGGGCGATCAGGACTGGCAGGTGCGGGTGGGGGCGGCGCGCTGCCTCGCCGCGGCGGACCCGGCCACGGCGCGGCGGCCGCTCGTCGGAGCGCTCGCGGACCCCAACCTCGACGTGCGCAAGGCCGCCGTGCTCGCGCTCACGCCGTGGGCCGCCGCCCCGGAGGTGGCGGACGCCTTGCGGGCCGCGCTGGCGGACTCCGACGCCGACGTCCGCTCCTACGCCAGAAAGGCCCTGGCCGACTAGCACCAACAGGTGAAGGGCCGGTCGTCGTGATGTCGGCGGTCGGCTCGTCTCCCGGCGTGGAACGGCATGGAACGCCTCACATAGTGAGCGCGAGAAAAGCCAGAGCCGCACTCCACGATAGGAGAGTCGCATTGCGTCGTGTCGTCACGATCGCCCGCCATCAACGCGGGCCGTCGGCAGGGGTGTGTCAGCGAAGGGAGTGCTCCACGGTAGGGGGGACGACGGTGCGGAGACCGGTGCGACAAGGCTCGCCCGTCAAGCGTGCCGCCATCGTAGGGGCGGCGCTTGAGGCCTTCCTCCAAGAAGGATTCGCCCGGACCAGTGTTGACACCATCGCGACCAAGGCTGGTGTGTCCAAACGCACCATCTATGACTATTACCTGGACAAAGAGCAGCTCTTCCTGTCGGTGATCCAGGAGGCCGGCGCCACTCAGAGCGCGGAGTTCGCCGACCTGCTCGACCGCACCCTGGGCCAGGTGCATGACCTGGAGGCCGCCCTGCTGGCCTTCGGCCGCGAGTTCGCCCACACCGTGGTCCGTTGCCCCGAACGTTCGGCGATCAGGAGATTGATGATCGCCGAGGCGGTGCACTTCCCCGAGCTGCTGGACGGCCGGCGTCCCGTCGAACCGGCTCACCGGGCGCTGGCCGCGCGCCTGGCACGGCTGGGCGAGCAGGGCCTGCTCGACGTACCGGACCCCATCGTCGCCGCGGAGCACCTCGGCGTGCTGGTCGCCAGTGTGCTGAGCGAGCGATCACTGTTCGGCGCGGCTCCGCTCGGAGAGGGTGAGATCGAGAAGGTGGTGGTCGATGGGGTGAAAGCATTTCTCCGCGCTTATCGCACGAAACCGGATACTCCGTAAACCCTGTTTCGGAGCTGCGCCGGCCATCGAACCGGCTCCTTAATTTCCAAACCGCTGGACACTCGCGTTCTGGGAAACTAACTTCCTCGCTCGGGGGCATTCTTCTCAATAGCCACATATGTCCCGACACCATCGGGAGGGGGAACCTACATGGAGATCACGATCACGCAGGTAGAGGAAGTAGAGCTCACTTGCGGTAACAGCAACAGCTGAAACTCATCGCGGGATTGGTGACCCGCCTGTCGCCAATCCCGTGCCGTGTCCCCCGCTTGGAGCGGATATTGACTCGTGTTCTGGTCAACCCGGCGTTTCCGCTGTTCATTGACGACCATCAGGAACTCGTCCGGCTGGGCGACCTGCCGGGAACGGGAAAGGTGCTCCAGTCCGCCGCCCCCGCCCTGCGCGAGCTGGTACGCCGGTGCGCCTCCACCGCGCTGCCCCGCGACGAGCTGGTCAGCCTCACGGCTGGGATCGGCGGCGTCACGGCGGCCGAGGTGGACCAGGCCATCACCGCCCTGCTCACGGCCCGGATCCTGGTCGAGGAGCAGGAGGTCGAGCTGCTGACGCGCCACGGGCCTTCGTCGCGGCAGGCGCTGTTCTTCTCCATGTTCCAGCCCGCGTCACGGGCCGCCGAGATGATCGGGGACCTCGCCGAGCGTACCGTGGCCGTCCTCGGCGTCGGCGGGATAGGCGGCTTCGTCGCCCTGCAACTGGCGACGGCCGGGGTGGGGCGGCTGCGGCTCGTCGACCAGGACGACGTCGACGAGTCCAACCTTCACCGCCAATACCTGTACAAGGCGGAGGACGTCGGTGACCCGAAGGTGGACACGGCCGCCCGCAGGCTCGTGGAGCACAGCCCGGCGCTCAAGGTGGAGACGCACCACCGCACGCTGACCGGCGCCGGGGACGTCGCGGACGTGGTCGCCGGCGCGGACCTGGTCATCGCCACCGCCGACAGCCCGCAGCCGCAGATCCGCCGCTGGACGAACGCCGGTTGCCTGGCCGCCGGGGTGCCGTTCCTGCCGGGCGGGTTCACCCAGCACCTGGGCATCGCGGGGCCGCTGGTCGTGCCGGGGAGCTCGGCCTGCCTGGCCTGCCTGGACGAGGAGCTGCGGGTCCGCAACGGAGGGCGGGAGCTGCCCGCCGTACAGAACCAGGGGCGGATCATCCCGGCGTTCGGCCCGCTCTGCTCGATCGTGGCCGGCTTCCTCGCCGCCGAGGCGGTCCGCTTCCTCACCGGAGTGGTCCCGGCGGCCCTGGCCGGCCGGGTGGTCCACTTCGACCTCCTGACGATGATGACGGCGGAGCGGTTCGTCACCCGGCTCGACGCCTGCCAGGTCTGCGGTGATCCGGCCGAGAGCGCGAAACGTCCCGCACCAGGCACGTGACGCGGCGGCGCGCGCTTGAGAGGCTTCCCCCATGCGCGAGATCCCGACCATTGACGACATGGCCGCGTTGTTGCGGGAGCTGTGCGACCGGTTCCCCGCGACCTGCACGAGACGCCGCATCGGCGCCTCCCGCCGGGGCGAGCCGCTGGAACTGGTCTCGATCGGAGACGGCCGCCAGAACGCCCTGGTGTTCGGCGGCCCGCACGCCAACGAGCCCGCCGGCTTCCTGACCGTGCTCCGCCTCGCCTCGGCGCTGTGCGAGAACGCGGCCGAGCGGCACGGGTTCACCTGGCACTTCATCGCGTGCGTGGATCCCGACGGCGCCCGGCTGAACGAGGGCTGGTACGGCGGGCCGTACACGATCAGCCACTATCACCGGCACTTCTACCGCCCGTCCATGAGCGACCAGCCCGAATGGACCTTCCCCATCCCCTCCGGGCGCAAGCGGTTCGACCGGCCGCTGCCGGAGACCCTGGCCCTGATGCGGGTCATCGACGAGTTACGGCCCGCGTTCATGCTCTCGCTGCACAACGCCGACTTCGGCGGCGCTTACTTCCAGATCAGCCGCGACGTGCCCGGCCTGCCCGCCGAGCTGGCCTCGATCGCCGCGGGCCAGGGCGTCCCGCTGGACCTGGGGCCCATCGACACCGTCGGCTACCAGGTCGCGGGGCCCGGCGTCACGCTGCTGCCGCCGGCCGAGCACATCGACTTCGTCGAGACCGGCGGCGACGCGCGCACACCTCGTACGTACGGGGCGTCGAGCTGGCACTACGCCGACCGCTACGGCACGTTCACCCTCATCGCCGAGGTGCCCCTGTGGACCACTCCTGGGTGCGACGACCCCTCGGACGCCGGGCTCTCCTTCGGGCACCTGATCAAGGCGGCCGCGGTACGGCTGCGCGAGGAGATCGAACCGCTGGCCCGGGCGCGTACGGACATCCGGCCCCAGTGCGTCGCGCACACCCCGTTCCACGCGGCGGTCGACGACACGCTCGCCGTCTCCCACCTGCTGATCGCCTCGCTGGAGGGGGCCGTGGACCGGGAGGACGCCGCCAGGACCGTCACGCGGGCCGAGGCGAGCGGCATCCACGACACCGTGCGCCGGCTGCCGCTGCGGGCCTGCTCCATGTTCCTGCGGCTGCTGGAGGCCGAGGCGGCGGCGGGCAACCACCAGGCCGCACTGACGGCCGTCCGGGCCGCGCTGGAGGAGCGCCTGCGGCGCCTGTGCGCGGCGGCGGAGGGCGAGCTGGTCCCGTTCGCCGATCCGATCGGCCGGATCGTCACGATCCAGACGGAAGCGGCTCTGGCCACCGCCCGCCGCCTGCGCTGAGCTCTCCTACCCGAGGGTGAGGGGCGAAGGGTGCCGATACCCTCCGCCCCTCCGGGCCCCTGGGAGTGAGGACCGGCCGTCGCGCCAGGCCAGGGTGGGGGACCAAGGACGACCGTGCGCGACACCGCTGACGCTAACCTGGCGCCACGCCTGGGTCTGCGCATGATTACTCAGAACGGCCCACGCGGATCGCCAGGTCACATCTTCACGGAGAGTGAGGCCGGCAGGGGTGGCAGCATGTGCACCCTCGCGGAGCTGATGTCGAAGTACAGGCCCACCAGCTCCAGTTGCCCGGCTCGCACCTGTTCGTCGACCTTGCGATAGGTCCGCAGGTTCTCCAGCTGCTGCTGCACGTTGACCTTGCACAGCCGGTCCAGCGCCCCGGCGTCGAGCGGCTCGTCGGCCGTCTCGATGAACGTGGCCAGGCTGTGGTAGCCGTGCCGCAGCCAGCGCCGCAGCCCCGGCAGGCCGCCCGCCTTCACCCCGCCGCTGAGCAGCCCGGACATCGCCCCGCAGCCCGAGTGCCCGCACACCGTGATCGTGTGCACGCCCAGCACCTGCGTCGCGTACTCGATGGCGGCCGCGACGGAGTCGTCCTGCGGCTCGGCGCCCCTGCGCGGCACCAGGTTGCCGATGTTGCGCACGGTGAACAGGTCGCCGGGGCCGCTCGCGGTGATCAGGCTGGGGATGACCCGTGAGTCGGCGCAGGTGATGAACAGGTGCGTGGGCTGCTGCTTGCGGGCCAGCTCGGTGAAGATGGGCCGCATCAGCGGAGCCGTACGCCGGTGGTACTCCCGCGCACCCGCCGTCAGCTGGCACTCCACGCTGGCCGGACGAGGCCCGCCCGGAGTGGGCACGCCGTGCCGGGCGGGGCGGCTGTGGCGGTGCGACCACGGCAGCCACCACCGGTCCGGCGCCCTCGGCGGCGTCTTGGACCGGGGCCGGCGGGTGCCGCTGGCCGCCATCGCGTACCACTCGTCGTGGATCTCGTCGATGTCGACGCTGCCGCCCAGCCGCTCGTGGTTGAGCCGCCAGGAGTGGATCGCCTCGAAGGCGGCGTTGTCCATGAAGTCGATGTTCAGGTCGAGGTCCACGGCCGTGCCGGGCGGGATGGCGCGCAGCTCGTGGGTGAGCCGGGGCACACCCAGGAAGGTGAGCGAGCCGGAGATCGTCGCGTGGAAGCGCCCGTCCTGCTCCGGCCGTGTCTTGACGGTGACCCAGGTCAGCCGGCGCAGCGCGAGCAGCGCGGCCAGCGCGAGACCGGCCAGCACGCCCTCGGCGAGCCCGAGGACCAGCACGCCCCCCATCGTCACCAGGTAGACCGGCACCTCGCCGTGGCCGTGCACCTTCCTGACGTGGCCCAGGTTGACCATCTGCACGCCGATGAAGACGAGCAGCGCCGCCAGCGCCTCCATCGGGATCAGCTTGATCATCCAGCCGAAGCCGAGAGCGAACACCAGCACCCACACGCCGTGCAGGAACGCCGAGAGCCGGGTGCGCCCGCCCGCCTGCACGTTCGCGGTGCTGCGGACGATCACGCCCGCCACCGGCAGCCCGCCGAGCGCTCCCGAGACCATGTTGGCCACGCCCTGCCCGCTCAGCTCCTGGTCGAGGTCGGCGCGGGGGCCGTTGTGCATGCCGTCGACCGCGACCGAACAGAGCAGCGACTCGACCCCGGCCAGCAGCGCGACGAGCAGCACGGACGCCACGATCCGGTGCCAGTCGCCGGACGGCAGGACGGGAACGGTCCATTCGGTGACGCTGTCGGACAGGTCGATGCGGGTGACATCCCAGTTGAACGCCCACGCGGTCACCCCGGCCACCAGCAGCGCGGCCAGCGGCGCCGGCACCACCTTGACCCGCTTGGGCAGGCGCGTCCACAGCGCCAGCATCGCGATCGTGAGCAGGCCCACCACCACCGTGTGGCCCTGCATCTCGGCGAGCTGCGCGGGCAACTCCACGATGTTGGCCAGGGCCGAGCGCTGCGGCTGGCCGCCCAGCACGATGTGCAACTGGGAGAGCGCGATGGCCACGCCGACGCCCGCCAGCATGCCGTGGATGACGGCCGGTGAGACCGCCAGTGCCGCCCTGGCCGCCCGGAACACCCCGAGCACCAGCTGCACCAGCCCCGCCATCAATGTGATCATGCAGGTGGCCCGCCAGCCGTACGTCTGCACGAGATCCGCGACCACCAGGGACAGGCCCGCCGCGGGCCCGCTCACCTGTACGGCGGAGCCGCCGAGCGCGCCCGCCACGATGCCGCCCACCATGGCGGCGATCAGCCCGGCGGCGAGGGGGGCGCCCGAGGCCATCGAGATGCCCAGCGAGAGGGGCACCGCGATGAGGAAGACCACGAGTGAGGCAGGCACGTCGTACCTGAGCGTGCTCAGCACGCGACGCAGAGTGTCGCCGATCATACGGCAAACCCTATTGCCCCGGGAGCCGGGGCTTGGAGGGGTCGTCGGCGGCTTTACAGATTAATGAGTGGCCGCCTCACTCAGCCGCTGGTCAGCGGTAGTAGTCGGGGAATTCCTGCTCGGGGGTGGTGGCGCGACGACGCCCGCCGCCTTGGCTGCCGCCACCGGGGGTGCCCTGCCGCGCGCCTGTGTCGGGCGTGCCGCCGTAGCTGTTGGGCCAGGCGCCGCTGCCCGCCGGCGGCTCTCCCCAGCCCGCCGGCAGCTGGCTGGGCGGAATGCTGGTGATGTCGCCGGTCTCGTACGCGAAGGTCTGCGCGATCTGACCGGGCGGGAGGCTGGTGATGTCACCCGTCTCGTACGCGAAGGGCGCCGGCTGTATGGGCGGAGCCGACAGCACGTCGTCGTAGGCCGAGACCGAACGCGCGGGCGCCGTGGGGGTGCCGGTCGCGGGGGAGGGGCCGGTCAGCGGGTCGGAGTCGTCGGCCACGGCCCAGCCCGCACGGACCTCGTAGGACGCCGGATAGGAGCCGCGAGGGGCGGCGGCGGGCTGCTGCGGCTCGAAGGCCGGCCAGGAGTCGCTCGACGGGGCGCCGGGCGCGGGGTCGTCGAGGATGTCGTGCTGCTGGAGCGCGGGCCACGAGCCGGACGCCGTCGGCACGATCGGCGGGTTGGTCCAGGTGTTCTCGAGCGGGTCGGTGTTGGCGCCGTAGATCGTGAACGGGGCGCTGGCCGGCGCGCCGCTGATGGGGGAGACCGGCGTCGCGGGGAAAGAACCGCTGTTGGGGGCCCGCGTGGCGGAGAAAGACCCGCTGTTGGAGGTCGGAGTGGCGGGGAACGAACCGCTGCCGACTGCGGGGAATGAGCCGCTGGAGGTCGCCGGGCTGTTCGTGCTCAGCGACGTGGCGCCGCCGACGGCCGGGAAGGCGCCGGTGCCGGTGCCGGGCTGAGGCCGGGTCGGCGGCGGGACCTGCTGGGCGCCCACGCCGAGGATGCTCATCACGTCGGGCGGGGTCGGGGCCGAGAACGTCACCGTGCGCTGGTCGGCCAGCTCGGCGGCGGTCGGACGCTGCGCCGACTCCACGAGATCGGCCAGGCCGGACGAGCCGCCCGCGGGGGCGGGCCGCTGGGAACGCGAACGGTTGGGCCGGCCGGGAAGCGGAGCCTGGACGGTCGCCGCGTTGGGGTCTGCGGTGACGGGCTCACGCTTGGCGGGCCGCTCACGCTTGGCGCCGGGCCGCTGCTCACGCTGGGCCGTCGGCTGCTTCTCGCGCTCGGCGGGTCGTCCCGCGGGCCGTTCGGCGGGCCTTTCCGAAGGACGCTCGACGGGGCGCGAGGCGCCCTTGCGCGCCGCGACCGTGCCGCCGGCGCCGAAGCCGCCTTCTTCCGCGTCGCTGCGGATGTTGGCCCAGAACTCCTCGTCCTCGACGTCGGTGTGGGGGTTGCCCCACTCGTCCACGCCGCGTTTACCGCGCTGACCGGTGCGTACCGGCTTCGCCTTGGCCTCGCCGATAGGACTGAAGTCAGGGCTGAAGTTGTTCATGCGCGGCTCGCTCTTGGAGAACTCGTCCGTGGAGCGCGTCTGAGTCCTCTCATCCTTCTCGGCCATCTGCTTCAGCCGCTCTGGAGGGAGAGAGCTCTCCCGACGGTTCATAGAACGCATGCCCAGTGCCACGACGACGAGCACGAGGAGCACGACAGCGACCAAGCTGACTACGACCGCGATCATTGCACCACCCTCAAAGCCATGGCCTCCCTGCGGCACCGGTGAGATCGCGCGGCCATCGACGCGACCTTCCCCCTTTGATCACCAGCACCTAGCAATTGGATCTGATTGTGTCGGACCACTATGAGCGTTGTCACACCCTACGTGAAGAATTGGTAACTATTACTACGTTTTGTGATTGGAGTCTCACTGGATGTCCACCACCGTGAGCCGGCCGCGAGCGATGGTCAAGTCCGCGATCTTCTTCAAGACGTCGGAGAGGGGGGAGCCCTCCGGGAGCTCGACCTTGCCGCTCAGCGAGTAGACGCTGAACCGGTAACTGCCCTTCTTCACACAAGGGGGCTGGTAGCCCACCTTGCCGCTGGTCACCGTCGCCTGGCTCGCGCCTTCCGGCGGGCTCGCGGCGGCGTTCGGCCCCAGCTCGGTCGTCGTCGCGGGGATGTTGTAGAGCACCCACTGCACGGCGGATTCTGATGATGAGTGAGAGTCGACCACGATGGCGATCGACTTGGCATCGGACAGGGGTTCGCTGGACCAGCGCAGCGGGGGGCTGCCCTGGGCGCCATCGCAGGAGAATTCGCTCGGCAGTGGTTCGCCCTCGCGCAATTCCGGACTCGAGACGTTGATCTCAGCGATCTCCTTGGCCTGGGACCTTCCGATGAGGAAGTTGCAACCGGACGACGCGAGCATGACGGTCACCACTGTCACAGAGACAGCGATGCGTCTCACGCGTCTTGCCGTGTTACACAGCCCCATGCCGCATGATGCTACGCGGCTATCGGCCGTGCGCCGACCGTTTCGCGAGGGTCGGCAGCCGGTAAAGGACGGGAAAGCAGCCACAAAACGGGTAGGGGGGAGTGAACTTCGCCACATTCCTGATCGCCGCCGTCCTCGGCCCGCAGGCGCTTCGCCGGGGCGGGGAGGTCATGGGCGGCACCGGAGAACCCGGCCGCGGCCTGCTGGTTCTCGATGCCGGGCCGACCGGGCCGGTTCGCCTCGGCGGATCGAGGGGCGCGGGGGGATCGCGTGCCCGGGAGCGCGGGCACCGCGTCCGAGGGCCCTGCCTTCGTGGTGGCACCGGCACTCCGGTGAAATCGGGCACCAGGTCGTCAACCGTGTACCCGGCAGACAGCTCCTCCGGCGGAGGGTCACCCGTGGCTGCGGAAGACCCTGATCGCCAGCGGCGCGAACACCACCACGAACCCGGCCGACCACAGCAGCGAGACCACCGTCGGCCAGGCGACCTCGCCGCCGATCAGCAGGCCGCGGATCGCGTCGGCCAGGTAGGTCACCGGGTTGACGTCGGACCAGGCCTTCAGCCAGCCGGGGAACGTGTCGGCCGGCACCAGCGCGCTGCTCGTGAACGTCAGCGGCATCATCGTGGAGAAGGAGATCATCTGCACCTTCTCCGGACTCGACGCCTTGAGCCCGATCAACACCGACATCCACGACATCGCCAACGCCACGACCACCAGCAGCGCGAGCGCCCCGATCAGCCCCGCCACGCTGGTCGTCACCCGGAACCCGAGCACCATCCCGAACCCGACCAGCAGCGCGAACGCCCACACCTGCTTGAACGTGTCGGCGATGATCCGGCCCGACAGCGGCGCGGTGCGCGCGATCGGCAGGCTGCGCAGCCGGTCGAACACGCCCTTGGTGATGTCGGTGTTGAGCCCGATGGCCGTGGACAGCGTGTAGAACAGGGCGTTCTGCACCAGCAGCCCCGGCAGCGCGAACTGCAGGTAGTCGCCGGTGGAGCCGGAGATGGCGCCGCCGAACACGTACGTGAACAGCAGCAGGAACATGATCGGCTGGATGCTGAGGTCGAGCAGCTCCCACGGGTTGTGCTTGATCTGCACCAGGCTCCGCCAGGCCAGCGTCATGGTCTGCCTGAGGGTGGCGCCGGGTCCGACCCGGCTGGGCAGGGCCGCGGTGACGGCGGTCATACGAGGGCCTCCTCGGACTGCTCTTCCTCCGCGCGGTGCCCGGTCAGGGCCAGGAACACCTCGTCGAGGCTGGACGTGCGCAGCGCCAGCTCGGAGGCGACGATGCCGAGGTCGTCGAGGCGGCGGACGATGGCGGGCACCACCGCGGGGTCGCGTACCGAAGCCGTGACCCTACCGCCCGACAGGTCGGGCACCTCGCCGAGGATCTCGGTGACCACCTTGGCGACCAGGTCGAGCTGGTCTGCCCGGAGCGGCCGCACCTCCAGCACCTGCGCGCCGGTGGTGGCCTTGAGCTCGTCGGACGTGCCCGACGCGATGACCTTGCCGTGGTCGAACACCACGATGTCGTCGGCGAGCTGGTCGGCTTCCTCCAGGTATTGGGTGGTCAGCAGCACGGTCACGCCGTCGGCCATCAGCCCGCGTACGACGCCCCACAGGTCGGTGCGGCTGCGCGGGTCGAGACCGGTCGTCGGCTCGTCCAGGAACAGCACCTGCGGCCTGCCCACCAGGCTCGCCGCCAGGTCGAGCCGCCTGCGCATGCCGCCCGAGTAGGTCTTCGCGGCCCGGCCCCCGGCGTCGGCCAGGTCGAAGCGGCCGAGCAACTCCTTCGCCCGCTCCCGCGCCGCACGCCTCGGCAAGCCCAGCAGGCGGCCGATCATCATCAGGTTTTCGACACCGGTCAGCATCTCGTCGACCGCGGCGTACTGTCCGGTCAGCCCGATCAGCGACCGCACCTGATGCGCCTGCCGCCGCACGTCGAACCCCAGCACCGTGGCCGTGCCCGAGTCGGGCGTCAGGAGGGTGGCCAGAATGCGCACGGCCGTCGTCTTGCCCGCCCCATTGGGCCCCAGCACGCCGAGCAGCCTGCCGGTCGGCACCGCGAGAGCCACCCCGTCGAGTGCCTTGGTCTCGCCGTAGTGCTTCACCAGGCCGTCTGCCTCAATCGCGTACTGCATGCCCCCACTGTGGCCTACGGCACCGACACTTTTCCGAGGACATCCGGCGCCTCTGGGAGATCACTGGTCCGGGCGGGAGTCATAAGCTGGCCCTGTGACGACTTCTGGCCCGTTGCGTGATCCGGAGCACCGTGTGTCGCCCAAGGCCGTCCGGCTCTGGCTGGCCGAGGCGTTGTTCGGGTTCGTGCTGCTGGTGGGCTGCTCGATCCTGGTCGCGCGCTGGGTCGGGGGGAGCGGGTGGGCCTGGGTGCCCGGCTGGTTCGCGGACGATCCGTGGCTGCTGCCCGTGACGCTGGGGGTGCTGGCCACGCCGTTCCTGATCGCTGAGCCGTTCGTGCGCTATGCCGTACATCGCTGGGAGTTGTCGGGCGATGTGGTCTACACCCGGTCGGGGTTCCTGACCCGGGAGTGGGTCTTCGTACCGGTCAGCCGGATCCAGACGGTCGACAAGGCGCAGGGGTGGGTCGAACGGCTGCTCGGGCTGGCGACGCTGGAGATCCGTACGGCGTCCCACGCGGGGTCGTCGACGATCAAGGGGCTGGACTACGAGGTGGCGGCGGGGTTGGCGGAGGAGCTGGCGCGCCGGGCGGAAGAGCTCAGGGACGATGCCACATGACCGAACCTCCCCCCCACCCGTCCGCACCACCTGGTCCCGAGGGCTCGTCTCCGATCCCCCCTGCGCCCCCTGCGCCCCCTGCGCCCCCTGCGCCCCCTGCGCCCGTGCGGGCGCCGTTGCGGCTGAGTCCCAAGGTGCTGCTCATCCAACCGGTGCGGATGATCCCGTCGCTGCTCCTCCCGCTCGTCGGGCTGCTGTTCGTCGGCGGGTTCTCCGGCAAGTCGTATCTGTGGGCGGCGTTCGGGGTCGGCGTCACGTTCGCCTTCGCCGTCGTCCGGTGGGCGATGTTCAGCTACGAGATCGTGAGCGACCGGCTGGAGATCAAGCGTTCCCTGATCAGCCGGTCGGTCCGTACCATCCCCCTGGAACGGGTCCGCGGTGTGGACGTCTCCACTCCGCCCATGCACCGGCTGCTCGGCCTGGCCGTACTGAAGATCGACACGGGGGCGAGCGGCGACGCCGAGGAGGGCAAACTCGACGGCGTCAGCCTGGAGGAGGCCGAACGCCTGAAGTCAGTCCTGCTCCGCCGCACCCGCGCGGCCCGAGCCGCCGCGCACCCCACCACCACCGGCCCGGCCGCCGCCTCTGGCGAGACCGCCTCCGCGTCCGCGTCTGACGGCGCCGCCCACTCCGTCGCCGCCGCCGGCCCGCCGGGCGCTTCGGCGCCCGCCGCGACCCCTGGGGACACAGCGGAGGCGGGTCGGGAGATCATCAGCGTTCCGTGGACCTGGCTGCTGTACGGCCCGCTGTCCGGCGCGTACCTCCTGACCCCGTTCGCGCTGGCGGGCGGTGCCGTGGGGCTGGCGTTCCAGTGGGGGGACGACCTCGGCTTCGGCAGGGACGCCGCGCTGACCGTCGGGGAGTGGCTGTGGGAGCACCCCTATCTGCTGCTCGCCGTGGTGCTGCTGCTCGTGGTGGCGATGCCGGTGGTGGGCGGCGTGATGTACGCGGTGTTCAACTGGAACTTCCGGCTCACCAGCCGCGACCGCTACCTGGTGGCCGAGCGCGGCCTGATCAACCGCCGTAGCGTGTCGCTGGAGGCCCGGCGCGTACGCGGCTACGAGATCGTCGAGGGGCTCGCCGAGCGGTGGGCGGGCGTCGCCCGCGTCTGGGCCATCGTGACGGGACTCGGCGACACGCAGACGCGCGGGCAACTCCTGCCGGACGTCCCGCGCGCGGTCGCCTTCAAGGTCACCGGCGAGGCCATCGGCTCCTACCAGGCCGAACTCCGCTCCCACCCACCCATCGCCCGCAACCGCCGCCTCTTCCGCGCCATCGCCCCGTGGCTCCTGGCGGCCGCCGTCACCGCCCTGACGGCCCTGCTGACCGCCGAGGCGGCCTGGTGGATCGCGGCCGTGGTCACCTTCCTCCTGGCGGGCACGGGGATCCCCCTCGGCCTCGACCGGTACAGGTCCCTGGGACACGGATACGACGGCGTACGCCTGGCGGTCCGCTCCGGCTCCCTCCGCCGGTCACAAGCCGTGGTCGAACGCCGCGCGGTGGTGGGCTGGCACCTCAGGCAGACCTGGTTCCAGCGGCGAGCCGGGGTGTACACGCTCACGGCCGGGGTGGGAGCCGGCAAGGGCGGCTACTCGGCGATCGACGTCTCCCAGTCCCAGGCGATCGGCTTCCCGGCCGAGGTGACGCCGGAGTGGCTGGCTCCGTTCATGGAGAAGGGCAAATAGGCGGGCGCGCGTTGCGCACCGCCGCTCTTGAGGGCCCGAGGCTGCTCACCCGGGCCGTGAAGGCCCTGCCCGGTTCGAGACCACCGACGAGCCGCCGGACGACGCGTCCGGGTGGCGCCGGGGCGGTGTGTGCGGGCGGGCGGGGCGACCACGCGTCCAGGCACCCGGCGTCGGTGTACGCGGCGTCGTTCGGCGACGGCGCGTCCTGGCGCCCGGGTGGCGACAGTGCGTCCAGGTGTGGCGTCGGTTCAGCGACGGCGGGTCCCTACGTTGGTAGGGAGCCGGGGCCGGGTGCCGGTGTGGTCGGTTAGTCCTGGCGGCGGGCGCCGAACATGATCTCGTCCCAGGTCGGTACCGAGGCGCGACGCCCCCTGGAGCCCTTGCGCGGACGGGCCGCAGGGGCAGGCGGGGGAGAGGGCACCGGGACCGGGGGCTCCTCCTTGGGCGCCGGCTGCTCGGGCTTTGCGGTGCCGTCCTTGCTCGTCCTCGCGGCTGGCACGGCGGGCTCAGGCGTTGCCGGCTCAGCCTTGGCCGCTGCGGGCTCAGCCTTCGGCTCGGACTTAGGCTCGGCCGCCGCAGGCTCGGACCTGGGCTCGGCCGCTGCGGGCTCAGCCTTCCGCTCGACCTTGGGTTCGGCCGCTGCGGGTTCGGCCTTGGGAGCCGGTGCCGGGGTGGGCGCGGGTGTCGCGGAGTCGGCCTTGGGCTCGGGCTTCGAGGGCTGGGGCTTTGGCTGTGGCTTTGGCTGTGGCTTGGGCGCGGCCGCAGCGGGTGTGGCTGCGGGGGGCGCGGTTGCCGACTGCGACGCTGCCTCGGGCGCGGCCTTGGAGGGCTGCTTGGAGGCGTCCTGGTCGGTTGCCGGTGCGGGGGCGCTGGTGTCCGCCGCAGTCACCGCCTCGGGGGCGGGCGGTGTTGTGACGGTGTCCGTCTTTGCTGGGGTGTCGACCGCCGTGGCGGCTTCCTGCCCAGCGGCCTCCTGCACCGGGGCTTCGGTCTTGCCTTCCGTGGCCGGGGACGTTTGCGGCGTGGCGGTGCTCTCCGTGCCGGCGCCACCGGACTGCGACTTGATAGTGGGGTCGCTGGACGGCGACTCGATGACGGCCCCGCCCGACTGCGGCTCAGCGACCGCCCCAACGACCTTCGACTCGGTGAGAGTGCTGCTCGGCGGCGTCTCGGGGGCGGCACTGGTCGCCTGCGACTCGGCCGCGACCTCCGTGGCGGGCTGCGATTCGACTGGGGGAGGTGTGGTCGGTCCTGGGACGGTGGTGGGCTCCGGAGCCTCGGAAGGGCGTACGGTCTCCGCTGCCGGGGCGTCGGTGCGTGCCACCGTGGGCACGGCAGACGGCGAATCCGCAGCCGAGGACGCATCCGTGGTGAGCGCCAACTGCGCGGAAGTCTGCGCGGTGGATGCGGGCGCCGAGTCTGCGACAACGGCGTCCGTAACGGCAGTGTCTGAGACGGCAGCCTTCGTGACGGCGGCGTCCGTAACGGCGGCATCCGTGACGCGGTCGGTCGCCGTGGCGGGTTCTGCGATGGCCGGGGTTGTTGTGGCAGCGGCGTCAGGCGCCGGGGTTGCAGGGGCAGACGGCGCGTGGTTCGCCGGCTCTGTGGCGAGGTCAGCCGCCGTAGGAGCGCTCGAAGCCGGGTTTCCGACGGCGGCTGCGCTGGTGGCAGAGTCCTGCACAACGGGCGCGTTGATAGTTGGCGTCTCTACGACGGGTGGGCCGTAGGCCGGGCCATCCCCGGTACGTGTACCGGGGGTCGCGTCCGTGGCCGGGGGCAGCGTGAAAGCGTCCTCGGCCGCAGGCACGGTGGCACGGCTGCCCGAAGGCGCGACATCACGAGTCGCCGGGGCGTAGATGGCCTCGCCGTCCCGGCCCGTCGGGCGGTCGGGAGCGCGGGGAGTGCCGTAGTCCGGGAGCCAGGGCGAAGGCTCGCCGTGACGTGCCGGAGGCTCGCCGGGGCGGGCGGTGCCCTGTGCGGGCGACTCGTCGCGGTAGCCGGTGCCCTGCACGGACGGCTCGGTACGGTGACCGGTCTCCTGCGCGGGCGGCTGAGTACGGTAGCCCGTCTCCTGAGCGGACGGCTCGGTGCGGTAGCCGGTCTCCCGTGCGGCGGGCTCGGCGCGGTAGCCGGGCTCCGCTGTACGGCCGGCAGGGTCGGTGGTGGCGCGGTCGAAAGGGGCCTCGCGGGCGGGGGTGAAGGGAGCCTCGCGGGACGGGGTACGGCTGTAGGACGGCTCCGTGCCTCGCGGCTGGTAGCCGAGGGCCGGCTCCTGCGGCTCGGGCTCGTGCCGGATCATCGCGGGGAACGGCAGCGGGTCCGACGCGAGCGGCGGCACCGGCTGCAGCTTGGCCACGCGTGGCGTGAACGGCGTGACCGTGGTGTCCTCCACCACGGGGCTGGGGTCGAAGTCGGCGGCCGAGAGCCGCATCGACTCGTCGTCGTGCGGCGTGACGTGCCGCCTGCGCGGGTCGAAGAGCCACTCCGCGTGCCTGGTGTGACCGTTCCAAACGTAACCGAGCTTGACGCGCCAAAGGCCGTCGTCGCGCTTGGCGGAGTCCCAGTCGATCTCGTCGGTGGGTACGCCGCGCCGGGTCAGCCGCTCGGCGACGAGCTCGCCGAGCGTCGGTCCGGCTGAAGATTCTCCGGGCATGCGTACGGACACGCGCTGCGCCTGTTGGGCCACGTACTCGCGCTCCTGGAGCACGGGGCCCTCGAACCAGCGGACGCGTTCGACCGGGATGCCCGCTGTGGCGGCGATCTCCTCGGCCGTTTCTCCGGCGCGAATGCGGGCCTGGATCTCCTTGGGGCGCAACGGACTCTCCACTTCGATCTCGTACTGGCCGAGACGGGAGAAGTTGCCGCGGACGGCAGCACGGAGCCGGTCGTCCACGGGAAGCGTGAACCGAGTACCTCGCCCTGCTGTCGCCAGCACGAGATAGGTACCGTCCTCACTTACCGCGACGAGTCGGAGCTCCTGCATGCGAGTCCCTTCGTCAGCGTGCTGCTCATTCTTCCCCCGGACCCTTGAGTCTCTCGCGTGTGCCGGTTGCCTGCCAGCACCGTACCCGGCATGTCCGAACATCGCCTTCATGGGATAGCCCAGTGGCGATGTGACGCCGGTCACATTTGTTGATTCCATCATCTCAGGGTCTGCCGGTACGCGAAGCCCTTGACGGATTCTGGCGAATAGTGTGTCGCGTCGCCGTGCACTTCAGCCAAGAGGCGAGAACGGATGGGTTGGCCCCCGGATGGAGCTCCAGGTAGCGGGCGGCGGCCCCGGCCAGGTATGGGGATCTGGTGGAGTACGTCTCGCCGGTGGGGGAGAGCCGGCACCCGCCGGTGTCGGCGGACGCGACGACGAAGACGCCGGAGCGCGCCAGGCGGGCCATGGCGGTCCGCAGGGCCCGGGAGCGGGCGCCGTCGATCGAGAGATTGGCGACGGCGGGGCCATCGGCGTGTCGGCGCACCCAGTCGATGCCCGCCAGGACGTCCGACAGGCTGCCGGAGCCGCCGCAGCCGAGCACCCGTACCGAGGCGATGCGGGCCCGCGGCGCCACGCCGTGTGACCGGCCGGCTATGGCGCGCGCCACCCGCGTGCCGTGGCCGCCGCAGTCGTCGCCGGTACGACCGGTGGCGTCGAAGGCCCGCCAGGCCCGATCCCCGAACCCGCCCGCCCTGCGGAGGCCGCCCGTCGCGGTTCGCGGCTTCCCGTTGACGCCGCTGTCCACGATGTAGACCGTGACGCCTCTCCCAGCGCCGCGAGTCACGCGGGCCCGGGCGAACCCGGTGATCGGCCTGGAGCGGTTCTGGCGGGCGGCCCCAGCGATCGGCATGGGGTGGATCTCGCGGTCGGGTTCGATCGCCAGGACCCGCGGATCCGCGCGAAGCTCCGCCAGTTCGGTCGCGTTCACCCAGGTGGCGAAGCCGGGGATGGCCGCGGTGTAGAAGCGGCGCACCCGCCATCGCATCGCGCCGACCAGGTCACGGGCCGCGGCCCGGTTACGGGCGGTGACGATGTACGGGCGCGTAGGCTCGATGACCGGTGGCCGGAAGGTGAGGCCGGAAGCGGGCGGCGTGGCGAGGGGCATCGCGGTGGTCACGGCCGTCGCCACGGCCGCGGCGAGGTACAGGGAGGGCAGGCCGATTCGTCGGGGCACGAGCGACGAGGGTGTCTGTCACGCAGATCACAGGAACAACAGGACACGCGCTCGCGTCTATTCACGAGAAAGCTCTTTACCGTACACAGGCGAGAAAGGACTGATCCGAGGCGATGAGCGGCGAGCAGCGGAAGTTCGAGCTGAGCGTGCCGCAGATCGCGGGTAGTGCCCTGGCGGCTGTCACGGCAGCGGTCGCAGCGTCCTACCTCGGTGTGGGGGGAACGGTGATCGGCGCGGCACTGATGAGCGTGGCCAGCACGGTCGCCACCGCCGTCTACACGCACTACCTGAAGCGCACGGGCGACAAGGTCAAGCAGCACACGGTGATCGCCTGGCGCGAGTACGGCTCGGAGCAGCCGCCACCGGAGCGGGACGAGGGTCAGGGCGAGCTGGCGACGGCCGTACGGACGACGGTGCGGGAAGGTGAGGAGAGCCGGGGCGAGTCCACGCTGGTCATGGCGCCGATCGAGGTGCCGGCGCCCAGGCGCGTGCCGTGGGTGAAGACGGGGGTGGCCGCGGCGCTGGTGTTCGGGGTGAGCATGGGCGGCATCCTGGCCTACCAGACGATCGCTCAGACGACCGTGCACGACCAGCTCACCGGCGCCAAGCCGGCGACCGACCGCGAGAAGGCGCCCGCCAAGGAGAAGAAGCGTTCCGAGGAGCCCGCGCTCCAGCCTCGGACGACGTTCTCCGGCGCCCCGGCGACACCCAACGACACGCCGACCGGATCGCCGACGCCGGCCGCCTCGCCGACCCGGACGTCGCAGAGCCCGACGCCGGCGCCCACCGACACGGGTAAGAACACGGTGGAGCCGTCCACCCCGTCCACGACCACGACGGCCCAGGACCCCGGCGACCTGACCGAGGAGACGTCCGTGCCGACCGAGTCGCCGCAGTCATCGCCGGTGCAGCCGAACAAGGAGACGCAGCAGTGACGGCCGGCGGCGGCCCCTATCCCAGCACCGTCTCCAGGTAGGCGTTGCCGAACAGCCGTCCGGGATCGAGCCGATCCCGCAGCGCCACGAAGTCCGCGAACCGCGGGTACACCTTCTCGAGGTAGGCCGCGTCCCGGGTGTGCAGCTTGCCCCAGTGCGGCCGCCCGTCCAGCCGCGTCATGATCTCCTCCACCCCGGCGAAGTACGCGGGGTTGGGCGTGGGCCGGTACATGTGACAGGCGATGTAGGCCGACCGGCGGCCGTACGCCGTGGACAGCCAGGCGGTGCCGGGCGGCGTGACCCGCACCTCCACCGGGAACGTGATCCGCCACCCCATCCGCTCCACCAGCGCCCGCGTCTCCCGCAGCGCCTGGCCGAGGTGCTCGCGCGGCACCGCGTACTCCATCTCCAGGAAGCGCACGTCCCGCCGGGAGGTGAAGATCTTGTACGACGCGTCCACGGCCTCCGACTCGCCGAGCGCGGCGGCGCTGACCCCGTTGATCCGCGGGATCAGCCCGGGAAATCGCGCCCCCACGGCGCAGGCGGCGCCGAACAGCGTGTTCTCCAGGAACACGTTGTCCAGCCAGTACTTGACCGCGCCAGGTGGCCGGGCCGGGCCGGGATCGCGGTTGTTGGTCTTGACCAGGCACGCGTCGGTGTGCGGCAGCCAGAAGAAGTCGAGGTGCTCGTTCTCCGAGGTCAGGGAGTCCAGCGAGTCCAGGATGCCGCTGAGCGTCATCCTGCGCCGCCGGTTGCGCAGCAGGAAGGCGGGCTCCACCCGGAACGTCACCGAGGTCAGCACCCCGAGCGCGCCCAGCCCCACCCGGGCCGCGTCGAACAGGTCCTCCCCGGGGCCGGCCGTCACCACCGAGCCGTCCGCGAGCACCAGCTCCAGCGCCACGACCTGATCGGCCAGGCCGCCGCTGTCGCGCCCCGTGCCGTGCGTGCCGGTCTGGATGGCGCCCGCGACCGTCTGATCGGTGATGTCGCCCATGTTGGCCAGCGCCAGCCCGCGCGCGGCGAGCAGCGAGTTCAGCACCCGCACCGGCGTGCCCGCGAGCACGGTGACGCGGTCGCCGGTGACGGACGTGACGCCGGTCAGCGCGGAAGGGCGGAGCATGATGCCGTCGGTGAGGGCCACCCCGGTGAAGGAGTGGCCCGTGCCGATCATGCGCAGGCGCCGGCCGCCCGCGGCGGCGTCCCGGACGGCGCGTACGACGTCCTCGGTCGACGCAGGGGTACGCACCTCGGCGGGCGCGGCCGTCTGGTTGCGGGCCCAGTTCGTGAAGGCCATGGCCGCCCTTGCGCTAGAGCTTCGTTCCGTTAAACGTGAACGATACTCAGTTCTCCCATCCTTCCGGAACCGGGAAGGCGTCGCCGGGCTGCAGGTTCTGCGACTTGATGACGTCGGAGACCTTCACCAGTGTGTAGCCGCGGCTCTGCAGCAGCTTGACGAGCGACGGCATCACGTCGACGGTCTGCTTCACCCAGTCGTGCATGAGGATGATGCCGTCGCGCTTGGCCACGGCCAGCGTCTGCTTCTTGATCTCCGCGGAGTTCTTGGTCGCCCAGTCGCGGGAGCCGGCGGTCCACAGGATCATCGGCATGCCGAACTCGGCCGCGACCTCCGAGGTCTGCACGTCCAGCATGCCGTACGGCGGGCGCAGCAGCTTGGGCTCGACGCCCGCGGCCTTCTTGACGGCGTCCTGGGTCTTCTGGATCTCGTTCTTGACGGCGTCCGGCTCGATGGTGGTGAAGTTCGGGTGCGAGTAGCTGTGGTTGCCGAGCTCGTGGCCCTCCTTGGCCATGCGCTTGACGAAGGCGGGGCGGCTCTTCACGTACTGGCCTTCTAGGAAGAACGTCGCCTTGGCGTTGTACTTCTTCAGCGTGTCGAGGAGCGTTCCCGCGTACTTGCCCGGGCCGTCGTCGAAGGTCAGGGCGATGCACTTGAGCTGCGCGCAGTCCACTGCCTTCGCCTTGGCCTGGGCGACGGGAGCGGAGCGGGCGGGTGCTTTCGGGGTGGGGGCGGCGGAGGCCGCTGTTGGTGCCAGAGTGACGGCAACTGCCGCGATAGCAAGAAGTGAAACGATTTGTCGGGACATGCTAAAGCTTTCGTGTGTGAAGGGTGTTGCGAGGGTTGTACCGACGGTAGCGGATCAGTTCCCGGCCGGTGAAGGTGCCTCGGGAAGTCTCAGCAAACCCGAACCTCCGATGCCCACGACGACCGCGACCGCCGCGGCGGCGAGCGTGAAGCCGTACGCGTTGGACGCCCCGAACATCTCCGTGAGCCGCCCCCCGGCCCAGGCCCCGATCGCCACCCCGAACCCGATCGAGGTGGAGATCCACGCCAGCCCCTCGGTGAGCACCGCCGACGGCACGAGCCGCTCGGTGAGCGAGAAGCCGGTGATGAGCGTCGGCGAGATCGACAGCCCGGCCAGGAAGAGGCCGAAGGCCATGATCCGCGCGTCGCCGATGAACATGATCGGCAGCAGCCCCACCACGAGCAGCCCGAGCGCCCGCACGAACCGGCGGCGCAGCGAGAGCCGCCAGTGCCGCGAGCCGAACCAGAGCCCCGACACCATCGACCCGCCCGCGATGGCGGCCAGCAGGAACCCGGAGGCGCCCTTGACCCCGTGCTCTGTGGCGAAGGCCACCGTGATCAGGTCGATCGACCCGAACACCGCCCCCAAGGCCAGGTAGACGCAGGACAGCAGGGCGATCCCCGGGATCAGGATGGCCATCCCGCCGCCGCTCTCACCCGGCCGCACCGGCGGCTGGGTGCGCCGCTGCGCCGCGAGCGCGAGAGATCCGCCGAGCATGCAGACCAGAGCCACGAGCAGGCCCATGTACGGATTGACCGCGGTGGCCAGTACGGTGACCAGCGCCGGCCCGGCAACGAAGATCATTTCGTCGGCGACGGACTCGAACGCGAACGCCGTGTGCAGCCTGGCCGAGCCGGCGTGCAGGGTCGACCAGCGCGCCCGCACCATCCCGCCCAGGGACAGAGAGGTCGCGCCGACCGACAGCCCGGCGGCGTACAGGGTCCATTCGGGCAGCCCGAAGCCCGCGGACAGCATGAGCGCGGCCAGCGAGAGCGCGTTCACGATGGAGAAGGGCACGATCACACGGGCCTGCCCGAACCTGTCGACCAGCCGCGCGGTCAAGGGGGCGGCCACCGCGAAGGAGACGTTGGTGGTGGCCGAGACGGCGCCCGCGGTCGCCCAGGACTCGGTGAGGCCGGAGATGAGCAGGACGATGCCGATGCCGAGCATGGACATCGGCATCCGGCCGACGAAGCCGGCCAGCACGAATCCTTTGACGCCGGGCCCGTTGAACAACCCCCGATAAGGCCCGACCACGTCCGTTCCCCTCCCCAAGTGCGTCCCAACCTTTACGCACGCGCTGACCGGACAGCAAGTGATTTTTCCGACAACTCGGCTAACGTGTGCCGGGTGTCCGGTCTTCCCTCCTTCCGTGCCGTCCTGATGGTGATCGCCGCAGTCGTCACCGTCTCGGTCGTGGCCGTAGGAGTGGCGCTGTCCACACGGGACGACCTGTTCGCCAGTACGGCCGACAAGCAGCCGGCACGGAAGGCGCAGAAACCAGCCCAGAAGACGCAGCAGCAGACCGCCGGTCTGGACAAGATCGTGCCCACGGCCGAGCCGGTGAAGGACTTCGGCGAGGGCGGCCCCAGCGTCACCCCGACCCCGCCCCGCGTGCTCGCGATCGCCCGCGCCGAGGTGCCCAAGCCCACCCGCTTCGCCCTGTCGAAGCTCAAGCACGTGCAGAAGGTGGCCGTCGTCGACGCGGGCTCCGTCAAGGTGTCCGGCACCGGCCTGAACCTGCTCGCCGTCGACCCGGCCGACTTCCGCTCCTGGACGCCCAAGGCCGTCGCCGACCAGCCCGCCGTGTGGAGCGCGCTGTCCAGGGGCGAGCTGGTCGCCGACACCGCCACGGTACGCAGGCTCGGCCTGATCCTGGGCGCCGAGTACCAGGTGGACGGCGGCCCCCGGCTGCGCGTCGCGGCCTCGGCCACGCTCGGCCTGACGGGGATCGACGGCCTGGTGGGCGCCGACATGGGCAAGGCGCTCGGCCTGGCGCCGGGCGTCGCGGTGCTGCTGCACGGCAAGTCCGCCATCAGCGAGCCGGGTGTACGCAAGCTGCTCGGCAAGGGCGCCCAGGTCGTGACGCTGGGCGCCCGCCCCAAGGCGCAGCCGAAGCAGACGGCCAAGCCGCAGCAACAGCAGCAGGTCAACGTCGGGCGGCCGAGCAGCTACCTCGACCTCTACAAAGCCTCGGCAACCCACTGCCCCGGCCTGTCCTGGACGGTGCTGGCGGCGATCGGCCAGGTGGAGAGCAGTCACGGCCGCAACAACGGCCCGTCGAGCGCGGGCGCGCTCGGCCCGATGCAGTTCATGCCCGCCACCTGGAAGCACTACGGGGTGGACGGCGACGGCGACGGCAAGGCCGACATCTGGAGCCCGTACGACGCGGTGCCCGCGGCGGCCAAGTACCTGTGCGCCAACGGCGCCGGCCAGGGCGGCCAGAAGCTACGCAAGTCGATCTGGTTCTACAACCACTCATGGGACTACGTGAACAAGGTGATGGGCATCGCCGAGGCGTACGCCCGCGCCTACACCTGACGCCGCCGGGGCGGCGGGCAGCAGGTGAGCGCGCAGGGCTGCGGCTCGGGCTCGTCCATCAGCTCGCGGACCATCCGTACGAAGGCCGGATGGACGCCCGCCGTCGCGGCCCGCTCCATGGGCAGGCCCAGCTCGGTGGCGACCTGCCTGGCCTCGGTGTCGAGGTCGTAGACGACCTCCATGTGGTCGGAGACGAACCCGATCGGCACCAGCACGACCGACCGGGCGTCGGTCTTGCGCAGGTGGTCGCAGACGTCGGGCTCCAGCCACGGCACCTCGGGCGGCCCGCTGCGCGACTGCCACACCAGGTCCCACGGCTGGGTGCGGCCCAGCGCCGCGTTGACCAGCTCGGCGCTCCTGCGCAACTGCGCCTCGTAGAGGCCGCCGTACGGCCCCGCGGTGCGCGCCATCGAGACCGGGACGCTGTGCGCGGTGAACACCAGCCGGGCGTCGTCGCGGCCGAGCCGGTCGAGCGCCTGCCGGACGTGGTCGGCCATCGCGGCCACGAACCCCGGATGCTCCCCGAAGTGCCGCATCTTGACCAGCTCGGGGCCGCCCTTGACGGAGATCCTGGCGATGTCCTCGTAGTACTGGCGGCAACTGGAGTAGCCGGCGAAGGCCGAGGTGGCGAACACCGCCGCCCTGCGGACCCCGTCGTCCTTCATCCGCAGGACGGTCTCCTCGCCGAACGGGTGCCAGTTGCGGTTGCCCCAGTAGACGGGCACACCCACCACGGGACGCAGCGCCTCGATGAGCTCGCGGTTCTGACCGTTGATCGGGCTGACCCCGCCGAACCCGTGGTAGTGCTCGGCCACCGCCAGCAGCCGCTCACGCGGCACCCCCCGGCCGCGCACCACATTCTCCAGAAACGGCAACACGTCGTCAGGACCCTCGGGCCCCCCGAACGACAGCACCAGCAGAGCGTCGTAAGTCCCCACGTACCAAACCCTATTCCCGCCAGGGAGCGCCCTCGCCGCCGGACGGAGCGAGGCCATAAGCCGGCGAGGGAGCGCCGTCGTCTGGAGGAGGAGCGCCGGGAGCGAAGCGACCAGAGCGACGGGGGAAGACGGCGGCATGAGGCGACCGAGCCCGCCGAACGGAGTTCGGCCATAAGCAGAGTAGGTTCGAGAGAGTGAGCGCATTCGACGATATTCGTGATTACGTGGCCATCCCCCGGGTTCTCTCGCTGAAGCTCTCGCCCGACGGTTCCCGGTTGATCTCCGCGGTCCAGTCCCTCAACCCCGACGGCAAGTCGTACGGCACCGCGCTCTGGGCGATCCCGGTCGACGGCGAGCCGTACCGGCTGACCCGCTCGGCCAAGGGCGAGAGCGCGGCGGAGTTCACCGGCGCGGGTGACGTGCTGTTCACCTCGGCCCGTCCCGACCCGACCGTCAAGGACGCCACCGACGAGGTGCCCGCGCTGTGGCTGCTGCCCCGCTCAGGCGGCGAGGCCCGGCAGGTGGCCGCCCGGCCCGGCGGCATCGGCGCCTTCCGTACGGCCGGCGACGTGGTGGTGTTCGCCTCCGACGTGCTCACCGGAGAGGAGGCGGCCGAGGAGGAGCGCCGTAAGGCGCGCAAGGACGCCGGCACCAGCGCGATCCTGCACGAGAGCTACCCGGTCCGCTACTGGGACCACGACCTCGGCCCGGGCCGTACCCGGCTGTTCGCCGCGAAGCTCGGCGGCGGCGACCGGCTGGAGGACGTGCGCGACCTGACTCCCGACCCGGGCGAGGCGCTGCGCGACGTCGCCTTCGCGCTCACACCTGACGGCGCCACCGTGGTCGCGACCTGGCGTACCTTCCTCCCGGGCGGTGAGCAGCGGGTCGACCTGGTCGCCATCGACGTGGCCACCGGCGAGCGGCGCACGCTGTTCACCGACGAGGGCCACGACTTCGGCGCCCCGCTCGCGATCTCGCCCGACGGCACCCGCGTCGCCTGCTCCCGCGAGCGCCTGACCAGCCTGGACGTTTCCGTCCGCAACGAGCTGTGGATCGGCGACCTGGCCACCGGCGAGGCCCGCGGCCACGCGCCCGGCCTGTTCCCGATGGACGTCGAGTGGGCGCCCGACTCGTCGGCCGTCTACCTCGTGGCCGATCATCAGGGCCGCCGCCCGATCTTCCGCGTGCCGCTGGACGGGGAGGTCGCCCGGCTGACCCAGGACGACGCCGCCTATCTCGGGCTCAACCCCTCGGCCGACGGGCGGTTCGTCTACGCGCTGCACAGCGCCGTCGACCGCGCCCCCGGCCCGGCCAGGATCGACGCCGCCACCGGCGAGATCACCGACCTGCCCTCGCCCGCCCCGCGCCCCGAGGTGCCCGGCACGCTGACCGAGATCTCCGCGACGGCTGACGACGGCGCCACGATCCGCGGCTGGCTCGTGCTGCCCGAGGGCGCCTCGGCCGCCAACCCGGCGCCGTTCCTGCTCTGGATCCACGGCGGCCCCGTCGCCTCGTGGAACGACTGGCAGTGGCGCTGGCAGTCCTGGATCATGGCCCAGCACGGCTACGCCGTCCTGCTGCCCGACCCGTGCCTGTCCACCGGCTATGGTCAGGAGATGATCGACCGAGGCTGGGGCGACTGGGGCCCGCGCACGCTCGCCGATCTCGACGCGATCGTGGACGTGGCCGTGGCCAGGGACGACATCGACGGCGAGCGGATCGGCGCGATGGGCGGCTCCTACGGCGGCTACATGGCCAACTGGATCGCCGGCCACAGCGACCGCTACAAGGCCCTCGTCACCCACGCCTCCCTGTGGAACCTCGACCAGTTCGCCGGCACCACCGACGCGGCCATGTACTGGCAGCGCGAGTTCGGCGCCCCCGGCTCCGAGCGCTACACCAAGCTCTCCCCGCACCACTCGCTCGACAGCATCGACACCCCGATGCTCGTCATCCACGGCGACAAGGACTACCGGGTACCGATCGGCGAGGGGCTACGCCTCTGGTGGGACCTGCAGCGCAGCAATGTCGAGTCGAAGTTCCTGTACTTCCCCGACGAGAACCACTGGATACTCAAGCCCGGCAACGCCGTCGCCTGGTACGAGACCGTGCTGGCCTTCCTCGCCCAGCACGTGCTCGGCCAGGAGTGGAAGCGCCCGGACTCGGTGGCGTGATGAGCGATCCACGGGCTCTGCTCGAACTGGCCGAGGACATCGCCCGCGAGGCGGGCGACATGCTGCTCGCCAAGCGGCCCACGATGTCGGAGGTCGTCGAGACCAAGTCCAGCCCCACCGACGTGGTCACCGCCCTGGACACGGCCTCGGAGCGGCTCATCCGCGCCCGCGTGCTGGAGGCCAGGCCGGACGACAGCGTCCTGGGCGAGGAGGGCGGCGAGGCGGCCGGCGACTCCGGCGTGCGCTGGATCGTCGACCCCATCGACGGCACGGTCAACTTCCTGTACGGCCTGCCCGAGTGGGCGGTGTCGATCGCCGTCGAGGTGGGCGGCGAGATCGTCGCGGGCGTGGTGAACGTCGTGCCGCGCGGCGAGGTGTTCACCGCCTCGCTCGGTGGCGGCGCCTGGCTCGGCGGCCAGAGGCTGCGCTGCAACACCGGCGTGCCGCTGTCGCAGGCGCTGGTCGCGACCGGCTTCGGCTATCTGCGCGAACGCCGGACCGTCCAGGCCCAGGTGCTGGCGTCGGTGCTGCCGCGGGTACGCGACATCAGGAGGGGCGGCTCGTGCGCCGTCGACCTCTGCTCGGTGGCCTCGGGCCGGGTGGACGCCTACTACGAGCGGGGCACCAACTACTGGGACTTCGCCGCGGCCGGGCTGGTCGCGACCGAGGCCGGGGCCAGGATCGGCGGGCTGAACGGCAGGCCGTACGGCAACGACTTCGTGCTCTGCGCGGAGCGGGGGCTGTTCGAGGAGCTGCACGACCTGCTCGTACCGCTGGATCCGCAACGCGACGCCTGACGCCGTGAGGTGATGTGACACCGCGAGAACGGCCGGAGCCCCTCTCCAGGGCTCCGGCCGTTTCGTCACACGAGACACCGATCAATGAGGCAACGGGACACCATTGTCATCCGCCAGGCGGCGCAGGTCCTCGATCTCGGTGGTGAGGGTGTCGGCGAGGTAGTCGTCCCCGGCGCACCGGGCCTCCCGAAGGCCCTTGTAAGCCTGGTCGAGGCGGCTTTCGATCGTGGTCGTGAACTCGCCCATCTCACCTACTCTCTTCAGGGGTTGCGGGGCGAAGAGCGCCCACCGCGCGTGGCACCCAATGAGGCACGGCGATGGGTGTCCACCAGGCATACCCCGGCCTGTCGCATACCAAAACATGAATGTGGCTGTGCCTTGCGGCACACCTGCCGTACATGCCTTACCGTGCGCTTATCGCAGGTGTGGGCAGAATGAAGCAGCGGATCCGGAGAGAGGTGCCAGTCGTGCGAGTGCTGGTTGTAGAGGACGAGCGGGTGCTCGCCGACGCGATCGCGACCGGTCTGCGGCGCGAAGCCATGGCGGTGGACGTGGCCTATGACGGCGGTGGCGCGCTGGAGCGCACCTCCTACATCGACTACGACGTGATCGTCCTGGACCGGGACCTGCCGGTCGTGCACGGGGACGAGGTCTGCCGCCGTCTGGTGGAGCAGCGTACGGCCTCGCGCATCCTGATGCTGACCGCGTCCGGCGACGTAGACGACAAGGTGGAGGGGCTCGGCCTGGGGGCCGACGACTACCTGGCCAAGCCGTTCGTCTTCGTCGAACTGGTCGCCCGGGTACGCGCGCTCGGCCGCCGGTCCGCGCCCGCGCTGCCGCCCGTTCTGGAACGGGGCGGGGTCCGGCTGGACCCGGGCAAGCGGCTGGTCGAGCGTGAGGGCAAGGAGATCGTCCTCACGAAGAAGGAGTTCGCGGTCCTGGAAGAGCTGATGCGGGCGGAGGGCGCCGTCGTCAGCCAGGAGGACCTGCTGGACAAGGCGTGGGACGAGAACATCGACCCGTTCACCAACGTGGTGCGGGTGACGATGATGACGCTGCGCAAGAAGCTTGGGGATCCGCAGGTGATCGAGACGGTGCCCGGAGTGGGATACAAATTGTGACAGGACGGCCGGAGCGCGAGGCCATGCCGACGCATCCGATGATCAGCCCGCATTCCGAACGCGTCGCGTCGCGGAGTGAGGCGCCACCGCCGAGTGGGCCGCCCGTCTGGGACGGCCCGCCGCCCCCGTCGTACGCCCGGCCGCAGCGCTCCACGATGGAGCTGGTCAAGGCGCTGCCGGGCAAGGTGAGCATCCGATGGCGGCTCACCGTCGCCTACGGCGCGCTGTTCTTCGTGGCCGCGGCGGTGCTGCTCGTCTCGATGTACGTCATCGTCGGCACAGCGATCAACAGTGTGTGGCCGCCGCTCGACACCGGCGACATCGACCCCATCGACGCGGCCATCGTCCACGCGCGGTGGTACACCGCCAAGGAGCAGACCGTCGCCAACGCCCGCGACGCGCTGCTGCAGAGCTCCTACCTGGCACTGGCCGGCGTCGGCATCCTCGCGGTGATGCTCGGCTACTTCGTCGCCGACCGGGCGATGCGGCCGGTGAGCCAGATGACGGCCACGGCCAAGAAGCTCTCCGAGAGCACCCTCGCCCATCAGCGCATCGACCTGGAGGGCCCGGACGACGAGCTGAAGGAGCTGGCCGACACCTTCGACGCCATGCTCACCCGGCTCAATCTCGCCTTCGACACCCAGCGCAGGTTCGTCGCCAATGCCTCGCACGAGTTGCGGACCCCGCTGACCATCAACAGGACGGTCCTGGAGATCGCGCTGTCCGATCCCGAGGCTTCGCAAGATCTCAAAGCGCTCGGGCGTACGCTGCTCGAAGTCAACGCGCGCAACGAGAAGCTCATCGAGGGGCTGCTGCTGCTCGCCAGGAGCGAACGCGAGCTGGCGGTACGCAAGCCGGTGGACGTCCAGGAGGTCGCCCAGACGGCCGTCGAGCAGGTGACTCCATTCGCCGAAGATAACTCTGTAACCATCACCACCGAACTGGTCAGCGCGCCTACCATAGGCGATCCGGTGCTCTTGGAGCGCTCTGTGAGCAACCTGCTCGAGAACGCCATCAAGTACAACATTCCGGAAAACGGAAAAGTATGGATCCGAACGGGAATGGTGGACGGGGCACTGGTTGTTCAGGTGGCCAACACGGGGCAGCACGTCCCGGCGTACGAGGTCAACACCCTGTTCGAGCCCTTCAGGAGGCTCCACGCGGACCGCGTGGATTCGGCGAAGGGATCAGGGCTGGGGCTGTCCATCGTTCGTGCTGTTGTGCAGGCTCACGGTGGAAATGTGACCGCTGTGCCTCGGGAGGGCGGAGGACTTGTGGTGACCATTCGGCTGCCGAGCCGCTGATCCGGCGTGTTGCACCACGGCGGGCGTCTCGTTCTCGCCGCACATGTGGTTGGATGTGCCGTCGAACACGGTGGTGCATGCCGCCAAGGCTGTGGGTTTGGCCATATTTGGCTAACCATTGCCGATGGCAGCAGGCCCTGACGTGTTGGGAGGTTCGTGCTTCCTTCCTGCTGGGTACCGATGCAAAAATTCCCCCGGCAGAACGGGCACAAGATGAGGCTCCTGGACGTTAGAAGACGCGCGATGAGCGCGAAGACTTATAGATGAGGGGGATGGAGCAAGCACAATGGCTACCGATTACGACAGCCCGCGCAAGACGGACGACGACCTGGGGGAAGACAGCCTCCAGGAGCTCCAGGCGCGGCGCACCGACAAGTCGTCGGGCAGCATCGACATCGATGAGACGGATCTGGCCGAGTCGCTCGAACTACCCGGTGCCGATCTGTCGAACGAAGAGCTGAGCCTGCGCGTGATCCCGCGCCAGGCTGACGAGTTCACCTGCTCGCGTTGCTTCCTGGTGCATCACCGCAGCCAGCTGGCGTCTGAGAAGAACGGCCAGCAGGTGTGCCGGGAGTGCGCCGCCTGACGAAGGAGGCTCCGCGTGGCCGCACCTGAGAAGGACCGGCAACCAGGAAACGAGATCGCCGACCCCGACCAAGAGGTCGGCGAGCTCGTAGGCAGGCTCGCCGACCCCGGTGAGCTGGAGCCGGCCGAGCGGCGTCGGCTGCTCGGCCGTCTAGCCCGTACTCTGGCCTCTGGCGCCGGCAAGGCGCGTGAGACCGGAGTCGGGCGCGGACGCTGGCTGGCGGATGTGTTCATGAACATCGCGCCCCGCATCCCCATCAGAGACCTGCACACGCTTTCCGAGCATCATCACGGCCTGACCGGCGAGCAACTCGCCGACGACCTGGTGCGCACCGCCCAAAAGGCGACCATGACGGTCGGCGCCATCGGCGGAGCGCTCGCCGCGGCCGAGTTCGCGGCACCACCCCTCCTGCTCTCCGCTCCTGCGCAGCTCGTCGCCGAGACCATCGTGGTGGCCGCCATCGAGGTCAAGCTGCTGGCCGAGCTGCACGAGGTCTACGGCGTACGCGTCGAGGGCACCGGCACCCAGCGCGCGGCCGCCTTCGCCGCGGCCTGGGCCAAGCAGCGCGGCGTCGACCCCCTCAGCCCCGCCACCGTCTCGCTCGCCCTCGGCGCGGCCACCAAGACCGCCGTACGCAACCGCCTCCTGCGCACGCTCGGGCGCCACCTGACCACGCTGGGCCCGTTCCTCACCGGCGCCGTCGCCGGCGGCGCGCTCAACCGGATGGCGACCAAGAAGCTGGGCCGGGCCATCCGCGAGGACCTGCGCGGCAAGCTGCCGCCCGGCGGCCGGTCACCGGAGCTGGACCAGGGTTAGCCCCCTAAGCATCCCGCTCATCCATGACCCGCCGGAGTTTGCCCACCGAGCGCTCCAGCGTCTCCGGGTCCACCACCTCGACCTCGACCTGCACGCCGATCGTGTCCTTGACGGCCCGGCGCACCGCCTCCCCGGCCTCTGCGCGGGCCTCTGTGCCCGCCTCAAGGCCCCGCCGGGCCTCGACCTTGACTGTCATCACGTCGAGCCGCCCCGGCCTGGTGAGGTGCACCTGGAAGTGCGGCGACAGTCCCGGCACGCGCAGCACGATCTCCTCGATCTGGGTCGGGAAGACGTTCACCCCGCGCAGGATGATCATGTCGTCGGTGCGGCCCGTCACCTTCTCCATCCGCCGGAACGCCGGCCGCGCGGTGCCGGGCAGCAGCCGGGTCAGGTCGCGGGTCCGGTAACGGATGATCGGCAGCGCCTCCTTGGTGAGGCTGGTGAAGACCAGCTCGCCCGTCTCGGCCGGGGCCCCGGTGAACGGGTCGACGGTCTCGGGGTAGAAGTGGTCCTCCCAGACGTGCAGCCCGTCCTTGGACTCGACGCACTCGTTGGCCACGCCGGGGCCCATCACCTCCGACAGGCCGTAGATGTCGACGGCGTCCAGGTCGAAGCGGTCCTCGATCTCCGCGCGCATCTCCTCGGTCCACGGCTCGGCGCCGAAGACGCCGATCCGCAGCGAGGACGCGCGGGCGTCCAGGCCCTGGCGGTCGAACTCGTCGAGCAGCGCCAGCATGTACGACGGCGTGACCATGATGACGTCCGGCCGGAAGTCGGCGATGAGCCGCACCTGGCGGGGCGTCATGCCGCCGGAGACCGGTATCACCGTGCAGCCCAGCCGCTCGGCGCCGTAGTGGGCGCCCAGGCCGCCGGTGAACAGGCCGTAGCCGTAGGAGATGTGCACGATGTCACCGGGCCGCCCGCCCGAGGCGCGGATCGAGCGGGCCATGACATCGGCCCAGACGTCGAGGTCGGCCTTCGTGTAGCCGACCACCGTGGGCTGCCCGGTGGTGCCGCTGGAGGCGTGCACCCGCGCCACCCGCTCCCGTGGCACGGCGAACATGCCGAACGGATAGCAGTCACGCAGGTCCTGCTTCGTGGTGAACGGGAACTTCGCCAGGTCGCCGAGCTCCTCGCAGTCGGCGGGGTGGACACCGTGCTCATCAAACTTTTGCCGATATTTCGGGACATTTTGGTATGCGTGGTGGAGCGTCCATTGGAGGCGCTCCAACTGGAGCGCCATGAGCTCGTCGCGCGAAACCCGCTCGACCGGGTCGAGCTCTCCGGGCCGAGGGGCGGCGCCGAGTCTCATCGCATCTCCCTGCTGTGGCCACGGAACTCCGCGACCACCTCGCCGCCGGCCTTCTTCACCGTGATGTCGTAGATGCCGCTCCGCCCGTAGCGGGTGCGCTCGGCGGCCTCGGCCACCAGCACGTCGCCCGCGCGGGCGGGCGCCACGAAGGTGATCTCCGCGCCCGCCGCGACCGTCACCGGCCCGTGGCTGTTGCACGCGCAGGCGAACGCGGTGTCGGCCAGCAGGAAGACGTAGCCGCCGTGGCACAGCGCGTGCCCGTTGATCATCCGATCGGTGACCTCCATGCGGCACACCGCCCGTCCGGTGCCCAGCTCCGCCAGCTCGATGCCCAGGGCCGCGGAGGCGGTGTCGGCGTCCATCATGCGGCGCGCGCTCTCCAACGCAAGTCTCCCTTGTCAACTGACCGAATGTTCGGTAAACACTTCACCGTCCGGCCTGATCTCTGTCAAGAGACGGACGGAACCCCCCGAGGTACGCCTGAACGGGAGGAAACGATGGTCAAGCCGTTCGCCTCGTCCGCCGATCTCGGCGAGAAGCGGCAGTCGCTGGAAGTGCTGGCCGAGGGCGTCTACGCGCTCACCGCCGAGGGCGACCCGAACATCGGCGCGATCGAGGGCGAGGACTTCCTGGTCTGCTTCGAGGCGCTGGCCACCCCGGTCGCCGCCCGCGAGTGGCTCGCGCGGCTGCGCGAGCACACGGACAAGCCGATCAGATACCTCGTGCTGTCGCACTATCACGCGGTACGGGTGCTGGGCGCCTCGGCGTTCGGGGCCGACGTGATCGTCACGCACGACAGGACCAGAGAGCTGATCGCCGAACGCGGCGCCGAGGACTGGGCCAGCGAGTACGCCCGGATGCCCCGGCTGTTCAAGGAGCCCGGCTCCATCCCCGGCCTGACGTGGCCCACGGCGACGTTCAGCGACCGGTTCACCATCGCGCTCGGCGGCGGGCGCGGCGACCTGGTGCTGGCCTACTGCGGGCGCGGGCACACCGAGGGCGACCTGGTGGCCTGGCTGCCGGAGCGGCGCATCATGTTCGCCGGCGACCTGGTCGAGTCGCAGGCCGCCCTCTACACCGGCGACGCCTTCCACCGCGACTGGTCCACCACGACGCTCGACCGGGTCGCCGCGTTCGGCGCGGAGACGCTGGTGGGCGGCAGGGGAGTTGTGGCGCGCGGCGCGCGGGGCGTCGAGGCGGCCATCGCGCAGACCCGCGACTTCCTGGCCGTGATGCTCCGCGAGGTCGGCCGGGCCCACGAGGGCGGCGGCACGCTCAAGGAGGCGTTCGCGAACACCCACCGGGCGCTCGAACCCCGCTACGGCGCCTGGCCCATCTTCGAGCACTGCCTGCCGTTCAACGTCTCCCGGCTGTGGGACGAGCTCGACGGCGTCGAACGGCCGGTCATCTGGACGGCGGACCGCGACCACGCCGTCTGGGAGCAGCTCCAGTCATGACCGGCACCGGACCTGGGTTCGGTGCCGGGGACGCGACCGCCGGGGTCATCGTCATCGGTGCCGGGCCCGTCGGGCAGACGGCGGCGCTGCTGCTGGCCCGCTGGGGACTGCCCGTGCTCGTCCTCGACCGGAGTCCGGCCCGCGCCGCCACGGGATCCAGGTCCATCTGCCAGCAGCGGGACGTGCTCGACATCTGGTCGGCCGCCGGCGCGGGCCGGATCGCCGAGGAGGGCCTGGCCTGGACCACCGCCCGCACCTACTACCGGGGCCGCGAGCTGTTCTCATGGACGTTCGGCGGCCAGGGCCCGCTGCCGCCGTGCGTCAACATCTCGCAGTCGCGTACCGAGCGGATCCTGGACGAGGCCATCGCCGCCCAGCCGCTCATCGAGGTGCGCTGGGACCACGAGGTCACCGGCCTGACCCAGGACGCCGAGGGTGTCACGGTCCACTGCGGGGAGCGGGTGCTGCGCGCCCCCTACGTGCTGGCCTGCGCGGGCGCCAAGGCCCAGCCGGTACGCCGGGCGCTGGGCGTCACCTTCGACGGGGAGACGTTCGACGACCAGTTCCTCATCTGCGACATCAGGGCCGACCTGCCCGGCTGGGAGCACGAGAGGCGCTTCCACTTCGACCCCGAGTGGAACCCCGGCAGGCAGGTGCTCATCCACCCCTGCCCCGGATCGACGTTCCGCATCGACTGGCAGGTCCCACCGGACTACACCCCAACAGAAGACGATATTTCGCGAAAAATCAGGCAGATCATTGGCGAGCGGGACTACGACCTGCTCTGGCGGACCACGTACCGCTTCCACTCCCGCGTCGCCTCCCGCATGCGGGCGGGCCGGGTGCTGCTGGCCGGTGACTGCGCCCATCTGGTGGCCCCCTTCGGCGCCCGGGGCCTCAACTCCGGCGTGCCCGACGCCGAGAACGCCGCCTGGAAGCTGGCCTTCGTCGCCCACGGCTGGGCCCCCGAAGAGCTGCTGGAGACCTACCACATCGAGCGGCACGCGGCCGCGCTGGAGAACCTGGAGGTCACCGGCGCCACCATGCGCTTCCTGGCGCCCAGGACCGAGCCGGAGCGGGCGCGCCGCCGGGCGGCGCTGGAGAGGGGCGTGCCCGAGGAGATCGACTCCGGCCGGTTCGCCGAGCCGTACTGGTACGTCGACTCACCGCTCACCACACCCGACCCGAGGCGCCCCTTCGCGGGGCGGCCGGCCAAGGGGGCCAGTCCGGCGCCCGCTCCCGGGGTGGCGCTGCCCGACATTCCGCTTCCGGGCGGCGGCAGGCTGCGCGAATTCTGCCGAGCCGGAATCCTTGTCCTATTGGGCGATATGTGCGATTCACGTTTGTTTGTGCAGGTCCTGGGCAAGGTCACTACGGCGCCGCTCGCCGTGCGGGAGTTCGCGGCATTGGACCGCTCCGGAGCCCTGGCAGAGACGCTGGGTGTGGAGCGGGGCGAGGTCTGGATCGTCAGGCCGGACGCCCATGTCGCCGCGATTCTCTCTCAGGCGAAGCCCGAACGGGTGGCCGCCGCCGTGTGCCGTGTCCTGCGGCTCGCGGATGGAGTCTAGGAGGACCTGGGTGAGTGGCCGTAACTCGTTTATGATCGTCGCGAACCGGTTGCCGGTGGATCGAACGGTCGAGCCGGACGGGACGGCCGCGTGGCGCAGGAGCCCAGGCGGGCTCGTGACCGCCATCGCTCCTGTCATGCAGCGCCGGCACGGCGCCTGGCTGGGCTGGCACGGCGCCGCCGACGAGCTCCTGGAGCCGTTCGATCAGGACGGCATGAACCTGATCCCGGTGCCGCTCTCGGCCAGTGAGGTGGAGCTCTACTACGAGGGCTTCTCCAACGCCACGCTCTGGCCGCTCTATCACGACGTGGTCGCGCCGCCGGTGTTCGAGCGCGGCATGTGGGACGCCTACCGCGCGGTCAACCAGCGCTTCGCCGAGGCCGCGGCCGAGGCGGCCGAGGAGGGGGCGGTCGTCTGGGTGCAGGACTACCAGCTTCAGCTCGTCCCCGCCATGCTGCGCAGGCTCCGGCCGGACCTGCGCATCGGCTTCTTCCTGCACATCCCGTTCCCGCCGGTCGAGCTGTTCTGGCGGCTGCCATGGCGTAGGGAACTGGTCGAAGGTCTGCTCGGGGCCGACCTGGTGGGCTTCCAGTTGCCCGGTGGCGCCTCGAACTTCCGGCGGCTGTGCCGCAGGCTGCTCGGCCTGCCGTACAAGGGGAACGAGATCTTCCTCGACGACCGGATCGTGACCACGCAGGCGTTCCCCATCTCGGTGGACTTCGGCGAGCTCGACCAGCTGGTGCGCGAGCCGCACATCATGACCCGCGCCAAGGAGATCAGGGCCGAGCTCGGCGATCCGGAGCACGTGCTGCTCGGCGTGGACCGGCTCGACTACACCAAGGGCATCGGGCTACGGCTGGAGGCGTTCGGCGAGCTGCTCGAGGAGGGGCGGCTGAAGCCCAACGAGGCCGTGTTCGTGCAGATCGCCACGCCTTCGCGGGAACGGGTGGAGGAGTACCGCCGGTTGCGCGACGACATCGAACTGCAGGTCGGCCGGATCAACGGCGAGCACGCGATGCTCGGCCTCCAGCCGATCCAGTATTTCCACCAGTCGTACGGCCGGGAGGAGCTGGCCGCGCTCTACCTGGCCGCCGACGTCATGGTGGTCACGCCGCTGCGTGACGGGATGAACCTGGTGGCCAAGGAGTACGTCGCGTGCCACCACGACCTGCGGGGAGCGCTCGTGCTCAGTGAGTTCGCCGGGGCGGCCGACGAGCTGCGGCAGTCGTACCTGGTCAATCCCTATGACGTGGAGGACGTCAAGCGGCAGATGATGACGGCGATGCGGGCCACGCCGCACGAGCTGTCCCGGCGGATGCGGACGATGCGCCGCCGGGTCGCCACCTACGACGTGGACCGCTGGGCCGGAGAGTTCCTCACTGCCCTGGAGTCACCTGCTTCACCGTCTTCCACGCCTCATAACGCTTCTTGGCGGTCCGGTTGACCACGATCTGCGCCACGGACATCCCGACGCCCATCACCACGGCGTAACCGATCGCCTCGCCCATGCTGACCTCGGGGGAATCGGTGTCGATCGGCGGCTCCTTGCCGGTGGTCTTCACCCAGACGAACCCGAGGATCTTGCGCGCCGCCCAGGCGGTGACCAATCCGACCAGACCGCCGATGACCCGCCAGGCGAGGTCGGGCTTGTCGTCTGCCATCCGAACGTCTCCTTCCGCTTTGTAACGAACACTAGTCTGCAACGCCTCCCAGGCCGGTGAAGCCGTACCATATGGAGGCATGAATCAGCAGCGACTACGCCATGCCGCCATGCCGGAGAAACCGACTCTCGACGGCTTGGAGCAGGTATGGGTAGCGCGCTGGGAAGATGACGGTACCTACCGGTTCGACAGGTCCAAGACGCGCGAGCAGATCTACTCGATCGACACGCCGCCTCCCACCGTCTCCGGCTCCCTCCACGTCGGTCACGTCTTCTCCTACACGCACACGGACACCATCGCCCGTTTCCAGCGGATGCGCGGGCGCGAGGTCTTCTATCCCATGGGGTGGGACGACAACGGCCTGCCCACCGAGCGCCGGGTGCAGAACCACTTCGGCGTCCGCTGTGACCCTTCGGTGCCCTACGACCCCGACTTCACACCTCCGGCCAAGCCCGATCCCAAGCGGCAGATCTCCGTCTCGCGCGGCAACTTCATCGAGCTGTGCGAGCGGCTGACGGCCGAGGACGAGAAGGCGTTCGAGGAGCTGTGGCGGCGCCTGGGGCTGTCCGTCGACTGGTCGATGACGTACGCGACCATCGACGCCGGGGCGCGGGCCGCCTCGCAGCGGGCCTTCCTGCGCACGCTGGCGCGCGGCGAGGCCTACCTGGCCGAGGCGCCGACGCTGTGGGACGTCTCCTTCCGCACCGCCGTCGCCCAGGCCGAGCTCGAGGACCGTGAGTGGCCGGGAGCCTTCCACCGGGTCTCCTTCTACGGTGAGAAGGGGCCGGTCTGGATCGAGACGACCCGGCCCGAGCTGCTGCCCGCCTGCGTGGCCCTGGTGGCGCACCCCGACGACGAGCGCTACCAGCCGCTGTTCGGCACCTCGGTGCTGACGCCGCTGTTCGGTGCCGAGGTGCCGGTGCTGGCCCACCACCTGGCCGAGCCCGACAAGGGCTCCGGCATCGCGATGGTCTGCACCTTCGGCGACATCACCGACGTCACCTGGTGGCGGGAGCTGGCGCTGGAGACCAGGCCGATCATCGGCAAGGACGGCCGCCTGCTGCCCGAGCCGCCCGAGGGCGTCGAGCAGGAGCCGTACAAAGAGCTGGCCGGCAAGACCGTCCACAGCGCGCGCGAACGCGTCGTGGAGCTGCTGCGCGAGTCGGGCGACCTGGACGGCGACCCGCGCCCCACGCGGCGGATGGTGAAGTTCTACGAGAAGGGCGATCGCCCGCTGGAGATCGTCACCACCCGTCAGTGGTACATCCGCAACGGCGGGCGCGATCCCGAGCTGCGCGAGCGGCTCCTGGACAGGGGCGCCGAGCTGCGCTGGCACCCGCCGCACATGCGGGTCCGCTACGACAACTGGGTGCGGGGGCTGGCCGGCGACTGGCTGATCTCCCGGCAGCGCTTCTTCGGCGTGCCGATCCCCGTCTGGTACCCGCTGGACGAGTCGGGCGAGCCCGACTACTCCCGTCCGCTGGTCCCGCCGGAGGACCTGCTGCCGATGGACCCCTCCTCG
Organism: Nonomuraea sp. NPDC026600; assembly: GCF_040638335.1. Classification (NCBI taxonomy): domain Bacteria; kingdom Bacillati; phylum Actinomycetota; class Actinomycetes; order Streptosporangiales; family Streptosporangiaceae; genus Nonomuraea; species Nonomuraea sp. NPDC026600. The sequence goes on from NZ_JBEZYD010000006.1 coordinate 490,170, forward strand.
CAGGTGCCCGACGGCTACACCGAGGACCAGCGGGGCGTGCCGGGCGGCTTCATGGGCGATCCGGACATCATGGACACCTGGGCGACCTCGTCCCTCACGCCGGAGATCGCCGGTGGCTGGGAGCGCGATCCCGACCTGTTCGGCCGGGTCTTCCCGATGGACCTGCGGCCGCAGGCGCACGAGATCATCCGCACCTGGCTGTTCTCCACTGTGGTCAGGGCGCACCAGGAGTTCGGCACGCTGCCGTGGCGCGACGTGGTCATCGCGGGCTGGATCCTCGACCCCGACCGCAAGAAGATGTCCAAGTCCAAGGGCAACGTCACGACGCCGCTCGGGCTGCTGGAGGAGTACGGCTCCGACGCGATCCGCTACTGGGCGGCCAGCGGGCGGCCCGGCACCGACACGGCGTTCGACACCGGGCAGATCAAGGTCGGCCGGCGGCTCGCCATCAAGATCCTCAACGCGTCGAAGTTCGTGCTCGGCTTCCCGGACTCCGAGGCGGCGGTCACCGAGCCGCTCGACCTGGCGATGCTGGCCCAGCTCTCCAGTGTGGTCGAGGAGGCCACCCAGGCGTTCGAGGGCTACGACTACACCCGGGCGATGGAGGCCGCCGAGCGCTTCTTCTGGGCGTTCTGCGACGACTACCTGGAGCTGGTCAAGGCCAGGGCCTACGAGAGCGGCCCGGCGGCCGCCTCGGCGCACGCGGCGCTGCGCCAGGCGCTCGACGTGCTGCTGCGGCTCTTCGCGCCGTTCCTGCCGTTCGTCACCGAGGAGGTCTGGTCCTGGTGGCGTCCCGGCTCGGTGCACCGCGCGGCCTGGCCGTCGGCGCCGGCGGGCGCGGGTGACCCGGCGGTGCTCGCCGTGGCCTCCGACGTGCTCGCGCGGATCCGCAAGGCCAAGTCCGCCGGCAAGCTGTCGATGCGCGCCGAGGTCTCCCGCCTCACCGTGTCCGGCCCCGAGATCGCCCTGGTACGGCTGGCGCAGGACGACCTGTGCGGCGCGGGCAACGTCGAGGAGTTCGTCCTCGACGACGGCCCGGAGTTCGCCGTCGAGGTGACTCTCGAGCAGTAGCCGCTAGTAGTCGCACACCCCCGAGGGGAAGATCGCCTCAAGGCGGGCCCGCTCCTCGGGGGAGGGGCGCCATGAGCCGTACAGGCCGCGTGCGACGGCCCTGGACACCGGCTGCAGGCGGCACTTGTACACGCCGCCCTCCAGCGGGCCGCCCGCCACGACGCGGGAGGTGGAGTACAACGGGAAGCGCGTGGTGCAGGCGCCGGCGGCGTGGTGGTCCAGGATGCCGTCCCACACGTGCGGCCCGGCGGCGATCTGCGCCCCGGTGGTGGTGAAGCAGCGGTCCACGGCCGAGGCGGGCTTGTTGCCCGCCACCCCGCGCCACGGGCGGGCGCGCAGGTTGGCCATCCACTGGTCCATCACCCGCAGCGCCTCGGGCGTCTGGTCGAAGGCCGGCCCGTCGGGGCGGGCGTCGGTGAACCAGATGACCTGGTTGTCGGCGTTGCCGTCGTAGTTCAGCATCCGCTGCCGCGAGGCGAACGACTGGTGCGCGTCGTGCATGTCGAGCTGGTCTTCGAGGTAGTGGCGCCAGTCGATGACCGGGATGGCGATGTCGCCCTTGAACACCAGCCCGCTGCGCTCCACGTTCTTGATCGCGATCGGGTCGCCGGTACGCCGCGGCGCCGGGTCCCCCGTCTGCTGGTTGCGGGCGCTCCACGGGTCGAACTGGGCCGGATCCTGGCAGAGGGAGGGGGTGAACGGGCAGCCCTCCCGCACCATGTCCTTCGACTCCTTCCAGGAGCCGGCGCGCGCGTTGACGTCGAGGAACTCCGCGGGCGTGATCAGGCCCTTCACCAGCGACCTCAAACCGTACTGGACGCCGACGTTGTCCCAGGTGGAGCGGGCGTAGCCGTCGGGGGCGACGCCGTAGACCTCGCGCAGGTCGTCCCAGTGCGTCCACTGGACCGTGTCCTTGACGCCGGGCGGGTCCATCTTGGCCCACTCGGGATCGTTGCCGGAGCTGAAGAGCGGGTTCATGGTCAGCGGGGTGAGCCCGCGCCAGCCCTTGACGCACTCGTCGGAGCCCGGCTTACCGGTGTAGGGGTTGTCCACGGTGTCACTGGCGTTCATCCCGATCAGCGCGGTCCGCGAGTCCCAGGACGCCCAGCGCGGGTTGTGGTCCATGTACCGTTCGAGCAGCTCGCAGTCGCCGACGTGGATGGTCTGGGTGACCATGTCGGGATAGGAGTACTGCGGGATCGCCGCGTCGATCACCTCGGTGCCGTAGTTCTGCCCGTAGATGTACTGCTGGAGGGCGCCGCCCGAGGCGCCCAGGCCGACCGTGTAGAGCGGCACACCGTACTGCTCGATGAACCGCTCCTTCACCATCAGCGCCGTCTCGCCGCCCAGGATCAGGTTGTAGTGCGTCGAGGTGCGGGTGCCCGACGAGTGCAGGATCGCGTAGCCCTTGCCCAGCCCGTACACGTCGAGCGCGCTGCCGCCGAGCGTGCCCTGGTCGTGGCCGATCCCCACGCCGCCGTCGAAGCGGTAGACCGCCCGGCCGTTGTAGCCGTCCTCCAGCATCGCGATGGAGTAGAGGAAGCGGTTGATCACGCCGCGCTCGCGGCGTACCACGAAGTCCACCGTCCGGCCGTCGATCGTGGTGGTGGTCGACATGTCCGCGGGACGTTCGGCGGGCATCGTCTTGAACGTGCCGTCCGCCGAGCGGTAGAGCCGCTCCTTCAGCACCGGCGCGAAGCAGTCCCTGCTCCACCCGCCCGTGGTGCGCATGCCCTGGCCGTCCTGGTTGTCGGCGACCGGCGGGCCGAGCCCGCTCCGCTCGGTCTTGCACAGGAACGGGTACTGGTGCGACCCGGAGAAGATCGGTCCCGAGATCGGGTGGTTGCGTAACTTCAGCGTCTCCTTGAACGGCCCGGCCAGCGCCTTGATCGTGTTGTCGCCGTCGATCAGCCCGGTCACCAGGCCGCTGAACGACTCGCCGCCGGGATCCGGTTTGAAGGCCGCGGTGACGTCCTCGCCGTTGCGCAGCACCTTGAGCCGCATGCCCTGGCTCACCTGTACCCGGATCAGGGCGTCACCGCCGCTGACCCGGTCGGCGCGGCTGGACAGCACGTCGAGCGCGGGTTCGCCGCGCGAGGCCAGGGCGGGCACGGGGGCCGCGACGAGACATGCGATCACGGCGGTGATAGCACTCACCTTAACCAGCGCGACGGTCTTCATGTGCATGACGGTTGCATGTGATCATGCCGTTGCCCAGACCCGATCTTTTATCCACGCGCATCCATTCCGCTCACGTGCCAGTCTTGAACACGTGCTGACTGACCGCCCAACCAAGCTCGTGCCACCCGTGCTGGCCAGAATGGCCGCCTGGTGCCTGTGCCTGATCCTCGTCGGCGTGGTCGTCTACTTCTTCGTCCAGGGCATCGCGCGGCTCAGCTTCGTGGCCCTGCCCGTCGCCATCGCCCTGCTGCTGACCGCGCTGCTGTTCCCGCTGGCCAGGAGCCTGCGCGAGGCGGGCATGCGCCCCATCTACGCCACCTGGATCACCATGCTGGTGGCGCTCGCGGTGCTCGCCGGCACCGGATGGCTGGTCGGCGCGCGGGCCACCGAGGAGTTCCCCAACCTGGTCGAACAGGTCCAGTCCACCGCCCGCGACGTACAGAACTGGCTGATCACCGGCCCGCTGCACCTCAAAGAGGCGCAGATCACCAGCTACGTCGACGAGATCGCGACGATGGTCAACGCCCAGCGCACGGCCATCACGAGCACGGTCCTGACCGCCGGCGCCGTCGCCTTCGAGGTGCTCGCGTCCCTCGTGCTGCTGCTGTTCGTCACGTTCTTCCTGCTCAAGGACGGTGACCGGATCTGGTCGTGGTTCCTGCGGGGGTTCGGCTCGATGTCGCCGCGGGTCGACCGGGCGGGCCGGGCCGCCTGGACCACGCTCTCCCACTACGTGCAGGGCACCGTCGCGGTCGCCGCCGTGCACGGCGTGATCATGGGCATCGTGCTGGCCGGCATGGGCGTGCCGCTCTGGGCGCCGCTGGCGGTGCTGATCTTCTTCGCCAGCTTCATCCCGATCGTCGGCATCTTCTTCGCGGGTACGATCGCCACCCTGGTCACGCTGGGCGCCAAGGGGCCGGTCTACGCGCTGATCTTCATCGGCATCCTGATCATCGAGCAGCAGTTGGAGAACCACGTGCTCCAGCCGCTCATCGTCGGCCGGGCGCTCAACTTCCACCCGCTGGCCATCATCCTCGTGCTGGCCGTCGGCGGCATCCTGGCCGGCATCGCGGGAGCGGCGGTGGCCGTGCCCGTGGCGGCGGTGATCTACCGGGCGCTGCCCGAGCTGGTGCACAAACCGGCCGCCCTGCCGCCGGCCCCTGCCCGGCCACCCGGCTCCCCGCCCCCGGGCTCGGCGGACAAGGACGATAGTCCGCCTGACACCGAGTAATCTCGTCACCCGTGACCACCTCACCGAGGGACGCCCGAGTTCGGGTGTCTTCTCCCTTTTCCTGGTGGCCCGACACTCCACCCTCCTGTCCCGTGCGACGGGAGTACGGGCGGAAGGGCGTACCTTGAGGCTGAGGGGGCGCATCGCCGCCGAGCACCACGACCGTGAGGTGAACCCTTGACCGACGTACAGGTCCTCATCCAGCGACTCGACGACGAGCTGCCGGTGCCGTCCTACGCCCATCCGGGCGACGCGGGCGCCGACCTTCACGCGGCCGAGGATGTCGAGCTGCTGCCCGGCGAGCGGGCCGTGGTCGGGACGGGCCTCGCGATCGCGCTGCCCGACGGCTACGCCGCGTTCGTGCACCCTCGCTCGGGCCTGGCCGCCAAGCACGGCGTCACGCTGGTCAACGCGCCAGGCACGGTCGACGCCGGCTATCGCGGCGAGATCAGGGTGACCGTGATCAACACCGATGCCAAGGAGCCCTTCCGCCTGAGCCGCGGAGACCGGGTGGCCCAGCTGGTCGTCCAGCGCGTCGAGCGGGCGGCGTTCACCGAGGTGGAGCTGCTGCCCGGCTCGGCCCGCGGCACCGGCGGTTTCGGATCAACAGGACGTTAACCAGGGAGAGTGAGCACAGTGTTCCGACGTCGCCGTCGTGAGCAGCCGGATCAGGCGGCAGAGCAGAAGGCCTCCGCCGCCCCCATGCGCGAATCCGGCCCATGGGACGCCGACGAGCCCCACCCCGACACCGACAGGATCGATCTCGGCGGGTTGCGCCTGCCGCACAACCCCGACTTCGACCTGCGGCTGGCCTCGGTGGGTGACCAGAACGTCGGTGTCGTCGTGCTGTACGAGGAGAGCTCGCTGCAGCTCCAGGCACTGGCCGCGCCCAAGACCATGGGTCTGTGGGACGAGGTCCGGGCCAAGATCCTGTCGGGCGCCAAGGACCTCACCGGGCGGGAGGGGCCGTTCGGTCCCGAGCTGCTCGGCGACATCGTCGGCGAGGGCAACACCACCCGCAAGGCCCGCTACATCGGCATCGACGGTCCGCGCTGGTTCCTGCTGGCGATGATCAGTGGCCGGGCCGCGCTCGACGAGAACGTGGCGAACGTTTTCCTCGACTTCATCCGGGATGCCGTGGTAGTACGGGGCACCGAGCCGATGGCCCGGGAAGAGGCGATCACGCTGCGCCGTCCCAACGAGCAGGGCACGGAAACGGACGAGAGCCAGGGGCTCAACCCGTTCAAACGAGGACCCGAGATCAGCGAGATTCGCTGACCGTTCCTATCACGTAGGCTGAGTCATCATGAGTACGGCAGAACCTCCGAAACGCGGGGGATTGCGCGGGTTCTTCAGTCGGCTGGCCTCCACCCAGTCCGAGATCGAAGCCCAGGAACTACGGGAAGACGTCGACGAGGTCGGCGCTACCCCCATCGCCTCGTGTGGCGGGCGGCGTCGCTTCTGCGTAGCCGGTACGCTACGTACCGTGACACTGCGGCCCAGGGGCGGCGCACCCGCCCTCGAGGCCGAGCTCTACGACGGGTCAGACGTGATCGACCTGGTATGGCTCGGCCGCCGCAAGATCGCGGGCATCGAGCCCGGGCGCACCGTCAAGGCAGAGGGCCTGGTCAGCATGCAGGACGGGCGCAAGGTGATGTTCAATCCTCGCTACGAGCTGCGCCCAGGGAGTTGATCAGGTGAGTGCTGAGGCGGAAGAGGTCACCCACGACACCGTCGAAGCGGCGGTGCGAGCCCAGCTCGCCAAGGCGTTCGGCGGAGTGCGTGGGATCATCGAGGCGGCGGTGCCGACCATCGCGTTCACGCTGTCATGGATCTTCACCGAAGATCTGAAGATCTCGCTCATCGTCAGCGTCTCGCTGGCGGTCGTGCTGCTGCTGGCCAGGATCGCGCAGCGGTCCACGCCGCAGTTCGTGATCAACAGCCTGATCGGCATCGCCATCGGCGCGTTCTTCGCCAGCCGCACCGGCGACGCGAAGGACTATTTCCTGCCCGGCATCCTGTGGAACGCCGGCTACACGGTGGCGATGCTGCTGTCGATCGTCACCCGCTGGCCCGTGGTCGGATTCCTGATCGGCTCGGTCACCGGCGACCCCACGGCCTGGCGCAAGGATCCGGGCATCGTCCGGCTCTGCACCAAGCTGACCTGGATGCTGCTGATCCCGTGCGTGGTCAGGGTGGCCGTGCAGCTGCCCGTTTGGCTGTTCGGCGGCGGCGACCAGGCCGTGGCCGCCCTCGGCTTCGCGAAGATCGTGATGGGCTGGCCGCTCCAGGTGGCCGCGCTCGGCGCGATGCTGTGGCTGCTCGGCAGGGGACGAACGCCGATCAAGTCGCCGGTCGCCCCCGCCTAGCCCCTCAGTGCTGTGAGAGCAGGTGCGCCAGCTCCTGCTCCACCTCCTGGCTGGCGACGAACAACAGCTCGTCGCCCGCCTCCAGCGGGTCGTCGTTGGTCGGCACCAGCACCCGGCCCTCGCGCAGGATCGCGACCAGTGCCGAGTCGTTCGGCCACGGCACCGAGCCGGCCCGCTGGCCCACCACGGGCGCGTCTTCGGCCAGGGTGAGCTCGACCAGGTTGGCCTGCCCCTGGCGGAACGTCATCAGCCGCACCAGGTCGCCGACGCTCACCGCCTCCTCGACCAGCGCGCTCAGCAGGCGGGGTGTCGAGACCGCCACGTCCACGCCCCACGACTCGTTGAACAGCCACTCGTTGTTGGGGTGGTTGATCCGGGCCACCACGCGCGGCACGCCGTACTCGGTCTTGGCCAGCAGCGACACCACGAGGTTGACCTTGTCGTCGCCGGAGGAGGCGACGACGACGTGGCAGTTGCTGAGACCCGCCTCGTCGAGCGAGGCGATCTCGCAGGCGTCGGCCAGCAGCCACTCCGCCCGCGGCACGCTGTCGATCTTGATGGCCCGGGGGTCGATGTCGATCAGGAGGACCTCGTGGCCGTTCTCCAGCAGCTCGGACGCGATGGACCGGCCCACGGCCCCCGCTCCGGCGATGGCGACGCGCATCAGTGGTCCTCTTCCGGTGCCAAGGCGAGCACCTTGTTGATCCGCTCCATGTCGTTCTCGGCGGCGACGACGTGCAGCACGTCGCCTTCCTGGATCACGGTGTCATCGGCGATGACCAGGGCCTCGCCCATGCGGTTGAGGTAGGCGGCGCGGGTCCTGGCCCGTGCCTCCAGATCGACGACCCGGGTGCCGATCCAGCCGGGATGCGTGGCGACCTCCGCCAGGATCACGGTGCCGGTGGGGTCGCGCCAGAGCGGCTCGGCGCCCTCCGGCAGGATGCGGCGCAGGATCTGGTCGGCGGTCCACCGCACGGTCGCCACCGTGGGAATGCCCAGCCGCTGGTAGACCTCGGCCCGCCGCGGGTCGTAGATGCGGGCCACCACGTTGTCGACGCCGAACGTCTCGCGCGCCGCGCGCGCGGAGATGATGTTGGAGTTGTCGCCGCTGGAGACCGCCACGTACGCGGCCGCGGACTCGATGCCCGCCTCGGTGAGCACGTCACGGTCGAATCCGACGCCGGTCACCCGCCGCCCGCGAAAACCGGCACGCAGCCGGCGAAAGGCCTGCGGATCGCGATCGATGATCGCGACCGTATGGCCGTTGTCCTCGAGGATGTGAGCCAGAGTCGAACCGACCCGGCCACAGCCCATGATCACTATATGCATACTCCCCCGCACCTCGCGGTCGACCGGTTGCTCGACACCAGTATGGCCCGATAGGGGAGCGCCGCGTCGGCGCCCCTGGCACGGGGGACTAGCATTTCGTTACGTGGCGAAGGTAACGGATCTTGTCAAACGCGTGCTTGTGGGGCGGGCGCTCAGAAGTGGCCAGCTTCACGAGCAACTGCTGCCCAAACGCATAGCCCTGCCGATCTTCGCCAGCGACGCCCTGTCCTCCGTGGCCTACGCGCCGCAGGAGATTCTGGTCATCCTGTCGCTGGCGGGTGTGTCGTTCTACTCCTACAGTCCATGGGTCGCGATCGCCGTCGTGGTCGTGATGCTCACGGTCGTGGCCTCGTACCGGCAGAACGTGCACGCCTACCCCAGCGGCGGCGGCGACTACGAGGTGGCCACCACCAACCTGGGCAAGAACGCCGGGCTGACGGTGGCCAGCGCGCTCATGGTCGACTACGTGCTGACCGTGGCCGTGTCGGTCGCCAACGGCGTCGACTACGTGGGCGCCACGATCCCGTTCGTCGGCGAGCACAAGCCGGCCGTCGCCATCGTCATCGTGATCCTGCTCACCGTCGTCAACCTGCGCGGCCTGCGCGAGTCGGGGGCGGCCTTCGCCGTCCCGACGTACGCGTTCATGCTCGCGGTGCTGGGGCTGATCGCCTGGGGCGGCTTCCGGCTGCTGGTGCTCGGCGACGACCTGCGGGCGCCCAGCGCCGGGTTCACGATCGACGCCGAGCAGGCGAACCTGACCAGCTTCGCCGCCGCCTTCCTGATCCTGCGCGCCTTCTCCTCCGGCTGCGCGGCGCTGACCGGTGTCGAGGCCATCAGCAACGGCGTGCCCGCCTTCCGCAAGCCCAAGAGCAAGAACGCCGCCACCACGCTGCTCATGATGGGCCTGGTGTCGATCACCATGTTCGGCGGCATCATCGCGCTGGGCCTGGCCTCGGGCGTGAAGGTGGCCGAGCCGTCGGTGGTGGCCCACGACCTGCACCTGCCGGACGGGTCGCCGGTCGGCCCCGGCTACTACCAGCAGCCGATCATCGCGCAGGTGGCCGACGCGGTCTTCGGCGGCGGCTCGCTGCCGTTCGTGATCATCTCGGCGGTCACCGCGCTCATCCTGTTCCTGGCCGCCAACACCGCCTTCAACGGCTTCCCGGTGCTCGGCTCGATCCTGGCCCAGGACCGCTACCTGCCCCGCCAGTTGCACACCCGCGGCGACCGGCTGGCCTTCTCCAACGGCATCGTCATCCTGGCGCTGGGCGCGTGCCTGCTGCTGTGGGGGTTCAACGCCGACGTCAGCCGGCTGCTGAACCTCTACATCGTCGGCGTGTTCGTCTCCTTCACGCTCAGCCAGATCGGCATGGTCATCCACTGGACCCGCCATCTCAAGACCGAGACCGACCCCAGGATCCGGCACCAGATGCACCGCTCGCGGGTGATCAACTTCTTCGGCGGCATCATGACCGGGCTGGTGCTGGTCGTCGTGCTGCTGACCAAGTTTCTGGTCGGCGCCTGGATCGTGTGCTTCGCGATGCCGGTCCTGTTCCTCATGATGAAGGCCATCCGGCGCCACTACGACAACGTGGCGGTCGAGCTGGAGATCACCGAGGAGTTCGACGAGTCGATGCTGCCGTCGCGCAACCACGCGATCGTGCTCGTCTCCAAGATTCACAAGCCGACGATGCGTGCCCTCGCCTACGCCCGCGCCACCAGGCCGTCCACGCTGGAGGCGATCACCGTCGGCGTCGAGGGCGCCGAAGCCCGGCACCTCCAGGACGAGTGGGAGCGCCTGGGCATCCCGGTGCCGCTGAAGATGCTCGACTCCCCGTACCGGGAGATCACCCAGCCGATCCTGGACTACGTCAAGACCCTGCGCCGCCGCTCACCGCGCGACGTGGTGACCGTGTTCATCCCCGAGTACGTGGTCGGGCACTGGTGGGAACACCTGCTGCACAACCAGAGCGCGCTGCGGCTGAAGGCGCGGCTGCTGTTCAAGCCGGGCGTGATGGTGACGAGCGTGCCGTGGCAGCTCCACTCCGCCGACCGGCTCAAGGGCCGGCCCGAGCCGCTCGCGCCGGGCGCCTCGCGCCGGGCGGGACCCCAGGTCGTCAAGAAGGACATCAAGGCGAAGGACGAGATCAAGGCGAGCGACCACTCCCTGTAGCAGGCTAAGTCCGGAAAGTGGCAGGGTCGGTCAGGGCATAGGGTGTCCGTGTGGAACAGGCATCTCTCGAGCTGACGGTAGGTCCGGTCGCCCATGGCGGCTGGTGCGTGGCGCGCCATGAAGGGCGCGTGGTCTTCGTCCGACACGCGCTGCCAGGCGAGCGGGTCATCGCCGAGGTCACCGAGGAGACCACCCGCTTCCTCCGGGCCGACGCCGTGCAGGTGCTCGACCCGTCACCCGACCGCGTGGTCCCGCCCTGCCCCTTCGCCGGCCCCGGCCGCTGCGGCGGCTGCGACTGGCAGCACGCCACTCTGGAGGCACAGCGCGGCCTCAAGGCCGCCGTGGTCGCCGAGCAGCTCAGCAGGCTGGCCGGCATCGAGCGTGCGGTCGTGGTCGAGGAGGTGCCGGGCGCCAAGGACGGGCTCGGCTGGCGCACCCGCGTCCAGTTCGCCGCCCGGCCCGACGGCGAGCTCGGTTTCCGCAAGCACCGCTCGCACGACATCGAGGTGGTCGACGCCTGCCTGATCGCGCACCCGGAGGTGGAGGCCGTCGGCGCCGAGCAGCGCGAGTGGCGCGGCGCGTCCGTCGTCGAGGTGATCGCCTCCTCGGCCGGCGACCGGGCCGTGGTGGTCAAGCCGCGGCCCAGGCGCAGCGTGACCGTCCCGGACCTCGACGCGTCCGCCTCGATCCTGCTCGACCAGGGCAAGGGCCACACCGTGCCGCGCAAGGGCTCCGGGGTGCTGCACGAGCAGGTGGGCGACCGGGAGTTCAGGGTGGCGGGCAGCGGCTTCTGGCAGGTGCATCCGGGCGCCGCCGAGACCCTGCTCGACGCCGTCCTGTCCTACGCCGCGCCGGAGCCCGGAGAGTGGGCCCTGGACCTCTACTGCGGGGTCGGCCTGTTCGCCGCCGGCCTGGCGGAGGGCGTGGGGGCCGAGGGCGCGGTGTTCGGCCTGGAGTCGGAGGCGGCCGCCGTCCGCGACGCCCGCGCCAACCTCCGCGACCTGCCGCAGGCCCGGGTGGAGCGGGGACGGGTGGAGGAGGCGCTGGACCGGTTCCAGATCGAGCGCGCCGACATCGTCGTCGTCGACCCGCCCCGGTCGGGGCTCGGGCTCGAGGTGGTCCACCGGGTCGCCGCGCTGGAGGCGTCGCGGATCGTGTACGTCTCGTGCGACCCGGCGACACTGGCCCGCGACCTGTCCTGGCTGGGCGATGACGGCTATGAGCTGGTGGATATGCGGGCTTTTGACGCATTTCCGATGACCCACCATGTGGAGTGCGTGGCACTGCTGGCCAGGAAGTAGAGCGTTAGCCTGACCAGCAGAAAGACAACAGAATGCGTCTCTAGGTGTCTCGGGGTGTCTCTGTATATCTCAAGATCATGACGCACCAGCGGCGCACGATCATGAAACGCCCCGCCACCGAAACCGGTGACGGGGCGTGGTCATCCCGACGGATCAGGCATCCTCGTCGTCCGGCGGCTCAGGCCCCACGAACGACCCAAGGTTCGGCCGTGTATAGATCAAACCGCGCTCCCGGAGTCCCGCAATCGCCTTCCTCGCGGTGATCTTCGCGACGCCGAACTCCTCGATAATCCCGCGCTCCGTGATCATTCGGCCGGGCGGCCACTCCTTCGAGTCGATGCGCCGCTTGACGACCCTGACGATTTGCTCCCACCGAGGAAGGTCGTCCCGCCAATTGATCATGAACGGCAGCGTAGGGGCTCACGCGCATGCCTCCGTACGCAAGAGTGCGCACGCGGGCTCATAGGTACCTATAGACCGGGATGACCTGCGGATGTTACCGTCGTGGCTGCCTGGCCGCCGTCCGCGAATTAGCCCTCGCCGCGGCGGTCGGGCACTGCCATTTCAGCTCTGGCGAGCCTTGCTCCCCTTCGCGGTCAGGACGACCTCGTCGGCCGGCAGCAGCTGCGCCGGCTCGCCTTCCCGCTCCAGTACCACCAGGCCGACGCCCTCGTCGATACCGAGGTCGATCCGCTCGTCGGGTGTGCTCTGTCGGAACCAGGCGAGCACGCCCGGCTCCAACTCGATGCGGCGGCGTTCGGGCTGAGCGCGCACGGTCGAGGCTTCGCCGCGCTTGGTCGCTACGAGGCCCTCCTGTCGGAGGACGCCGAGGGCTTTACGTACGGCTTCGCGGCCGACGCCGTAGTCCTGGGCCATCTGGTGTTCGCCGGGGAAGACGTGTCCGGCTGTCAGTTCGCCAGTGCTGATCATTTTGCGCAGCCCGGTGGCGAGCTGGATGTAGACGGGCACGTGCGAGCGCACATTGATCTCCACAGAGGTGAGGGTATAGACAGACAGACATATTGTGATCTTGTTCGTCTATGCGTATAGCCACTTATACAGTCTGTTTGCCTGTACGTACATGTGCTAGCTTCGCGGTATGGCCAACGCTCCCGAACCGGCTCTGTACGTCCCCGACTGCGACATCGTGAAGATCGGCGACGGCACGCTCCTCGTCACCCACCTGGGCTCCGGCCACGTGCGCACCGCAGCGAACGGCAGGCAGGCACTGATCGTGGGCACCGGGCTCGCCATCGCATACACGTGGCAGACAGCGCTCAAGCCCTGCCCCCCCAAGCGGCCACCTGGGGCCCATCGTCACCGACCCCGCGACCGCCACCAAGAAGTGCAAGGCGTGCGGCATTACGGTCTTCTGGGGCTAGGTCGACCGTGAACCAGGAAGAGACGGCCGCCTACTACGACGACCCCGCTCACGCCGTCAACATGTGCGACCTACTGATGCGCGCCTTCCCCACCTGGGTGGTGTGGCGGCGGCAGGACCGCGCCTGGCTGGCCCGACACCGAACGTGGGATCGCGAGCGGCAGCCGCTCGCCGATCGAAACGCGGGGCTGCTGCACCAGGCGATGCGGGAGACCAACATCCGCGGGGTGGTGTCGTGACGTACCCGAGGAGGCCGCCACCCCCACCACGCGCCTACAAGCTGCATAAGGGCGTGGATGGCCTCTTCTACATTTACAACGCTGGGCAGCAGGAATCCACGAGCGGCTTTCACCCCGCCAACGAGGTAGAGCGCGTCGCGCTTGATGTGCTGGTGGAGATGCTCAACTTCCCAGGCAAGTACGCGGACAACCCTTCCTGCTGGGGGGTGATGGCTGTTGCCTTCGGGATCCAGCTCAAGATGTGGCGAACCCCCCAATGACTAACCACGAGTGGACGCCTTACATCCCGTCCGGGAACCGAACCCGGGTGGTCGAGGCGTCGTGCTGCAACCAGTACCAGCTGCTCCAGGAGGGCGGCGCGTACGTCGTAACACTCCTGTTGGATGCGACGCCGATCGTGGAGACGGCCAGAGGTTCGACCGGCCGCGCCAGGCAGGTGTTCGACGACCTTGTGGCGCTACATCTCATCGCGACGCAGGAGCACCGCCCTTAGACAGCCCGGTCGCCACGCGAGCCCCTCAACCTCTCCGTGGCGGCCGGGCCCAACGACTCCTCTCGGGGCGCCCGTCGTACGTCACTACGACGGAGCACCCCGGGAGGCGAGGGTCTCCGCCGGCTCTTGGAGGGGTGGGGCGGAGACCCTCAACCAAGCCCCGTAAACACGAAGACCCACCCGGCGCCAACCGGGTGGGCTTCGTGCCAGCTCAGACACCAACTCAACTTGGAGTCCGAACCATGCAGCACGATATGGCCGCGCCAGCCAGCGCGCCAGTGAACCCCGAAGACCGGCCGAAGCCGCGACGTTGTCGGATCCGGCGGGCAATCGCCGGCCCGCTCCGCCTCCTCCGCCGGCGCCCTGTACCGCCCGCCGTGACACCTCCGGACACCGGCACACCCCGGCTTGGCGACCACGTCATCCGCGGCTTCGCCGTCATCATCCTGCTCGGCGTCGCAGCCGCCGCCGGCTACGTCTCGTACCACCACTTCTTCGCCCTCTCCATCGCGCTCGGCGAGCACCGGGACATGGCCGTCCTCTACCCGGCCATGTCCGACGGTGTGATCGTGATGGCGTCGCTCGTCATGGTCTACTGCTCGCGCCGCGGCATGCCTGTGCCGCTCCTGGCCAAGGTCGCATTGGGAGGCGGCGGCGCGGTCACGCTGGTCGCGAACGTGGCCAACGGCTGGGACGGCGGCACCGGATCGCGGCTGCTCAGCGCCCTCGCGCCGGTCGCGTTCGTCGGCGCGTACGAACTGCTGATGTGGATCGTCCGCACCAGCCGCAAGACCGTCCAGCGGGTCGCCGAGGTGGTCGCCGAACAGCACGTGTGCCAGCCCATCGAGGTGCCCGTCGAAGTGGTACAGGTCGTGACCGTTCTGCCGGTGGACCGGTACGAGGCGGCACGCCTCACCTTCGAGGAGAGCCTCCAGCCCGGCAACAAGCGCATCGGCCGGAGGCCCCTCGCGAACCGGTGGGGATTGGAGCAGCGCGAGGCCGAGGAGATCATCGCCGAGGTGGAACGGGACCTGTCCGGACCCGCAGTGCCGACCGTTCCGCAGCTGGTGCCCGCCGGGGCTGCCGTGCCGTCTCTCAACGGGTCGTCCACGACCGGTACAGCGGTGGCTCCGTGAGCGGCAAGCGCAAGTCAGGCTGGATCAGTGACGAGCAGTGGGCCGACCTCCTGCGGCGCACCGCCAAGGGCAAGACGCGCAGTCCGTTCGACCCGGCCGAGGTTAAGCAGCGCCAGCAGTCCGACGAGCAGGTAAAGAAGCGGCGGTGGTCATGACGGAGCCCGCCGACACCTTCCAGCGTCCGCAGACCTCGGCCGACTTCTGGCGCAAGCCCCGCCGCGGCGCCCGGGTACGCCAAGCCGTCCACCGGGTACGGCAGGGCAAGTACGGGCGCCGCACCGTGAAATTCGTCTACCGGTCGAGCACCGCACCCATCTCAGGCACCACCCGCCTGGCGTCGATCGCATGGCGGTGGATCCGGGCCGACGACTATGCCGCCACCGACGACCACGTGTTCCGCGAGGCGGTGCGCACCCGGCGTCGGCGGACCGCATGGATGGTCGGGGCTGGCTACTTCACGTCGACCGCCGCCGCCACCGCACTGTGGAGCACCTCGGCGCCGCTTCTGTCGCTCGGGGCGCTCGTCACGCTGGGCACGGCCGTCGAGGTGCGCAAGCGGATCGTCGCCCGGCCGGTCCCGTTCAAGTTTCCCGGCAGGAAGGGCGGCACCCCTCAAGAGAACGTCGTCGTCCGTGCGGCGATCGACGCCAAGCTCGGCCGGGCGGAGGGCATGAAGCTCGCCTCGCCGGTGCTGACGGAGGAGGGCGGCTGGTCGACCATCCTGCAGCTGCCCGGCGGGCAGCGCGCCCGGCATTGCCTCGGCAAGGAAGCCGACTTCGCGTCGGCGCTCGGCGTGGGGGAGACGCAGGTCGTGTTCGAGCTGCTGCCCGAGCACGCGGGCAGGTTGGCCGTGTTCGTCGCCAAGGCCGACCCGTTCCTGAAGGTGTACGCGTCGCCGCTGCTCGGCCGTACCGAACCCATGGACTTCTGGAAGGGTGTCCCGGCCGGGGTGAACGGGCGCGGCCGGCCCGAGCGGCTGCGCCTGGTCGACGCTTCCCTCCTCGTCGCCGGGGAGCCGCGCGCCGGGAAATCAGCAGCGGTCAACGGCATCATCGGCACGGCCGCGCTCGCCGTCACCCCGAAGATTCACCTGTTCGACGGGAAGGGCGCGGGAGATCACAGGCCGTGGCGGAAGATCGCGCACACGGCGATCAAGAGGAACGCGCCCGCGCTGCTCGCCCACCTGCGGCGCATGCAGGACCAGATGGAGCGCGTGTTCGACATGCTCGACGACGCAGGCGGGTCGACGAAGCTCACCCCTGAGCTGTGCCGCCAGTTCGGCGTCGACGTCGAACTGACCGTGGTCGACGAAACCCGGTACTACGTCACCTCGCCGCAGGGGGAGGAGATCGTCGAGGTGATGGTCGACATCGCCTCCCGCGGCCCGGCCGCCGGGGTGCTGCTCGTTCTGGCCACGCAGCGGATGACCACCGACGCCATCCCCGGCCCGCTCAAGGGCGTGTGCTCGCTGCGCTGGGCGATGCGCTGCCCCGACACCACCGCCTCCAACGCAGTGCTCGGCCAGGGCGCGGCCGGCGCCGGATACAACGCGTCCGACATCCCGCGCTCTCACCGCGGCGTCGGCATCCTCGACGCCGACGGGAGCGACCCGGTGAAGGTCCGCTCCTACTTCCTCGACGACGCTGGCACCGACCTCCAGGAGGTGGCCGCCGCGGCGTACGAGCTGCGGCGCGCGGCCGGGACGCTCCCGCCTGCCGAGCAGGAGACGGCGGCCGACCCGGTCGAGGACATCCTGGCCGCGATGGGCGAGGCCGACCGGATGCACACCGCCGAGCTCGTGGACGCGCTCGGCCCCGGCTGGACGGCGGCCCGGATCGCCCGGGTGTTGAAGCCGCACGGCGTCCAGCCGGGCGACGTGAAGATCGGCGGCGTCAACAGGAACGGCTACCGCCGCGCCGACCTGGAAGCGCTGTTCACCCCCGCGTAGAGGGTCTACCCGGCCTCTACCCGCCGGACGGGGTCTACCTCGCCTCTGCCCGCGCTGACGTGCGCGGTAGGGCCGGTAGACCCCCTCGGCCACCCCCCCGATTTCAGGCTTTGCCGGGCCCTTGGAGGGCTCTGGAAGGACGCACCCATGGAGCTCACGCTCGTCATCGTCACGCTTGTGGTGATCTATCTATGGTGGGACCGGTCGCGGCACCCGAAGAAGTACTGCCGCGCCTGTAAGGGATCAGGTAAACGAACTTCGTGGATCAACCGACGGGCGTACGGCACATGCCGACGCTGCGGCGGCAAGGGCGAGTTACGCCGGTAGACACGACGAAGAGCCCCCCGCCCCTCCCGAAGGAGGAACGGGGGGCTCTTACGTCCCGAGGCTCGAGGCCACGGTACGCCTGCAGCCGGTGTTTCCGCTACCGCTGGCCGACTGGCAGATCAGGCCGCGGCTCGTGCTTGGTGACATACCCGGCCACGTAGACGATGAGGCCGGGCACGAGCGGGATGGCCAAGGTCTCCAGCCAGTCGGGCAGGAACGCGATCAAGTCCAAGTTCGCCTGGATCGCCTGCAGCGGCGCCAGGAGGGCGAGCAGTCCGAGGTAGGCGCCTGCCGTGCCGGCCTTCACCTTCGCCTCGACCTTCGGCTTGGGGTAGGTGACGGGCTCTCCGTGCATGCTTCTCCCCTTCCAGGAGATGCGGATGCCCCGGGCCGGGATGGCGCCGGGGCGATCAAGCTGGTGGTGTCGACTACGGCTTGACGCAGTCGTAGGCCGGGATCCCGGCTGCGGTGTCGGCGCCCTTCGTGCACACCGCGGTGACGCCGTCGAACTTGAACTGGACCTTGGCAGGTAGCGACGTGTCCTTGCCGTCGGCGCCCTTCAGCGAGGCCAGGAAGTCAGCCACGGTCTTGCCCGCGTTGCCGGGCTGGGCGACCCACAGCTCGTACGCCGACTTGCCGTTGATGGCCTTCGGCACGCCGTCGACGGACGGCACCAGGACGCGCTGCTCGCCGGTCTTGCACTTGCCGTACCGGCTCTTCGAGAGCGCCTTGGCCTCCAGGACGCGGACCGCGCCGGTCTTCGCGATGCAGATGCCGTACGCCTTCACAGGCGCCGTGACGGCCGACGCGGTGGCGACAGCGCCGAGAGCGAGCACGCCGAAGACGACGGCGGTGATGAGGGCAGCGAACTTTTTGACCATTGGGAGATCGAGCTCCTTGCTCGGGGACATGAAAAAGCCCAGGCACACGGGCCTGGGACGATGAGGGGGAGTGGGCGGCCTACCAGGCAGCGGCCCACGTGGCCGGGCCTACGATGCCGTCGACGGCCAGGCCCTCGCGGCGCTGGAAGGTGCGCGTCCCGGCGGCCGTCTTCGAGCCGAAGGCGCCGTCGACGGCCAGCTTGGCGTCGAGCTTCGTGTTGAGGGCGGCCTGCCAGGTGCGCACGTCCTGGCCCATCATCAGCGGCCGGCCGGACACGTACTTGAGAGGGCGCAGCCAGGCGGGCGGCCCGTCATGCTCGGTGAGCAGCAGTTCGGCGACGTCGGCCCGGAACCGGTCCATGTCGACGCCGTGCGGGTCCGGCTTGCCCGGCTGCACCTCTTTGTGGCCCTTCACGCGGCTGGGGGTCAGTCCGAACGCCCGGCAGAGTTCGGCGCACAGCTTGCGGTAGGCGTCGAGCTGGGCGGCCGGCCACGGCTCGTGGCCGTCGTTCTCCGCCTCGATGCCGAGCGCGTGGCTGTTGTCGTGGTTCGCCGAGGTGGACGGGTAGTTGTGCCAGCACTTCCCGGCCGCCACCACATAGATCCGGCCGGTGTGCTGGAGCCAGACATGGGAGAGCGGCCCATCCAATCCGGGGCGGCCATCCCTCACCACGTGCATGTCGTCACGCCCAGCAGTGTGATGAGCGACGATGCCACGCACGGCGGGCTGCGGGCCGTGCCCGCGCGTCTTCCACCCGGCCACCTCGACGACCGGGTAGCCGGTACGTCTGGCCACCGTGGCGAGCTGAGTCAGATACGGCATCAGGTTCCCTCCGTGCTTTGCTTGATCCCGGCCAACGTCAGCTGCAGCCGCAGGTCGTTGACGGTCCGCTCCAGCTCTTCCACGTGGCTCCGCAACGTCCGTAGCTGGCTTCGCAGCGCGCTGGAGGTGTCCTGCTCCGTGGCCAGCTGCTGGTTGACCCGATCGAACTGCTCCCGCATGCGCTCCAGCTGGCGTTCCAGCTCCCGCAGCGACCCCTCGTAGATGCTCTTCGCGCGTTCGAACGCCGCCGCATCCACCTTGCTCGACTCGATCGATGTCGCCCGCGTCGAGGCCCGGTAGGAGAAGAACGCCCCGATGATCGCGGCGATCCCTGCCACGATCGCTACCAGCACGGACGGGTCGGTCACCGGTCACCTCCAGGTTCTGGCCATTGAGAAATGACGTGCACGAACCCGGCGAAACCGAGCCAGATAGCCGCGGCCACGTAGCCGCGCGGCAGATCGACGACGATCCAGCCGACCAGATAGATCAGCCCCCAGCCGACCTTCAACGCGGACGCGCACGCGAATGCCAGCCGGTCCGTCCTCATGAACGCCTGCACCAGGCAGAGCATCCCTACGACGAGCCACACAACAGCCCACGCTGGGATGGGCAGCAGCTGGGCGAGGAACACGTACGACGGCGACGCGAGCGTTTCGGGAGGCGCCGATGCCAGGCTGGCCGAGTACACGAGATCCACCAGAGCGAAGAACAGCAAGGCTGTCCCCCGGTGGCCCACGCGCCGGCTGACCGGGCTCCAGAGTTGGTGGGCGGTGCGTTTCAGCGCTCGCACGCGGCTACCTCCATACATGGTTGTCGCGGGCTTGGAGAAGGGGTGGCCGCCCGCGCTCCCTTAGGCCCGCATCCAAGCCCCGCGGGCAGCCACGATCAGGAGGTGTTCCGGCCCGGTCAGACGAGGATCCCGGCCGCGCGCAGGCTGAGTACGAGCGCGAGGTGGCTGTTGTAGGTGGTGGCCAGGCCGTCTGAGATCGCCTGCGCCTGCGACTGGCTGTAGCTGGAGGGCGCGTTCGGCGCGCTGATCCCAGGCACGACGATGTTGGCGGCCGGGGTGAACTCGGAGATCTCCTTGACGGTGCCGTCCGACTGGATGACCCGGAACGTGCCGCCCACGGCATAGATCCGGATGCCGCCGGACGGTGTGGCCGGCGTGGACGCATTCGGCACGAACAGAGGCCCGCTCGCCTTGGTGACCGGGGCACCGGTCACCGTACGCACCAGAGTCTCCAGGGCGGCGATGCGCGCCTCCAGCTCTTTGACGATGCGCACGTCGGTCGAGCCGACCGGGTCGTAGATGCTCACTCTTCGATCCCCGTCTCCGTGATCAGCCTCAACTTGTCCTTGCCGCCCGCGCCCCGATCGGCGGGAGTCAGCTCCCACCCGATGAGGCGCTGGCTCTTGTCGAACGACGCGGAGCCGTCGGCCCGGATCGGATAGCGCGGGTTGTCGAGCACGGCGCGCACCTGGTCGCCGATGCTGTTGGGGCCGAGCGTGGATTCTGAGCCGATCGTCACCTCGAAGCTGAAGACAGGCGGAGCCCCGGCCGCGCGGTTCGCCCAGTATTCGACGAACCGGTCGACCACCGTCTGGTCGGTGCTGGCGCCGGGGTGAGTGGGCCGCTTGTCGATCAGCGGATAGCCTGCGGCGACGTGCGGGGTGGTGACGAGCGCCCCCTTCACCGGGACCGCGCCTTGGGTGGCGTCCTCCTGCTGCGGTGTGCCGCCGTACGCGCCCCAGCGGGTGGCGCCAGCGAGGGCGGAGCGGGTGATGCGCCACGAGGTGATGGTGCCGCCGTCATCACCCTGAAAAAACGTGTGCACGCCCGACCCGACCAGCTTGGGGGCGCCGAACTCCAAGCTGCGGATGATGCCGCCGTCGATGATGCGCGGGTTGACGACGAACTCGAATCCGTCGGACGCCTTGGCATAGTCCTGCAAGGTGTTGCCGTAGAACACGTTCGGGCCTGGCACGACCTCCAAGAGCCGGATCACGCCCGAGCTGCCCGCCTGCAAGCCCAACCCGATGTTCGATGCCGGGGTTGCCTGCATGTGCGTGATGAGGTCTCTCGCGTTCTGCAGCTGGTCGTCGCCCAGGCTGAGCTGCTCTTCGATGGCGACATACAACGGGTAGGCGTCAAGAGTGCTGCCGCTGACCTCGAGGTAGGGGTTGCCTCTCGCGTCTTGGCCTTCGTCGGTGGTGTGCAACCAGTGGATGCCCCACAGCACGCCAGACCGGTAGGTGTGCACAACCAGGCGTCCGGGGCCAGCCGTCATGTCGCCGTAGTCGGGCGGGAACATCTCGCCGATCTTCTTCGCCTCGGAGCGGGAAGCCAGGTCGAGCCGGCCGCGCCACGCACCCGGCTGGGAGTTCAGCCGGGACAGCGTCAGGCCGGACGGGAAAATGTCGTCAAAGTACTCGCCGGTCAGCAGGTCGTGGACGCTGGTCCGGATGTGGCCTTCGCCGCGGCCCGGCGTCGACACCGGGAAAGTAGGCGGTGTCGGAGGGGTGCCGCCCGATCCCGACGAGTGGACCAGCACGGTGAAGGCGTGCATCGGGAAAGAGTCGGAGGAAGGGTCGAGGTCGACGGCGGCCATCGGCGATGTCGACAGGTAGGGCCGGACCGCGATGCTGATGGAGGCGAAGTTGTCGGCCTGCATGTCCAGGCCGTCGTAGCCGGGCAGGTCGGCCCAGGTGAGAGGCCCGAACGAGGACGCCGCGCCGTAACGGATCTCCAGCCCGGACGCTGCCCCGGGCGTGACGGCCGGGGCGACGGACCCGTCCGCGGACACGATCTGGATGGCAGACGCGTCGCCCTGCTTGATGGCGAGGATGGTGATGACGGCGCCGAGGTTGTCGGAGCCGAACGTGGCCTCGTAAGCCTCCGGCTCGTCAGCGCCCGCGTATTTGCGGAGAATCTTCGTGCCCGCGAACGGCTGGCTTCCGGTCGGCCCGACGACGGATGCGATCGGCGACCCCCACGGGGCGCCGCCGGAGATGTTCATGTTGGCGAGGCTGCCGCGGCCTTGGCTGAAGAAGGCCAGCATCAGGTCGCCGGGCTGTACGTCGCCGCGGGCGGCGCTGCCTTCGGCGAAGAAGGCGTTCGGGGTGGCGGCGATGGAACGAACCGAGGCGACCACGCGCCCCCCTTCCTACAGCCAGGCGTGGCGCCACAGCACGACCACATCCGGAGCGGTACCGTCCGCCGTCGCGTACGCGATTGAGGACACGCCCCGGCCGAGCACCCACGACGGCAGGGCGACGCTCCCGGTCAGGTAGCGGGTGACGCTGGTGCCGCCGGCGAGTTCGGCGGTGCCGTGCGCGATGTCGACGGTGAGCGTGTCGCCGTCGGCGATGGTGGTGTTGAACTGGATGACCCGCAGGTCTTCGGACCCGTCGGCGAGTGTCCGGAACACCTGTAGGCGCGGCGTGTGGGCCGGGCCCGGGATGCGTATCAGCGGCCGCGTTTTGCGGTTGCCCGCGTTGGTGACCTCGACCGTGCCGCCGTCCGTGATCTGCGCGCTGCCCAGGTCACGCGAGTACAGGCGCGGGTCGGAGCATTCGATTTGTAGCACGGCTTTGGCCAGGCCGATCCGGTACTGCTTGTTGATCGGCGCGGAGCGGCGGGTGACTGCGCCGCGGGTGACGTAGATGCGGTCCACAACCTGGATGGCGAGGTCGAGTTCCTCGTCGGAGTCGGCGAGGGGCGTGTTGTCGCGGAACGCCTCCATCGTCTCGCGCATCTGGTCCGCTGGGGCGCGGACCTTGAAGCTGACGGTGATGATGCGCGGCTGGGCCAGCTTGCGGCCCGACTGCGCCCCGTCGCTGGACGGGTTGTTGACGTTGCCGTTGTCGATCGGCGGCATGTCGAAGTCGACGCCGACCAGCTCGTCCAGCCGGTAGGGGGTGCCGCCGCCCATCTTGAACCCGTTGAGGCTGAGCTGGCCGGGCCCGTCCAGGTCGTCGCCGGGATTGACCGGGACGAACACGGTCAGCTGCGGGAACTCCCAGCCGAGCGCGAACGTGGGCAGCCCGACAGGCAGCGACAGGGACGGGAACTCCCAACCGAGCGCGAAACTCGGCAGCGGGATGGACACCGACGGGGACGTCACCGTCAGCGTCGGGAACTCCCAGCCGAGCGCGAACGTGGGCAGATTGATGTCCGCGTCGCGCCGGTACAGCTGTCGGGTGGTGAGTGGGCGGATCGGGAAGCTGCGGCCCAAACGTGCCATTCACGCCCCCAGGTCAGTAGTAGGCGCCGCGGAAGATCGGCGCGGACATGCCGGGAGTGAGCGGGTGCGCGGCCTGGAAGGGGATAACCGCTGGAAGGATCTCGACCGCCACCCAGTTCCATTCGCGGCTGCCGCTGCCGTTGAAGTTGAGCGTGACCGCGGTGCTGGCCGTCGCGGTGTCGGCCGCCTTGTGGACGGCGATCCCGCTCATTTCGCTCACCGTGTCCCAGGCGAACCCGGTGTCGCTGCTGGTCGGGGAGCCGGACTGCAGCGAGTCCGACGCGATGCCGACGGCGCGAGAGCCCGCGACACTGGACGTGTAGACGGCGGCCGTCAGGTTGCTGGTGGTCGAGTGGCCCTCGCCGACCTGCCCCACCGGGGAGGCGAGGTCGGCGCCGGTAATGACCAGCACCTTGAGCGCGAGCGGATCGCCGCCGTTACTGCTGGTCAGCGTGACTGTGCGGGCCGCTGACGTCGGCGCGGGAGCGGTGAACACCTCGACAGCCGCGACGAAAGCGCCCGAGTCGGGGGAGCCGTGCTTGCTCCGGGACGTCCACGTGAGCCCGGTGCCGGAGTTGGTGACGGTGTGGGTGACGCCGCCAGAGTTGGACGCGCACAACGCCACCAGCAGGCTGTCCGCAGGCGCCGTGAACGACGCTGTGGCTTTCGGCGTGGTCCCGGTGACGATCGCAGGCGTTGAGGCGTCGACGAGTAGCGCCACGGCGCTACTCCTCCCAGACGACGAAGCAGGTGGCGTTGACCGCGGCAGCCGCCGTCACCCGCACCCGCAAAAACTTGCTGGCTCCGACCTTGAACTCCCGGCCCAACGGCCACAGGTAGTCGTACTGGCTGGTCGGCGCCACCTGCTTCAGGTCGGCATGCCTCGTCGCAGTGATCGAGCCTTCGGCGGAGGCCGTGTAGCCCGTCGCGCTGGTGCCCAACGTCATCAACGACGCCAACGCGCCCGGGTCGTCGTACGGCTGCACTCCGGCCGCCACGTGCGCGGTCACGGTGGCGGCGACATTGGTTTCGACCAGCTCGCACACGATCGGCGCGGCGGCCGCGAACCCGGAGAACGAGATCCCCCACCAGACTGGTTTGATCATCTTGGTTGCGGGGGTGGCGATCTGCAGCATGGTTTTGATCGCGGTGCCGGTGGTGACCGGGACGGGCGCGGCCGTCGTCGCCATCGCGGCGTTGAAGGCGATGTACAAGGTCATGGAAGAGGCTCCAGACATGCGAATGCCCCGCACACGGGCGGGGCGAAGATCAGGGGTTAGAGGAGCGGGCCGACCACGTTGAGCTTGCACGCGCCGTCGGCGTGGACGTTCACGCTGAATGTGCCGTCCTGGCTGGAGTAGGTCTGGACGAAGCTGCGGAACAGCACGGCCCTGTTGCTGAGGCCGGTCGCGTAGAACAGCGCGCCTTTCGCATCCGTGATCGTCGAGGACGCCCAGGAGGGGTTGGCGAAGTCCCACCGCATCCAGCCCGGCGACCCCGACAGCTCCTCGAATACGACGCTGGTCAACGCCAGGCCGCCCGCCGAGTAGCCGGCGCCGCTGACCTCGCCGGAGGCGAACGGCGAGCTGCCGTAGGCGGGGTTGGTCTGGGAGGCGTCCGGTGTGATCGAATCCTGAAACAAGGCGATCTTGAACGCGCCCGCGCCGGCGTCCCCCAGATTGAGGGCGATCGTATTCGTTAGCGCCTTGACCTGGGTGTCCACAAACATCAGGTCGCGAGTGATGGCCACCGCTAGCTCCTCAAGTTGATCTGGACGTCGCGGTGGTATCCGCTCGCGTCGGTGCGTTCAGTCACGTCATTACCGGCCTGATCGCGCACCGTCTTGCGGGTCGGCGAGTCCGCGAGCACCTGGTCACGGGTAGCCCAGGTCCAGCCCGCTGGCCGAACCTGGATCCCCTTACGTCGCAGCCACTCGCCGTACGTGATCCCCGAAGCCGGATCCCAAGGCATTAGGTCTCCTTCCTGCTCAGGCGTGGGCCATGTACTCGAACCCGAACTGGGCGCCCAACTTGGCGAAGTCCGACTCCTGTGTGACGGTCGCGTTCTCGATGTTGACCGTCACCCCGCCCGCCGCCGGGCTGGCTGCGGGCGGGGTGGGCGTGCCCGAGTAGGCGACGCCGGGAAGTGTGGCGATCCGGCTTTCGTCGACGAGGATCGACTTGCCGGGAGACAGGTACACAGGCTGAATTCGTAGGGTCGGTCATGTGTTCAAGGGGTGTTCGATTATCAGGCCGGTCTGGGCGAGACAGCCGTCGAGTAGGTGGGGCCG